>CALZIJ010000030.1:17710-43063 GCA_945787655.1 Nitrospiria bacterium | reverse complement strand
CCGACATCATCAGCATGGGAATAAACGCTGCAACAGTGGTCGTTACGGTTGCAATAACCGGGAGAACCACTTCATTGGTTCCGCGAATCGCCGCCTGGATCGGGGAATAGCCCAGACTTAAATGCCGATATACATTTTCGGTCACAATAATGGCGTCATCCACCACCAGACCCAGGACCAGAATCAAGGCAAAAAGAGACAACATATTCACCGTTTGTCCGAAGAGGGGCATCACAAAAAATCCGCCCAAAAACGACGCCGGAATACCGATAGAAGCCCACAGCGCCATACGCCAGTTTAAAAAAGTAAACAGCGTAATACACACCAAGGTAAAGCCGATGGCCCCGTTCACATAAAGCGTTTTCAATCGGGATTGTATCCACAAGGCGCTGTCTTGCGTCAGGCTGATATCCACGGACTTTGGAGCGATTGTGCGCAGCTGTGCGACTGCCTCCGTAATCTGCTCCATAATGTGAATCGCGTCCCCATCGGGCTGTTTGGTCACATTCAGTGTAATCGCCCGCTCTCCGTTTATTCGGTCATAGGCTTGCTCTTCCTTAAAAGTGAGCCGCGCACGGCCCACATCACGCAGGCGGATGTGACGCCCGCCCGGATGTTTTCGAATAATCAGATGGTCGACTTCCGAAAGCGATTTAAATTCTCCGACCGTCCGAACCAGTAATTCCTCTTTGTTGCCTTTTAGTCCGCCGCCCGCCAAGTCCAGATTCTGCCCTCTTAATGCCAGAATAATCTCCCGGATACCAATACCCAGGGCATACATTCGGTCTGGGTCCAATTCCAGCCAAACCTCCTGATCCCGATACCCTCCCAGGATGACAGAACCCACACCATCGATTTGCTCAATGCGGTCTTCAAGGTCATCCGTAATTTTCCTCAGTGTGATTTCAGGCAGCGGACCGCTGACCCCGATGACCACCACCGGCGCTTCAAATTCAATTTCAATCACCACGGGCGCTTCGGCTTCTTCCGGCAGATCATCTATCCGTTCGATACGTGAACGGACATCCTGCGCGACCGCCCTCATCTCCCGGCCCTCTTCCAGTTCCAGCTCAATCATAGAAATCCCTTCCACCGAACCGGACTCAATGTGTGCGATCCCCTTGACCCCCTTCAACGCTTTTTCGATCGGGATTGTAATCTCCTGTTCAATTTCTTCCGGAGAGACCCCGGGAAATACCGTCGTAATGGCAACACGATCGATCGACACCACAGGAAAAACCTCACGAGGCATCATTCGAAAACCAATAAACCCGCCGATAACCATCACCAGCAAGAGCAGGTTTACCGGGACACGGTTTTGAACAGAGAGTTGCCCAATATTCATAAGTCACCCAGGAAAGAGATTCGTTCATTTTCAGAATAACCCTTTTATCTCAAGGTTTTCATCCGTTAAAGTGAGTTTGGTTTAGATAATCCGATCCAGACCGCAGACTGCCTTGCCATTCACTCCCGGTGTCAGTTAAAATCAGTCCACAAAATTGAGAGGGAGGCATTGTGAATGTTCATTCAAACCGGAAACACTTCTTGTGAGCCGCTTTCAGTCGGCCCGAAATCGTATGGTTGAGGAGCAGCTGATTGCAAGAGGTATTCGAGATGAACGCGTTCTGGCTGCAATGCGCACCATTCCCCGGCATCTCTTTGTGGAAGAAGCGCTTCAGGAACAGGCCTATGGGGACCATGCATTACCGATTGGAGAACGGCAGACCATTTCACAACCCTTCATGGCCGCGCTGATGACGGAAGCGCTTCATTTGTCCGGTCATGAGCGCGTGCTTGAAATAGGCACCGGTTCAGGGTATCAAACAACACTACTTGCAGCACTCTCCGCCAAAGTGTATTCAATCGAACGGATCGAACCTTTTATAGAAAAAGTGCGCAGCGTCTTAAAACATTTGGGATATTTTAATGTAGAAATCAAAGCCGCAGACGGTTCAATTGGCTGGGAAGAAAAAGCCCCCTTTGACGCCATCCTCGTTGCCGCAGGCGCTCCTGAAGTCCCGCCGCCCCTCGTCGATCAACTCGCGGTTGGAGGCCGTTTGCTTATTCCCGTGGGGGGAAGGTTTTCACAAGTTTTAAAAAAAATTGTGAAAACCGGATCCGGTGTCACAGAAACCGCACTGACCAACTGTGCCTTCGTGCCCCTTATCGGCGCGGTCGGCTGGCAGCATGAGGAAACCGCTAACGGGGACAACCCCGTTTAACATAAAATTCGAATCGATATCATGTTAAAAATCAGTAATACCCTGACACGAAAAAAAGAAACCCTCTCCTTTCAAAAACAGGGAGAAATCTCCCTGTATGTCTGCGGTGCAACCGTTTATGACCATTGCCATGTGGGGCATGCGCGGTCTGCCATCATTTTTGACATGATTCGCCGCTACCTTGAATATCGTGGGTTCACTGTACGTTTTGTGAAAAACTACACCGACGTCGACGATAAAATTATTGCCCGGGCAGAAAAAGAAGGTCGAAGCTGGCATGAAGTCGCCGATGAATTTATTCTCGCCTACGACCGGGATATGGACCGTTTGGGCATCAGCCGCCCAACCGTTGCACCCAAGGCGACGGAACATATTGTTGAAATGGTCCGTCTCATCGAAGACCTGGTCGCTAAAAACAGAGCCTATATTGTAGATGGCGATGTTTATTTTGATGTGGCGTCTTTCAAACCTTATGGCAAGCTCTCCCACCGCCATCTGGAGGATTTAATGGTCGGGGCGCGGGTCGAGGTTGATCCACGAAAAAAAAACCCGCTTGACTTCGCTTTGTGGAAACAGTCCAAACCGGGCGAACCCACCTGGGAAAGCCCCTGGGGGTTAGGCCGGCCCGGCTGGCACATCGAGTGTTCTGCAATGGCCATGAAACATTTGGGGAAGACCATTGACATCCACGGCGGTGGAGAAGATTTGATTTTCCCTCATCATGAAAATGAAATCGCCCAATCAGAAGCTTTTAGCGGCGAGACATTCGCGTCAACGTGGGTGCACCACAGTTTTGTCACAGTCGACCAGGAAAAAATGTCCAAATCCTTGGGTAATTTTTTCACCATTGATGAAATTTTTAAAAAGTCAGCCCAGTTTCCAGAACCGGTCATCGCTGAAGTCCTTCGTTATTATTTGCTCTCCACACATTACCGATCTCCAATTGACTTTTCAGATCAGGGGTTAAGCGCCGCTAAAAATGGACTCGACAACTTCTATACCCTCTTTCAAAAAATCGAAGAGATTTCCGGTGATGCCAAACCTCAACAGGATGAAACACTCAAACCGTTTCAAAAGAATTTTGAGGCCGCAATGGACGACGATTTTAATACAGCGCGGGCCATCGGGGTGCTTCAGGAGTTACGCGCCACTGCAAACCATTCCTTAAAAAAAGGAGACCTGAGCAAAGCCTGGTCCGCCGCGGAAATGCTCAGAACCCTCGGCCGCCTTCTGGGCGTTTTATGCGTTTCTTCCCAAGACTGGCGCTATCAAGCCTGGACCGCATCTTTCCAAACCAGCAACGGACTGGATGAAAAGACCATTCAATCTTTGATTACAGACCGCGAGAGTGCACGGCAAAACAAGGATTGGGCGAAATCAGACCAAATCCGAAATCAGCTTGCAGAGGCCGGCATCATCATAGAAGACCGCCCCGATGGAACAACACGAGTAAAACGATGACTGAAAAAACCATGGTTTATGGTGTTAATCCGGTGCGGGAATCCCTTTTTTCAGGCGCATCGGTAGACAAAATTTATTTACTGCACAATCGCCGGGACCAGGCCATTGATGAAGTCCGCACATTGGCCAAACACCGCAACATCCGGGTATTGACGGCAAAACGTGAACAACTCGATAAAATGGCCCAAACCCCCAAACATCAGGGCATGGTCGCATTTTTATCCACCGGGGGGTATGATACCTTTGACGATCTGATCATCAAGGCAAAAGCGGGCTCCGCGCCGCCCTTTCTTTTCTTGATTGACGGTGTGGAAGACCCCAGAAATTTGGGTGCGATCATTCGGACAGTGGATGCTGTCGGTGGAGATGGGGTTGTCATTCCTGCGCGGCGCTCAGTCGGCCTGACGGCAACAGTGTCTAAAAGTTCAGCCGGCGCCGTCTCTCATTTGCCCGTCAGCCAGGTCAATAATATGGGACAAAGCATCGAACGGCTCAAACAGGAAGGTCTATGGATTGCCGGTCTGGATGTTTCGGGGGAAAAATGCTACACCGATTATGATTTTACCGGCCCGGTCGCCATTGTGGTGGGTGGAGAAGGAAAAGGCATTCGACAAAAGGTATTGGAAAAATGTGACTGCACCCTGACATTGCCCATGATGGGGCAGGTTCAGTCACTCAATGTTTCCGTCGCCGTCGGGATCGTCGCCTATGAGGCCTTGCGGCAACGGGCGTTAAAACAATAAAATCACCACGAAAGGATCTTATTTTGAACATCAAAAGAGAAACACACTTGAAAGTTGCATTTTTAATGTGGGGACTGGTGGGTACCGGCCTTTTGATCTCCGGCGCAATTTTCCTTTTTGGAAACCGCTCGCTGAGCGTCTTTGGTGAGGGCCGCCCCGGTCCAGGTTTCACGGAAGCCATCGGTTTAGCCATTGCCTTGACCATCGGCTTTATCAAGGGAAATCTGGTATTAAAAAAGCTGGCCCGAAAATACATCGCCCGAATCAAAACCCTGCCGGAAAAAAGCCCGGTGTATATGACTTTCAGTCCCAAAAGCTGGGTCATGGTGGTAGGCATGATGCTTCTCGGCAAGATTGTCCGCTCAGTCGGCGCGCCCCACCTTGTTATTGGGGTGATTTATCTGGCCGTTGGGTTCGCACTCGTACTGGGTGCTCAGGCTTATCGGGTCCCCCGGAGAACACAAGCCGAAACATAAACCCGGCTTTTATCCCATACAACACTATGTAAGGAGTCTAAAATGCCCGCGAAAGAATCTGAATTTAAAGGAAACCCGATGATCGTTTTGAGTCAGGATGAAGACGATAAATTCCCTTTTCAGTTTGGCCTGAAAAAAGCAAAACTGATTGTCGAATATATAGAAGAAATCAAGGCATTCGTCAAAAAACATTCCGACGAATAATCCATTTGTCTGTCTTTTTTCCGAAACACCATTCTGCTCCCGTTCCTATTTGGACCTAGCATGCTTCACAAAAAACGACGGGTCAAGGGTGGGGAGATCTATTCTCTTGAATCCGGGTCAG
Source organism: Nitrospiria bacterium (assembly GCA_945787655.1). GTDB lineage: Bacteria > Nitrospirota > Nitrospiria > SBBL01 > JAADHI01 > JAADHI01. The sequence continues at coordinate 37,836 of CALZIJ010000030.1, read as the reverse complement.
GCTTTCCGCTGTTATTGCTTCCCTCTGCCGCAGGACGGGCAGTTGAATATCAGGATATTATCCCGCTGCTTGAAGACAGGTTTCGTGTTTATGCCATTGATTACCCCGGTTTTGGACAATCTGAAGATATTCCCGGAATCTCATCCCTATCGCATCTTACAGACTTTGTTTTGGACTGGATGGATACCGCCGGGCTTGAGCAATGCCATATCCTCGGTTTTTCGATGGGCGGTTGGATGGCGCTTTCCCTCGCTTTGGGCCATCCCCACAGGATTTCACGTTTGATCCTCGTGGCCACTGCCGCGGGCATGCTGCCTGGCATTCCCATGATCAATCCATCGGGGCTGAATTATAAAGAAATATTGGAACGTTTTTATTATCGCCCGGAACTGAAGGAAACCCTCGCCGGGAAAAGATTAAGCCCCTCTGAAAAAAAGGAAATTCACCGCTCTTCAAAAACCTTTTCGCGCTTGTGCCGCGGGAAACAACTTGTACCGGCGCTGCATCACCGCCTTCATGAAATTGCCCACCCCACCTTGATTATTGGTGCAGAAAAAGACCAAGCCATTCCACTGGCCTATCAGAAACGCCTGCACAGCGATATTCCGAAATCAACGCTTCGGGTATTCAAAGAAACAGGGCACGCCATTATTGCAGAACAACCTGAGGCCTTGTTTATTGAAATATCGTCATTTCTTCAATAAAATATCTTTTTTATTGGCTCATGTGATTGCTATTCAGATCGGATGGCTCTATTTTAGGCTTCCTGTTTCAAATCGTTATCATCAATAAGGCCTGTTTTGAGTAATCTCGCCGAACCGGAAGACGTAAACCCCGAAGACCTGGATCCTGAAGACCCCCCTACCGAGATCTTCAGCTCGGAAGAAGAGTCGAATGCCCCATCTATCGATTGGCTTGATCTTTCTACGCCATCCTTATTAAGTGAATATCCCTTTGACTTTGGCCCCTACAAAATTCTCGGAGAACTGGGCCGGGGGGGCATGGGCGTGGTATATAAAGGTGTTCAAAAAGAACTTGACCGATTGGTATCCATTAAAGTCATCCTTTCCAACCGCCTGCTGTCTTGGAAAAATGTACTCCGTTTCCGCAGTGAGGCCAAGGCGGCCGCAAGTGTCCGTCATCCCAATATTGTCGGGATCTATGAAACAGGAAAAGTACTTGGGCAGCACTATATTGCCATGGAGTATATCGAAGGAGAGAGCCTTGCCAAAAGAAACAGGGCAAACCGCCTTTCCACTGAGGAAGCGGTCCGGGTTGTTTCTCTCGTTGCCCAGGCCATAGCCCACTTGCATGCCAGTAATCTCGTGCACCTGGATCTAAAACCGTCCAATATTCTCCTTGACCAAGATGGTCAGCCTTACGTGACGGACTTTGGCTTGGCCAGGGGCTTGGGCGGACGAGGCATCGGGAAGGACACTGAAGCTATTTCTGGAACTCCGTGCTATATGGCGCCAGAACAGGCGAAGGGCGATGAATCCGAAATTGGTCCGCTTTGTGACGTCTACGGCCTGGGTGCCGTACTTTATGAATTGCTGACCGGCGCTCCCCCTTTTAAAAACGATGAGCCCTTTGAAACGCTGCTCAAAGTCATTGAAGAAGAGCCCCGCGCACCAAGAAGCATTGCACCGAATATCCCCAAAACCCTTGAAAAAATCTGTTTACGCTGCCTCGAAAAGGCCCCGGAGAAACGGTATCCATCCGCAGAAGAACTGGCCAATGACCTGGACCGGTTTTTGGCAGGAGACGTCCTGGAGTCTACGGCAACCAGCATGACCGACCAAATCAAATGCTGGCTTCGCAGGAAACCTGCTCTTGCTTCACATCTTATTGTACTTTCCTTTTTCGCAGGCATTGAGTTTCTTTGGTATCATCTTTTTAAAATTCGAACGCCGGAGTACCACTATACCCTGCTCAGTATTCTTTCTCTCTGGATAGTGTCCTCCGTGGGTTTTGACGCGTTTTTAAAAAAACCAAAGTTTGAACGCACGGCCCGATTATTCTGGGCAGGGTCCGACGTCCTTTTTTTAACCGCAGCCCTCTTAAACAATGGAGGCATCACCAGTCATTTGCTGATCCTTTATCCTATTTTGCTTGCGGCATCCGGCCTTTGGTTTCAAATTCATCTCGTGTGGGCCACAACGGGCATTACCCTGCTTTCCTACGGGTTTCTTGTCGCTCATGCCTATTTTTCTGATGCGGACATTCAGATTCATTTTGATCATCATATTGTATTTTTAGCCTCACTTTTTTCCATCGGCTTTTTAATCGCGCTTTTGGTGCGTCGTCTTGAACTGCTTCTCAGCTACGGAAGAAGAAGCGCCACTCTGGTTCAAACGAAAACGTAATCAGGGACAAAAGAAACCCGCATACAAGCTATAAGACCGCCTAAAGCAGGGGAAAGGGGGTTGCTTTCAGGACAAGTCCGCTGATAAAATCGGCCACTGAGTTGATCGATACACATTTGGGGAGGATATTTTAAATGGCAACATTCAAAAGGCAATACGTAAACTACCAATTTTTTAAGGTCGATCCCTTATGGCGTCGGCTACCGGCAGAGGAACGGGAAGCCGGTAAAAAGGAATTTGAAGCCGCTGTGGCCGAATTTGATTCCAAAGTCATGACCGTCCCCTATTCAACCGTCGGCATTCGACCGGAAGTTGACTTCATGTTGTGGCGTATCAGCTACGAAATTGAAGACTTACAGGATATGATGGTTAAAATTTTGAAAACCAGCCTTGGGAAATATATCACCACTCCCTATTCCTATTTAGCCATGACCAAGCGTTCGACCTATGTGGATAAACATTCCCATGAAGGCTCGGAAGCCAACCGGCTTACGGTTGTTCCGGGTGAAGCGAAATATCTTTTTATCTACCCTTTTGTTAAAACCCGCGAGTGGTACCTGCTGACCAAGTCAACACGACAGGGTATGATGAACGAGCATATTGAAATCGGACACAAATACCCAACTGTCAAAATCAACACCTCCTATTCTTTTGGACTGGATGATTATGAGTTTGTCGTGGCCTTTGAATCCGACTTTCCAGGAGATTTTCTGGATCTCGTCATGGCCCTTCGGGAAGCAGAAGCCAGCCGTTTTACCTTGCTGGATACGCCTATTTTTACCTGTATTCGGAAAAACATCAAAGACGCCTTAAACGACCTTGGAGGCTGATTTGAGTAAACCGGCTGAAAACAACACGGAACAAAAGGTCATTATCATCGGGTCCGGGCCGGCCGGTTTGACTGCGGCCGTGTACGCTGCCCGCGCGAACCTTTCCCCCCTTTTGATAGAAGGGGCTACGGCAGGCGGACAATTGATGATTACGACTGATGTCGATAATTACCCGGGTTTTGCACAAGGGGTTCAGGGACCGGACCTGATTCTTCAAATGCGGCAGCAGGCCGAACGATTTGATACCGCTTTTTTAACCGGTGATGTGACCAAAGTGGATCTCTCAAAACGGCCCTTTCAGGTTGTTGTCGATGACGACGCTTCCTATTTTGCAAAAACGCTCATCATCTGCTCCGGCGCACGAGCAAAACTCCTGGGCCTTCCCGCGGAAAGCCGCTTGATGGGAAATGGCGTCTCCGCCTGTGCCACCTGTGACGGTTTCTTTTTTCGTGATAAGGAAGTCTTTGTCGTCGGTGGCGGGGATACCGCCGTGGAAGAAGCCATTTTTCTGACCCGTTTTGCGACAAAGGTGACTTTGGTTCACCGCCGGGACAGCCTGCGTGCGTCCAAAATCATGCAGGATAAAATCATGGCCAACCCGAAAGTTGATTTTCTTTGGAACACTGTCGTCACGGATATTACACCCAATACAGAAGGGCGGGTAGGCAGCCTTGAGCTCAAAAATGTGAAAACCGGCGAAGTTTCAAAACCCAGTGCCGACGGCCTGTTCATTGCGATCGGCCATTCTCCGAACACCGCACTTTTCAAAGGCCAGCTCGATTTGGACGAAGCAGGCTACATCATCACGCAACCCGATAGCACGAAAACCAATGTTCCCGGTGTTTTTGCCTCTGGAGATGTGCAGGATTCGGTCTACCGCCAAGCCATTACCGCAGCAGGCACGGGATGCATGGCGGCCATTGATGCTGAAAGGTTTCTGGAAGAGGAAGGCCTCTAGGCGTGGCCGGGCAAGGCGAAGTCCTGACCACAAACAATCCATCCAACATCCTGATGATTGCGGGCAGTGAAACCGATGCGAATATGTATTATGCCTCTCATTTTCTCGCCCCCGACCCCTTTATTTATCTTCAGGTACAAGGCAAATCCTTTTTATTAATGAGTGACCTCGAAGTGGACCGCGCCCGCTCCCAATCGTCCGTTGACCAGGTGCTTTCTTATTCCGAATATGAAGCCCGGGCAAAAGCCGCGGGAAAAACCGCCCCCTCTCTTACAGATGTCCTCGATATTTTTATGAAGGAACAAGAGATCACTGAATGGGTCGTTCCCGGGAACTTCCCACTTCAATACGGAGATGCCTTAAGAGGTTTGGGACATCGCCTCAAAACCAAGAATGAGCCTTTTTTTGAACAAAGAGCACTAAAAACAGAACAGGAAGTCGAAGCGATTCGCCAGGCACAAATCGCCGTCGAAGAAGCGCTGGACAGCACACTCGATCTCCTGCGACGGGCCGAAATCAAGGATGGCCTGCTCTCGCTGGATGGCGAGACCTTAAGCTCTGAATCCGTAAGACGGCATCTTGACCTCTGCTTAATGGAAAAAGGCTGCCTCGCACAACATACGATTGTTTCCTGTGGTGTGGATGCCTGTGACCCGCACAACGAAGGTTCCGGCCCGCTTCGTGCACATCAATCTATTATTTTTGATATTTTCCCACGATCAAACCAAACCCGCTACCATGCGGATATGACCCGCACGGTGATTAAAGGGAAAGCGCCCGACACACTGAAACGTCTGTATGACACCGTGCTGGAAGGACAATTGCTCGGCATCACCCAGGTCAAAAGCGGGATGAATGGGAAACTCATTCATTCCAGCATCAATGAATACTTTGAAAAAAAAGGCTATGCGACCGGGATGGTCAATGGCAGAATGCAGGGTTTCTTTCACGGCACAGGACACGGGATCGGACTGGATATTCATGAGCCGCCCCGGATTTCTAAGGTCGATCACATCTTGCAAGCTGGAGAAGTGGTCACTGTTGAACCGGGATTGTATTATCCCGATATCGGTGCAGTCCGTATCGAAGACATGGTTCTGGTTGAAAAAGACGGATGCCGAAACCTGACCACTTATCCCAAATTTTTTGAACTTGATTAAAAGGACATCATGGAATCTCTGATTAAGAAGCTTCTTCTTGAACTGGGGGAAGATCCTGAGCGTTCCGGACTAAAAGGAACACCGGAACGTGTTGACAAAGCCCTCCGCTTTCTGACAAAGGGCTACCATCTAAACCTTGAAGAAGTCTTCAATGGCGCGTTTTTCCCCATCACCAGTGAAGAAATGGTTATCGTAAAAGAGATCGAATTCTATTCCCTGTGTGAACACCACATGCTTCCATTTTTCGGAGTCTGCCATGTGGCTTACCTGCCCAATAAAAAAGTGGTGGGCTTGAGCAAGCTCCCGCGCGTGGTGGAATATTACAGCCGCCGGCTTCAAATTCAGGAACAACTCACTTCTCAAATTGCTGAGGCTGTCTCAGAACATGTTCACCCGCACGGGGTTGGCGTTGTGATTGAAGCACAGCACCTCTGTATGATGATGCGCGGTGTAGAAAAACAACGCTCTAAAACGGTCACCAGTGCCATGCTGGGTGTTTTTAAAACAGACCCCAAAGCCCGCGCCGAGTTTCTGGATTTACTGCGCCAGGATACCCGCTACTAGCCAGACACGTTTATTTTCGAGATTAGATCTCACAGAAAAATCAAGACGGTGTGCTGTGTCACAACGGTTTTATACTAACCATTGACGACAATTTCATAGACTTTTTCCGAGGCAGGCAAATCAAATTCGATCGCCGTAAAATCCCGCCCCTTGATTACTTCCTTGCGGCTTTGATCCCGGCTGACTGCTTTGGAATACTCTACCTCTACACGGACTTGTCCACGGCTGGGCGCCCAGCCCGTGTAGCAATAACGCCGGGACCGTCCTTCCCGTGTGGCTTCGCTGCGCTCGTAAAGTAAACCGCCCCACTGGAATTCTTTCACCGAGTTATGCGACCCTTTTCCACCCAGCCGAATGACCACGGGTTCCCCGTCACCACAACGACTCCCCAATGTATGGAGGTTTCTGCAGGTCGGCAGATTACACGGCAAGGAGTCAAAATAAGGCTTCCATCCGCCTCCATCCCGGCGGTGATAAAAATAAAGCTGCACCTTTCCCGCTTCTGATACTTGTCGAATCCCCTGGAGGTAAATGGTTTGTTCCCCCTGATTCACAATACGGATTGTTAAGGGCGTTGGGTCTTTTGAAAAAGTTTCTTTAACTTTCGGACGCGCAATAATTAAACCAGCAGGACTCGCCTTTAATGTATGTTCTGTTTGCCGGATAGGATCCTGACCTGCAGGGAACAGGGGAAAAATAAAGATGAAGAGTAATAAAATGGCAGATCTCATACTTTATCCCTTCGAAATTTATTTCTTGCCGAGTTTTAAAGTATACCGATAATTCAAGCCTATCCTCAAGTTCTTGATTGGTCAATAGTCATAAAAGATCCTATTTTAAAAATCATGATGTTCCCCTGAGGACCGCCGATGAAACATTTTTCCTCTCGTCCGAGCTTGTCTAATATCCAATAATTGAATACATGTTTACATGGAAAAAATCTGAGATGCCGCCTTGGTTGACCCGTATCCTCCCCTATGATACTGTTCTTCCTTTTCTTTTAAAAATCAACGCGATGTCTGAAAACAGTTTATTACAGATTAATGGACTTTCCAAACAATTCGAGGGAATCACCGCGTTAACGAATATTGATCTGAAAATAAAACAGGGAGAAGTGAGCAGCCTAATTGGACCAAACGGGGCCGGAAAAACGACTTTTTTTAACTGCATCACGGGCATGATTTCTGCCACAACCGGGACCATTTTTTTTGAGGGGAAAGAGATTACCGGCCTGAAACCTTTTGAAATTACCCGGCGCGGCATCTCCCGAACGTTTCAAAATATCCGCCTTTTTTCGGAAATGACCGTCGTCGACAATGTCATCGTCGGGCGATATCCCAAGAACAGTACAAACTTGACAGCAACATTGATCGCTTCACTCCTCCACGGAAGCCGGTTCAAAGACCAGGAATCAGAAGACCGGCTTAAAGCCATGGCCCTGCTTGACTTTGTGGGTTTGTCCCGGCACTGTGATCAAGCGGCCCATGTTTTGTCTTATGGAGACCAGCGCCGTCTCGAAATCGCACGGGCCATGGCCTCCGAACCTAAACTCCTCCTGCTGGATGAACCCGCAGCCGGAATGAATCCACAAGAAACCGAAGGTTTAATGCAACTTGTAGGCAAGATTCGGGACCGGGGGATCACTCCCTTTTTAATTGAGCATAACATGCAGATGGTCATGGGGATCTCAGACGCCGTTACGGTTTTGGATCATGGTGAAAAGATTGCCACAGGCCGTCCGGATGCCATCCAGAAAAACAAACGTGTTATTATCGCCTACTTGGGAAAAACACCGGAATGAGTTTGTTTTCCATTCAAAATCTGTATGCCGGATATGGCGGTGTTTCTGTTCTAAAAGACACATCAATGGAAATCAACACGGGTGAAATCGTTGCCATGATTGGTGCCAACGGGGCTGGAAAAACAACTACGCTCATGGCGATTTCAGGCATTGTCTCATACCAGTCCGGGAAAATATTTTTTAATGGTCAGGACATCAGTGGTCTCCCTCCCCATCAGATCGTGGAAAAAGGGATCAGCCATGTTCCGGAAGGACGTCATATCTTCCCCAGGCTCACCGTCCTGGAAAACCTTGAAATGGGCGCCTATTTACAAACCCGTTTAAAACAAAAAGAAGAGACCCTTGCTTCTATATTTGAGATATTTCCCCTTTTAAAAACACGCTCTGGTCAAGCCGGCGGGACACTCAGCGGCGGAGAACAACAAATGCTCGCTATCGGCCGTGCCCTGATGTCCAACCCCAAACTCCTTTTACTCGATGAACCCTCGTTAGGCCTTGCCCCCTTGATGGTTGAAAAGATTTTTGAGATGATACAACACATCAGTCTTCAGGGAACCACCATTCTATTGGTGGAACAAAACGCACATGCGGCGCTGGGCCTGGCAACAAGGGGTTATGTCATGGAAACCGGGGAGATTGTTTTAAGTGGTCCAGCAGACACGCTGCTGAATCATCCGGCGGTACAACGCGCTTATCTCGGAGGCGAATTTTCTGAAGCGCCCCTTTGACAAACAATGAGGTACGAATGAAACGGACACCCCTATTTGAAGTTCATCAAAACAATAATGCCAAACTGGTTCCATTTGCCGGATGGGAAATGCCTCTTTCCTATACAGGGGTGACAGGGGAACATTCGACCGTAAGGCATGATGCCGGTCTTTTTGATGTGAGCCATATGGGCCGCTTTGTCCTTTCCGGCGAAGGGGCCGAAACTTTTCTGGATAACATGATTCCGGGTCCATTGAATAAATTACAACGTGGCGGCGCACTCTATTCCATGTTATTAAACGAAAGCGGCGGTATCATTGACGACATTTATCTTTATAAAAAAGGGCCTGATCATTTTTTAATCATCGTGAACGCCTCAAATCGGCTTAAAGATTTTAAATGGCTCAACCAACATCTTCCGGATACCGGGGTCTCCCTGGTCGATGTCACGGAAGAAACTGCACTGATGGCCCTGCAAGGACCGCGTTCATGGGATATTCTGCAACAAATTATGCCTTTTTCCAAAACAGAAATCGGCCTTCGAAAATTTGTAGAAGTTGAACTCGTCTCCGCAAGAGGCGTGAAAGTGCTTATCGCCAGAACAGGCTATACCGGTGAAAAAGGATATGAAATTGTCATTCCCGCCAAAGATGCGGTCTCTGTCTGGACAGCGATCATGAAGGCCGGGGCCGATAAAGGAATCAAGCCGATCGGCCTTGGGGCACGGGATACGCTTCGTCTTGAAATGGGATATCCACTGTATGGGCAGGAAATGGATGATAAAACCACGCCCATTGAAGCATCGCTTTCCCGTTTTGTTGATTTTGAAAAATCTTTCATTGGAAAAAGGCGGCTTCTGGAGCAAAGGGGAAAAGGCATTTCCAGAAAGTTACTGGGTTTTGAACTTTTGGAACGCGGCATTCCCAGGGCAAACCACGTCATTTATTCCGACCAAAAGGAAGTGGGTATCGTCACTTCCGGCAATTATTCTCCTTCCCTTAAAAAAGGAATCGGCATGGGATATGTGGACCTGGCGTTCAGCGAACCCGGCAGTGAACTGTTGGTAGATATCCGGGGCAAGGCCTCTCCGGTGATCGTTGTCGAACTCCCCTTTTACCGTAAAAAAAGATAAGGACTATTCATGGAATATATTCCGAAAACCACTGAAGAAGAGCAAGGCATGCTGGCCGACATCGGCGTGGATTCCTTTGAAGATCTATTAGAAATTCCTGCCACCTTTCGTCTCAACCGCCCCCTGAATCTGCCGCCCGCACTCTCCCAAATGGCGCTCAAACGGGAACTGCTGGATCTCAGCCGAAGAAACAAAGACACATCAGATGTCCTTTCATTTTTAGGAGGGGGAAGCTATGACCACTTCATTCCGAGTACGGTCGATCATGTATTGAGGCGTTCTGAGTTTTACACCGCCTACACGCCTTATCAAGCCGAACTGAGCCAAGGCCTGCTCCAAACAATCTATGAATATCAAACCATGATCTGTCAATTAACAGATATGGAAGTTTCCGGGGCATCGCTTTACGACGGTGCATCCGCACTGGCCGAAGCCGCTCTGATGGCCATACGAATTACGAAGCGGGGCAAGATTCTGATCAGCCAATCCATCCACCCCCACCACCGGCAGGTCATTTCAACCTACCTTTCAGGCCTGCCTGAAGCTTCCATTGAAGAGATCCCCCTAAACAAGGGTCAGGTCTCGATAGAAGCCCTCGAAGCACAAATCGATGACACCGTCGCGGCAGTCTTAATTCAACACCCTAATTTTTTTGGGCAGCTGGAAGATATTCCCCCTATTGAAAAAATGATTCATGCCAAAGGCGGACTGCTTGTCATGGGGGTAGACCCAATCTCTTTAGGTCTTTTAAAAACCCCGGGAGAGTTCAATGCGGATATCGCCGTGGGGGAAGGACAGGCCCTCGGAAATGCCCAAAGCTTTGGAGGCCCCTATATTGGATTTTTTGCCACCCGAAAAAAAATGATTCGCCAACTCCCGGGTCGTATCGTCGGGGCATCTCTGGATCCACAAGGCCGAAGCGGGTTTTGCCTGACTTTACAGACGCGGGAACAACACATCAAGCGTGAACGGGCCACTTCCAATATTTGCACCAACCAGGCCTTAAATGCACTCGCGGCTTCGGTATATCTTGCGACAGTGGGGAAACAAGGGCTTAAAGAAGTCGCACAGCTTTGTTTGGCCAACGCACACGCGGCGCAAAAACAGATTAACGCTCTCCCGGGCTTTTCCCTTCCCTTCGAAGGCCCGTTTTTTAAGGAATTCGTGATCCAGACCGAACAGCCCGTTCAAATCCTTTTAAAGCACCTCTTTGATTGCGGCATCTTCGGCGGCATTGATCTCGGGAAATATGATCCCGCACTAGAAAACCATCTGTTGATTTGTGTCACGGAAAAGCATACGGACGAAGACATCGCCCTCTTGGTTGAAGGGTTTAGAAAAGGTCCAAACCGCGTTTAATCGTCATCAGAAGCCTTTCAAATAAGACCATCCTCTCAACTCGACAAGCGTTTCTAAAAGTGCCCATGTATGGTAACTTGATTTAATCAAGTCTTCTTCAAAGGAATGGCCCGGATCATTTGAAACTATCCAACCGTTTATTAAACAGCTTAATACTGCTCTTGAGCCTGATTATGGCCCTCCTGATAGCTGAAGTGGCGCTCCGAATTTATTTTAGAAATGACTACGGTGTTCCAACACATCGGGATTGGATGTTCCGCAAGGTCTGGGATGAGCAATATGCGGCATTGAACACTTTGGGGCACAGAGACCATGCGTTTACGATCAAAAAGCCTGAAAATACATTTCGTATTCTTACGATTGGGGACTCCTTAACATGGGGAGAGGGCATTCAGGATATCAACGCGATTTACACGGAAATTCTCGAAAAAAAATTAAATGACCGGGCCACCGGCATCCGCTTCGAGGTACTGAATGTCTCGGAAAAAGGCTGGAATGTTCAACAATACTTAGATGTATTAAAAGAAAAAGGGATCTCTTATGACCCTGATCTTGTGATTCTGGGGTTCTACCTGAACGACATCGAAGCCGATAAAGCTAATCGTCCAAAAGGCTTTTTTTTGTCCAGTTCGCTTCATTGGGTGTTGTCCCGGATGTCATACGTTTACTGGTACACGCAAAGCGCGGTCAGCGGGCTGTTTTTTGACAAAGCATGGATTGATTATTACTTATCGTATCTTGACGTTCAATCACCAGACTGGACACGATTTGTAAGCCTTTGGAAAGAAATTATATTTACTTGCAAAAATAACAGGATTGAACCCATCGTTGCGATATTGCCGAACCCCATGATGTTGTCCGATGCCCACCCTTTTTTGGAGGTCTATCGGAATGTGGAGATGCTTTCCAAGGCAGAAGGGGCCTTGGTTTTAAATCTTTTTCCGGCTATTCGGGGCATGAATCCGACGACACTTCGCGTCGGGGCCACGGACAATCATCCGAGTGAAAAAGCGCACATGATTTACGCGGATCAACTTTTCCATTTCTTAATTAAAAATAACATGCTACCAAATTAGGGCGTGTCACCGCAGTCTGTTTTGTATAAAATGTTTTCAGCCCTGTAATCCATAACAGAGAAAAAACACGATGAAAATACTGGGTATATCTGCTTATTATCACGACAGCGCGGCCGCTCTATTGGTGGACGGCGTGCTCGCCGCCGCCGCGCAGGAAGAGCGGTTTACCCGGAAAAAACATGATTCTCGCTTTCCGAAAAACGCCGTTCAATTTTGCCTTGAACAAGCTGAAACTACAGTACGCGAGATCGATTATATCGTCTTCTATGACAAACCTTTTGTGAAATTCGAACGACTACTGGAGACTTACCTTTCCTACGCTCCATTTGGATTGCGTTCATTCCTCGCCGCGATGCCCATTTGGCTGAAAGAGAAGCTGTTTCTAAAAATAACGCTGAAACGGGAATTCGCTGAATTAGGCGGCATCGACCAAAAAGAACTGCCGCCGTTGATGTTTACGGAACATCACCAGTCGCACGCCGCCTCCGCTTTTTTCCCGTCTCCCTTTAAAAAAGCAGCGGTGCTCTGTGTTGACGGGGTCGGAGAATGGGCCACCACCACGGTTTGGATGGGTGAAGGGAACGAGCTGAAACCGCTTTGGGAAATCAACTTCCCCCATTCCTTGGGCCTGCTCTACTCCGCTTTTACATACTACACCGGTTTTAAGGTGAATTCGGGTGAATACAAACTGATGGGATTGGCCCCTTATGGCGAACCCAAGTATGTCGATCTCATCTATAATCACCTTTTAGATGCGAAACCGGACGGGAGCTTTCGATTAAACATGGCATACTTCAACTATGCAACCGGACTCACGATGACCAATGATAAATTTGGCACACTGTTTGGCGGCCCGCCTAGGAAGCCGGAGTCGGAAATCACTCAGAAAGAAATGGATATCGCCCGGTCGGTTCAGGTTGTCACCGAAGAAACAATGTTACGGATCGCCCGGAACATCAAGAAGCAAACGGATGTAGACCATCTCTGTTTGGCCGGCGGCGTGGCATTAAATTGCGTGGCGAACGGAAAACTTTTAAAAGAGCGGGTTTTCAAGAACATCTGGGTTCAGCCGGCAGCCGGGGACGCAGGCGGAGCCGTCGGCGCGGCTTATGCGATTTGGCATGAATACCTTGGGCATGACCGTCAAGTAAACGGAAAAAGCGACGCCATGCGGGGGGCCTACCTCGGTCCCGCATTTAAGAATGAGGAAATCACCGCCTATCTTGATTCAATTGAAGCCCCGTATGTCTCCCTCAACGATCCGGACCTGCTCCCTCAGCTCGCCTCGCTGCTCGCCGATGAAAAAGTGATCGGGTGGTTTCAGGGACCGATGGAGTTTGGGCCGCGCGCCTTGGGAGGAAGATCCATTATCGGTGATCCCCGGAGCCGAAAAATGCAGTCCATCATGAATTTAAAAATCAAGTATCGCGAATCGTTCAGGCCTTTCGCCCCCTCCGTAAAAGCGGAGGCTGTATCTGAATGGTTTGAAATCGAAGACGCCAGCCCCTATATGCTCCTTGTCGCAAATGTCAAGGAAGACAAGCAAATTTCCATGACAGAAGCGCAAAAGCAGTTATTCGGTATCGAAAAACTCAATATTCCTCGTTCGCAACTTCCCGCGGTAACGCATGTTGATTATTCGGCAAGGATACAGACCGTGCACAAAGAAACAAATGCAAGATATTGGCAGCTGCTTGATCAATTCGAAAAAATAACCGGCTGTCCGGTCTTAATCAACACCTCTTTTAATGTGCGCGGTGAGCCGATTGTTTGCACCCCGCAAGACGCCTACCGTTGTTTTATGCGGACTGAGATGGATTACCTGGTACTGGGAAACATCCTCTTATCCAAAGAAAATCAACCGAAATGGAAAGAGGACAGCGACTGGAAAGATGAGTTTGAACTGGATTGAGTGATGATATGAAAATGATAAAAATCCCGTCTTTAGACCGGCAAGGCTACCGGAAATTCGGCCTCGTGATGGCTTTGGTCATTGCATTGGTCTTTGGTCTCGTCCTGCCTTGGCTGTTTGATAAACCGATGGCTTTCGGGCCATGGATTGCCTCCTCGGTCTTTGTCCTATGGGCCTTGGCAATCCCGAATACCTTGTTTGTCATCTATAAGCCCTGGATGATTTTTGGGCATTTCCTGGGTTTACTGAATACAAAAATTTTACTGAGCATCATCTTTTACTTTGTTTTTACACCGGTTTCATTTTTCTTTAAGATCATGGGGAAAGATCCCATGCGTCGAAAATGGCTTAAAGACACGTCGGGATCGTATTGGACAACCCGTGAAAAACAAGTGAAAAACCATATGGAAAAGGTCTACTGATGTTTGATTTGATTAAAGATCTTTGGGGTTTCATGCGGGTCCGAAAAAAATTTTGGCTGGCGCCGATCATTATCATCCTATTGTTGCTCGGGTCGCTGATTGTCCTGTCTCAAGGTTCGGCGATTGCCCCCTTTATTTATACCTTGTTTTAACCCGCGCCGGTCAAACGGCTGCTTGCCAAGATGCTTGTAAAGGGATCACGACTCGGGAAATGTTTTAAATTCGAAAACCCTGTAAAAACCCCTTTAGGATGCTTGGTAAAGGTTGTGAAAGTACACCATTGTAAATAGTTTCCAAGGCGACGCGGCCTAAGTGCGGGACGGCTTGCGTGTGCCGGCTTTCAATTTTGAAGTCCGGCTTTTTCCCCAGCACGGCAAATAAATATTTGGCCAGGTCCACACGGGAAATAACCTGCGTTGCCGGGATATGCCGAATGCCCGTCAAACTGCTTTCTAAAAAATGCATGATCCGTATGGACAAGGCTTTTGCGCACACCACGGAGCGGTATTCATCCTTGATAATCGTGATGGGCAGACCCTGCTCGCACCGATAGGCCAGCCAGTCGAAATGTCCCGTTCGGCCATTCGCCGAGGGGCCGATGGGTAATCCGATGCGAAGCACCAGGGAATTCTCCCGTTTTAAAACCACTTCTTCCGCCGCCGCCCGCGTCCGGCCATATACGCTGATCGGTGACGGGGCCGATATTTCCGTGTATCGCCCGTCCCCGCCAAAAACATGGTCTGAAGAAACGTAAATAAAACGTGTTTTTTCAGGAATCACGTCCATCACCCGTTTCAGGTGTGCGACATTCATCTCATGGGCCCATTCCGGATCTTTTTCACATTTTGTTACATCACAGACGGCATGACAATATATCATGGACTTGGGGCGATATGCCTTAAACTGTACCTTAATCCAATCTATATTTTCTAACTGAAGTACAGACCAATGCCGGACAGATGGCGATTTGTTCGAGGGCGGTACAAATGGAAGAATTGTCTCCGGAAACAGTCTGGCAAGATTAAAGCCAGGAATGGATGTTGCCCCGAAAAGCAAAATGGATGGGTTCATGAAGCCATTGTAGCTAAAACCCTACTGAAATAGTAGTGACTGTGACAGCAACCCATCTCGCTAAAGCTTGTGAAAACTAAGGTACTATTGTAAAACGTCGGGCAGAAAGCGCACCAAGCTATTTCCATTAAATCTATCTATCAAAAAAATACAGCTTCTTTAATACCATCGTATTTCAAATATCCTGCCGCATTCTATAAAACCCCGTATTTATAGTTGACCCAGGAAATAAAACTGATTTAGTATTTTCCCCGTGGCACACGTGGTTCTCACTGATCATTTAAGCCGTTTTATGGATGTCCGGAGCTTCGATGTACCGGGGAAGACACTTCAGCAAGTGTTTGAAGCCGCATTTTCAAAACACCCGGCCTTAAAAGGATATGTCGTGGACGATCAGGGACAGCTGAGAAAACATGTGACGGTTTTTATTGATAACATACCGCTGTCGGACCGTGAGACACTCAGCGATGCAGTCGGCCCATCGTCAGAAATCTACATTATGCAGGCCTTATCAGGAGGATAAACATGGCAGACCGGCTTTGGGTAAACAAACGATTAATGGCTGCATATTTCAGAAGCATGATCCTGCGTATGATATTTCCCCCACAAAAAGCCGTTATTTCGGTTAAAAACCATTTGGTCATTCGCGCGTTTTGACAAATCATGTGTGGGATCGACGATTGTGCTGACGACCTGGCTGACCACAGCGGAGACCAGCATGCCGACAACCCCGCCCCCACTGTCCCCCGAACTCTGAACGACATTCTGACTTCCCACCCAAATTGTTTTTCCAGTATCAACATGAACTAAATGGGCCCGAGCCTTTACAATCGTGTTAGAAGACAGGACTTTATATTTTTGTCCCCAGTCCTCTATCGTTACATACAATACCGCGTCCGCACCAATAATTTCTTGGATTTTTCTTAGTGAAACGCTGTGCATTTCCCCAGGTGTCGGCAACCCGTTTTCTTTTAGAAACGCATCGATTACCGCAACCGGAAAAACATAATAACCACACTCTGCAAGAGGCCGCGAAATCGTGGAAAGGTAAATATACGGGGCATTAACTTCAACGGATTCATTCATTGGCGGTAAGACCAATATGGACCGGGGTGGGTGGGTACGAAAATCAGTATAATCCTGCACTTGCGTACCGGCACATCCACTGACCAGTAACAGGCCCAGCATGAGAACAATGGACTTGGCAAAACAAGACATTTTCTTCATTTCCGATTCATCCTTTCGAGAATCCCGTCAATAAATTTTTTAGACTCTGGAAACAGCTGTTTCTCGGTATTGAATTCACGAAGTGCAAACTCAGAGTTTCCCTTTAAAAAATACATATAGCCCAAATGAGCATGCAGCCCGGGAGCAACTTTCTTGCCTTCTGCATGTGTTTTTTCGATTTCTTCTGTGAGTTTTACAATTTGGGTATCAGTATCGGCATTGCCTGGGTTGATATACATGTCATGGGTGATTGATTCATATGCATTCCACCGATAGATGGTGGGCTTCGCACAACCAAACATGACACCAAAAAATAAAAAAGTGGCACTCACTATCATGACTTGTTTAAATCGATCCACGTTCCTTAATTCCATTGACCTTGCTCCATACCTGAAACCAGTTTATTGACTGCTTCCATAATCGCCAGGTTCAACACTTTTCCATTCAGTGTCGCATCATAACCTGCCGTTGAGCCAAAGCCGATCACCTCCCGGTTGCTCAGAGCATACTCACCCGCACCTTGAGTGGAAAAGAGAATTTCGGAAGTCGATACATTGACGACATTCAATGTTACCTTTGCATACGCAACCTGTTTTTTCCCGGAACCCAGGATTCCAAATAACTGTCGATCACCGGTGGTACGTCGACCAAATTCGGTAACATCCCCGGAGATAGTCACCTGAGCCCCTTTAAGTTTTAAAGTTTCTCCCCGAATTTTAGCTTCTCTGGTAATTTCATCCATATTTTCTCGATCAACAACAATGAACCGCCCGGATTGTTGCAAGTGTGACTTCAAGGTCGTTTTTGCCTGATTGCCAAGCTCATCCGTCCCCTCTGAAAAAATGCCTCGCATATAAGTAGATCTGTTTTGAAATTTTCCAACAACCAATGTTTTTTTTGGCCCATTATAGGGAGTACTTGAAGCGGCTACGATTTGGGGAGTGACGGTTCTGTGCGACTCTGTAGCGCAAGCGCCTAAAAACCCCGTTAATAATAAAAAAGCCGCTAGGGAAAAAAGTTTTGCCTTAAAGCACAAACGAACCTCCAGAGGGGGGGGAATACTCATAAATCCTCCTTAATAATAATATCTACTGTAAAATAATGGGTTAAACCGCTTTAAAAACGCGACTATTCAAATCAGACGCCCAAATTAGCGCATCGAACACGCACTAATTGAATAAAAAGGCAGATGGTTTGAACATTGTTTCAATATGTATCAGGGTATCGGGCCCAGATAGTATCATAAAAATTTCCTTTTTTGTAAAAATTTTTACATTATTGTAGATTCTATCATCAGTTTTATTTACTATTTCTCTTGTGGCCCGCATCGTCCTCACTGATCATTTAAACCGTTTTATTGATGTACAACATTTTGATGTTCAAGGAACTACACTTCAAGAAATATTGAACGCAGCCTTTCTCAAACATCCGTCCTTGAAATCTTATGTGGTCGATGATCAGGGGAATTTAAGAAAACACATCATGGTTTTCATCGATAATATGCTGTTAACAGACCGGGAAAACCTTAGCGATATTGTTCAACCATCATCTGAAATCTATATTATGCAGGCCTTATCAGGAGGATAAACATGGCAGACCGGCTTTGGGTGGCCACTCGAAAGGGACTTTTCCGGATTGATCGCAATAAAGACACATGGCGCATCAATCCCCCGTCATTTCTTGGGGATCCCGTTTCCTATGTCCTGCAAGATCCGCGGGACGGCATCGTCTATGCTGCTTTGGACCTGGGGCACTTTGGGGTCAAACTCCATCGCTCTTCGGATGCTGGAGCGCACTGGGAAGAAATCACAACTCCGGCATATCCCAAAACAGAACCTGAAGAAAAAGGAGCCAGCCTGACCCTGCTCTGGTGTCTTGCGGCAGGGATAATCGATCAACCCGGACAGCTTTGGGCCGGCACCATCCCCGGCGGATTATTCCGCTCCGACAACCGGGGCGATTCGTGGGTTTTAAATAACGCTCTGTGGAACCTCCCGGAACGCAAGGAATGGCAAGGGGGCGGATATGATGAACCCGGGATTCACTCGATTTGTATCGATCCCCAAAATGGCGCATGCATCACAATCGGCGTTTCGATCGGCGGGGTATGGCACAGCCATAACGGAGGGGAAAGCTGGCAGCCCCGCGGAAATGGCCTGCGGGCCGCCTATGTGCCGCCCGAACTTTCAAAGATCAACCATTTTCAGGATGCCCACGCCATCCGCAGCGCCGCCACCGATCCTGATACGTTATGGTGTCAGCACCACAACGGTATTTTTGTCTCTAAAAACGGTGGAGAAAAATGGACAGAATTGCTAAATGTTGCCCCATCTGTCTTTGGTTTTGCGCTCGCCGTTCATCCACATCATCCGGACACCGCGTGGTTTGTGCCTGCAGTAAAAGACGAAACACGGGTACCGGTGAATGCCCGGCTGGTCGTCAACCGGACCCGCGATGGCGGAAAAACCTTTGAATCCCTATCAAAGGGACTTCCGGAAAAACAATGTTATGATCTAGTCTACCGGCATGGATTGGATGTTGATAAAACCGGGTTACAACTTGCGATGGGTTCGACGACCGGAAATCTTTGGATTTCAGAAAATAGCGGTGAAAACTGGCAGGAAATCGCTACCCATTTACCACCCATCTACGCCGTTCACTTTTCAGAATAAAGGTGACCCGGCCGCTTCCGCCGGAGTTTTGGCTTTGACGGCCAAGGCGTGGATTTCACTTTTCATTTCCTCTTTCAGGGCATCAAATACCATGCGGTTCCGATCCAAAAGAGAAACACCGTCAAACTTTTCAGAGACCAGTAAAACAGTAAAATGACCACCGCCGCCGGCCTGTGCATGTCCAACGTGTTTTTGACTGTCATCAATGACTTCTACGGATGTGGCTGAAAGCATCGTTTTCATTTTCTGTACGATTTTTTCCTTTGTATTCTGACTCAGCATCAACAACCCCCTTTACTCAAAACCCTGTATTATTACGAAACACGTAATAGCAAGACACATTCCGGTTCAAATTATCTCAGGCAAAAGGACCTGTCTTCAAGGCTTTTCCAAAACCAGGCGAAAACCCAAACTGTTGTACCGCTTAAAGGGATAGGTCCAATTACGGTGGGCCGCACCCAGTCCCTGCGGCGCAACATACCAGGACCCGCCGCGGATCACCCGGCCCGCACCCTCGTTCGGACCCTGTGGGTTGTCCCGTTCGGCCTGGGCATAATACGTGTCGCTGTATCGGTCCTGCACCCATTCCCAAACATTCCCCTGCATGTCATACAAACCCAGGCCGTTCGGCTTTTTGGTACCCACAACATGGGTTCTGCCCCTTGAGTTGATTCGAAACCAGGCATAGTCTTCAAGATAACTCGTATCTTTTTTTTCAACCAGGGCCATCCGCTTTCCTCCTCCTTTCGCGGCATATTCCCATTCTGCCTCCGTGGGCAAACGAACATTCAGGCCGTTTTTTTCCCGTTTCCATAGAATATAAGCCGAGACATCGTTCCAACTGACGCAGGTCACCGGATGATCGTCG
>CALZIJ010000030.1:0-17567 GCA_945787655.1 Nitrospiria bacterium | reverse complement strand
GCCCTTGCGCATCCAGAGGAGACAGCCGTCATTTATTTCCGCCTCTGTTTTGTAATCTGTTTCCGAAACAAAAACTTCAAATTCTGCAACCTTGACTTCGTACTTTGAAATATGAAAATCATTCAGACAGACCTCGTGGACGGGATGAGCAGGGTGCGCACCCCGCTCGGACGCATCCCCCATTTTAAAACAACCGCCCGGCACAAAAACAAAGTCGCTCTTTTTCTCCCGAACCGAATTCGACGAAGGGGACCATTCCAAAGCAACACCGGGTTTGATAAAACCAGGACCGCATAAAACAATCACAAACATTACGGTAACGGTGTGTAGTAAGGCCTTTTTTTTTGCAAAAACCATTTTTTATAGAGATTGATTCAGAAGGCTGAGTTGATTTTCATTCAATGGCCATACCCCCATTGAAGAGACGCTTTATTTAATCCGGTCCCTTACGGGCGGCTTCTCATTTGGGCCCGAAATTCCCAGGGCGGGATGGGGTCTTTTCCCAGCCAAAGCCCGCGTTTTTCTTCTCTGGCCTTGTTTTCAAGCTGCCAAAGGGACAAATCATTCGACTGGTCACGTTCCCACCAGGCAAAACCCGCTTTCACCAATTCCCGGTTCAGACTGCGGCCATCTTCCAGTATCACCTCGGCCACGAGGTGACTCTGTTGATCCTCCCGTTTTAAATTCACAACCACTTTCTTGCCAAAAGCAGTACTTTCAGTAAAATTTTTGGCCTGCTCCCCATACGGTTGGTTTTTTTCAGGCGCATCCACACCCTGCAAACGGACGGTAAAAATCTGCCGGGTTTTCATGACCTTCATCATATCCCCCTCCAGCACAGCAACCACTTCTGCAATAAAAGAAGCCGGGGCCGGAAAAATCGGAGCGGGAAGCAGAAGAAAGATCAGCGGGCTCAAGAACCAACAGACCTTCAAAACCATCATTCTTATTTTTTTCAACAAAGAGGCCACTCCCTGTTTTCGAGCCGATGCTCATTGATTTTTAAGGGAACACCCTTGCTTAACAAGGCACACTATTTAGCATATCATGATACGGTCTGACAACGTGATTCCGCCCTGAATTTTAGCGAAACCCCCTTTACAGGATCACAAGAAGCTTTCAATTCTCTTGTAAAATGACAAAAGAGCCCCTAAAATCTTTTTTATGGCCCTTTTATCCACAACGGCAATTGTGCTTGGCGGCATCCGCCTGGGTGAAGCCGACCGTTTGATTACTTTTTTCACACACCACAAAGGCATATTGAAAGGGGTTGCGAAAGGGGCGCGGCGCATGAAAAGCCGTTTCGGCGCATCGCTCGAACCCTTTACCCATTGCACATTGATTGTCTTTGAAAAACCGGGAGATAAACTCGCCCGGATCAATCAATGCGACATCATTCGCCCTTTTCAACCGCTCCGGGAAGATTGGAACAGCATTGAACGGGCATCTCGCATGGTTGATCTCGTTTCACAAATGGCGCCGGAAGGAGAACCCAATACGGATATCTTTCATCTGTTGCTCCAGGGGCTCGAATACCTTGAAGAAAAAAAAGATCCCGCCCTTTCAATCATGCTTTTTATTAACCGGCTCATTATGTACAGTGGATATCAACCGCATTGGGAAAGCTGCCAAAATTGCCGCCAGATCTTTAAATCCGGCAATCGACAAACCTTGTATTTTTCGGCCAGCGCCGGAGGGGCCTTGTGTGCTCATTGCGGATCATCCGCTGTGACACTCATTCCCATGAGTCACGGGACGCGGGCTTTTTTATCTGCCTCTCAGAAAATGGACTATGCAAAAGCCCACCGGCTTCGGCCTTCCCTCGACATTCAAAAACAATGCGAGGCGATTTTTAAAAACACGCTGGCTTACATTACAGGAAAATCCGAGCAGCGCTTTACCCGGAAAACTGTTTCTGCCTTTCAAACGCCCTCAGGTTGAAAGATAATCCGACTGCCCCATCAATTCCATTGACAATAATTCATTCACTTTGATACTTTTGACCCCGCATTGCAAAACCCGCAAAATGAGTATCAAGGGCAGTCCACTTCGTGTACCCGTCACCAAAAAAAACCTTAACCTTTCAAGAACTTTTCCTCTCCCTTCACCAGTTTTGGGCAGATCAGGGCTGTATTATCCACCAATCATATGACAATGAGGTCGGGGCCGGCACCTTTCACCCTGCCACCTTCCTGCGCGCGCTCGGCCCGGAACCCTGGAAGGCCGCCTATGTCCAGGCCTCGCGGCGGCCGACCGATGGACGCTACGGAGAAAATCCAAACCGTCTTCAGCACTACTATCAATATCAAGTTCTTTTAAAACCCGCGCCGGACAATATTCAGGACCTTTATTTAGAAAGTCTGTCCTCATTTGGCCTTTCGCTCACCAGTCATGACATTCGTTTTGTGCAGGATGACTGGGAATCACCCACGCTCGGTGCCTGGGGGCTGGGTTGGGAAGTCCGGCTGGACGGGATGGAAGTAACGCAATTTACCTATTTTCAGGAGATCGGCGGCATCGCACTTGATCCGACATCGGTTGAAATTACCTATGGCCTGGAACGGGTTGCCATGTATCTGCAAGAGGTGGACAACGTGTACGACCTGGCCTGGACCGATCAAGTCACTTATGGCGACGTCCATCACGAAGGCGAAGTCCAGTTTTCAGAGCACAACTTTAACGCAGCCAACGTCGATGCCTTAAAAGAAGGCTTCAATCGTTCTCAAGAAGAAGGGCAGGCCCTGATTTCAAAAGATCTTCCGCTTCCGGCTTACGACCACTGCATTAAAAGCTCCCATTTTTTTAATCTGCTGGATGCGCGCGGCGCTATTTCAGTGACCGAGCGCACAGGCTATATTGCGCGTGTGCGCGGACTGGCCCGTGCTTGTGCTGCAAGCTATGTGAAGCAGCGGGAAGAAGCCGGGTTCCCCCTGCTAAAACGTTGAACGACATGTCTACGCCACCTATTCCAAACAAGACAGAGAGATTCCCCTTACTGATTGAAATCGGCGTGGAAGAAATTCCGTCCAACGTCATTGCTCCCAGCCTGAAACAACTTGCCACCCTTTCAGCAAAAGCCCTTTCAAGCGCCAAGCTTTCCTTTTCTGAACCACAGGTTTACGGTACGCCGCGGCGCATGGTGCTTTATATCCCCCAATTAGACGCGATGCAAGAAACCACAACCGACGCGGTTGTGGGTCCACCCGAACGCGCCGCATATGACCCATCAGGAAAACCCACCGCGGCAGCAAACGGTTTTGCCAAGTCGCAGGGCGCCGCCCTTTCCGAGATACAAATTGCCGCTGCCGAATCTCTGGGAGACGCCGCCAAGGGGAAAAAAGGGAACTATCTTGTGGTCTATCACTTGAAGGCCGGACAAAAAACTTCAGACTTGCTGACCACGATTATTCCAGACGTTTTGTCACAACTCCACTTTCCACGTTCAATGCGCTGGAACAACACCGGCGTCACTTTTGTTCGTCCTGTCCGTTCTATCCTCGCACTTTACAATACAAAGGTTATCCCCTTTTCGTTTGCGGGTGTATCCTCAGGCAAGCAGACTCATGGCCACCATATTATGTCTCCCGATGCCTTCGAAGTTTCAGATTTTGAGCAGTATCGCGATACCCTGGCCCGCCGGTATGTCTTTATCGATCCGGATGAACGCGCGCGCCAGATTGAGACACAAATACAAGCCCTGGCAAAAGAAAAAAAAGCGGTCCTGGATTTGTCCGACCGAAGCTTACTCTGGGACGCCGCATATACCGTAGAATACCCAAAAGCAATTTGTGGAAATTTTGAAAAAGCTTTTTTAAACATCCCCAAAGAAATTATTATCACGGCGATGGCTGAACACCAAGGGTATCTTCCGCTTTTTAAAAAGAGCGGAGATTTACTGCCCCACTTTCTCACGACATTAAATATTGAAACAAAAGATTTTTCCATTATACAAAAAGGGAATGAACGGGTACTGCGTGCCCGCCTTGTGGACGCCCAGTTTTATTTTGATGAGGACTGTAAGAAAACACTTGCAGACCGAATTATCCCGCTACAACGGGTCACGTTTCAGGACAAACTGGGCACGATGTATGAGAAAGTTTCCCGGCTCACAGCGCTTTCAGTCTTTATCGCCAGAAACATCGGCTGCCCCGAGCCTGATGTGCGTATCATTGAACGGGCGGCCCAACTTTGTAAATCAGATTTAATTAGCGGTGTGGTGCGTGAATTTACCTCACTTCAGGGAACAATGGGCCGGATTTACGCCAGGCGCGATGGAGAAGATCCCGCCGCCGCTTTCGCCATTGAAGAACATTATCTGCCTAAATTTTCAGGAGGCCCCCTACCGCACAGTCTACCGGGACAAGTGCTGGCCATTGCAGACAAACTCGATACCCTGACCGGGTGTTTTGGCGTGGATCTCATTCCCACCGGTTCGGAAGATCCTTATGCCCTCCGTCGGCAAGGACTCGGCCTCATTCAAATCCTGCTTTCACAAAACATTTTCAAATCACTTTCACTGAACGCGGCCATCGAGGCGGCCCGCCATCAATATGAAATACAGGAAAAATTTTCTGATGATTCCCTCTTGAAACCGCTTTCCCGGTTTTTAAAACAAAGGCTCGACGCCCATATGCAGACAGCGGGTCTTCGGTATGACCTGCGCGAGGCCGTTTTATCCTGTGAAATGGACCGGCCGGCAAGCCTGTTTGATCGGGCAGTTGCGCTCTCTTCGTTTTCACAGGCTGCTCTTTTTTCGCCGCTTATGACTGCATTCAAACGGACCATCCGTATTTTACCGAAAGGATTCAAGGGGAAAGCGGCGCCCGATTTGCTCTCCGACCCTGCGGAAAAACAGCTGTATGCCACACTGCAGTCTGTCCGGGAAACAACCGAGCGCCTTTGGCAGGAAGACAACCTGACAGGGGTTCTTGAAGCCCTCGCGACATTGCACAGCCCCTTGAACGCCTTCTTTGATGCCGTCATGGTCATGGACAAAGATGAACGTATTCGGCAAAATAGATTGGGGTTATTATTTGAAATAAAACAAGAATTTGAACCATTTGGTGATTTATCCAGGGTCGTCGCTGAAGAATAAGTCCGATGACCACACAAACCTGCATACCGGCAATCCGGACAGAAACGGGAGAATAACGAGGAGATTAAGGAATGAAAGGCAAAAAGAAATATGTCTATTATTTTGGGGATGGTCAGGCTGAAGGCCGTGGGGAGATGAAAAACCTGCTCGGCGGGAAAGGCGCCGGGCTTGCAGAAATGTCACACCTTGGCATTCCAGTGCCTTCAGGCTTTACCATAACAACCGAAGCCTGCCTTGAATTCTACAAACTAGATAAATCTTATCCAAAGGGCATGTGGGAACAAACCCTCAGCGCCTTGAAAAAAGTGGAAAAATCAATCGGGCCTCGATTTGGAGACCCGGACAACCCCTTGCTGGTCGCCGTGCGCTCCGGGGCGCGTGCGTCCATGCCCGGCATGATGGACACGGTTTTAAACCTTGGACTCAACGACAAAACCATTGAGGGCCTCATCAAACGCTCCAACAATCCCCGGTTTGCCTATGACGCCTACCGGCGTTTTGTCGCCATGTTTGGCAACGTCGTCCTTGGTGTTGACCGGGAAGGATTTGAACGGGCTCTTGAAGCGCGAAAAATTGGCACCGGGGTCCATCTCGATACCGAACTCGATACCGAATCCCTTAAAACACTGGTCATTACTTTCAAGGACATTATTTTAAAACACACCGGTCAACCCTTTCCCGAAGACCCGGTGGAACAGCTGCGTCTCGGCATCAATGCCGTTTTTAATTCCTGGCACGGGAAACGCGCCATTACCTATCGCCGGTTAAATAATATCCCCGATACCTGGGGCACCGCCGTGAGTGTTGTGGCCATGGTTTTTGGTAATTTGGGCGAAACCTCAGGCACCGGCGTGGCCTTTACCCGCGACCCTTCTACCGGAAAGAAGAAATTTTTCGGCGAGTTTCTTTTTAATGCACAGGGCGAAGACGTGGTGGCAGGCATTCGGACCCCGCTCCCCATCAATGCGCTGAAAAAAAAATTACCCGATGCCTATAACGACTTGCTGAGCATTTATAAAAAACTGGAAAAACACTACAAGGATATGCTCGACATCGAATTTACCATTCAGGACGGCAAGCTCTACATGCTGCAAAGCCGGATCGGGAAACGCACCACAGCCGCGGCACTTCAGATCGCCGTGGACATGGTGAAAGAGCGGCTGATTACGCAGAAAACGGCTATCTCGCGGATAGACCCGAATCAGCTCGATCAACTGCTCCACCCGATGATCGACCCCGGCGCCAAACTCAATGTGATTGCGCAAGGGCTGCCCGCCTCGCCGGGCGCGGCAATCGGGAAAGTGGTGTTTACCGCAGAAGAAGCCGAGTTGATGGCTGAGCGGCATGAAAAAGTTATCCTTGTTCGTACGGAAACCTCACCGGAAGACATTGGCGGCATGCACGCCGCTGAAGGGATTGTGACCGCGCGCGGTGGAATGACCTCTCATGCGGCTGTGGTCGCCCGCGGGATGGGAAAATGCTGTGTTGCCGGCTGTGGAGAAATCAGCATCGATGAAGGCACGCAAAGCTTCACCACAGGAAATATCAGGGTGAAGGCAGGGGACTTCATTAGTTTAAACGGCTCCACCGGGGAAGTGATTCTGGGAAAAGTGGACCTGATTCAGCCAAAACTAAGCTCCGCGTTTAAAACCTTGATGGCTTGGGCGGATAAAATCCGAAAACTCAAAGTCCGCACCAACGCGGACAATCGGCGGGATGCCGCGGTGGCCCGCCGATTTGGTGCGGAAGGCATCGGACTTTGCCGGACAGAACACATGTTTTTTGAAGAAGACCGAATTCTTGCAGTGCGGGAAATGATTCTCTCCGACTCGGCCGAAGCCCGGAAAAAGGCGCTGGACAAGCTTTTGCCCATTCAAAAAGGCGATTTTGTTCAGATTCTTAAAGAAATGAAAGAACTGCCTGTGACCATTCGCCTGCTGGACCCGCCGCTTCACGAGTTTCTTCCCCATACCGATAAGGAACTGGAGGTTTTGTCCCAGGAAATCGGCGTGCCTGCCGCCGCCCTAAAAGCCAAAGTACAAAGCCTGCATGAATTTAATCCGATGCTGGGCCACCGTGGATGCCGTCTGGGCATCACTTACCCTGAAATCTATGAAATGCAAGTCGAAGCCATTCTTGAAGCGGCCTGTGAACTCAGCAAAAACCGCATCAAAGTGATTCCCGAAATCATGATTCCCCTGGTTGCGACACGGGCTGAACTGGCTACGCTCAGACAACTCTGCGAGAAAACGGCTCAATCCGTGATGACCCGCCGCAAGCAAAAAATCTCATATACCATTGGCACTATGATCGAATTGCCCCGTGCCGCTCTCGTGGCGGACCAAATCGCACTGGAAGCCGACTTTTTTTCTTTCGGCACCAACGACCTCACGCAGACGGTTTTCGGTCTTTCAAGGGATGATGCCGGGAAATTTTTGCCGGAATATGTTGATAAAAAGGTTCTTCCGCAAGATCCTTTTGTGGCGATTGATCGAGACGGGGTCGGATTTCTCATGGAAATCGGAGTCGGGAAAGGGCGCACTGCCAAGAAAAAACTCAAAATGGGGATTTGCGGCGAACACGGCGGGGAACCCAGTTCGGTCACCTTTTGTCACCAACTCGGCCTGAACTACGTCAGCTGTTCACCCTATCGTGTCCCGATCGCAAGACTCGCTGCCGCACAGGCCGCCATTGCGGAAAAAGAAGAGGGCCAGCGCAACACCAACTAACCCATCCAGCACAATATAAAAGGAGACCGTTTTGTTGATTTCACGAATCCGCACGCTTCTCGTCGGTTTTTTTCTGATTCTTACTTCCGCGTGTGCCCCGCTGAACGGGAATGTGCACCTCCTTCAAGTCGATCAGAACAACCGATTGCTTTACGGCCCCTGGAAAGAGGCTGATACAAGTGACCATATTATTGGCAAACAGGATCCTCCGTCTCTCTCCAATGAGGATTCCTTCACACTCTACTTTGATCAGGCCTTTTTTAAATACATGCCCGATCTCTGGGGCGAAAACGAGATCGTCGTGGTGTTTACCTTCAACGAAGGAGAGAATGACTCCGATGAGCATAAAATCGTCAAAATTATCGGACCGATGGAGAGAATCGGGGACGGATCTTATACCTCTTCCATCGGGAATATAACCTATGGCCCGAAACGCGTCGAAGGGGATGTCATTTCCGTCCAGATCCAGGTCGTTGAGTTTGACGGCGAAGAAAAGGACAATCAATCCGCCTTTCTGGATTTTATCGGCAGCGCGACCGAAGCCTTTTCCCTGGCTGACCCGGTCACTTCGGCTGAGATTTCTCTGGCCAAGGAAATCGCCAAGATCCTGATTCAAACCAATGAAAGTGACATGGTTCTGGATTTCAAGTTTGACCTGCTCCCCAAAGATCTCAATACGATCAACAAACAGATTAATGATGGTCATCGGCCGATTTCATTACGCCCCGGAAACTGGGCGATTGTCAAACAGGAGCAATGTCCTTTATTCCGTTGCTATTGGCCCCTGACTAAAAATGTCGGGGAATGGTCCCGCTACACCTTTATTCCGAAGTTTTTTGCCTTCATTGGAGACCTGGCTTTCACTGCCGTCCCCGTCACCCTGGTCAAGATTTTTGCGGACACCCCGGAGCTGGCCTCGGTTACACCCCTTACAGTGCATCAAAAGAAATCCGCCTGGACAACAGACCCGCCCAGTGAGACCGATGTGACGGAGGCTTTCAAAACGAATCAGAATATTCAGTCGCTGGCTTTCGATGAAAAAACACCCAAACTGAAAATCACCCATGGTAAAAAAAATGGAGAAGCAAACAACACGACGGTTTCTTTTCAAGCGGAATTCGGCTCATATATGGACGACGGAAAACATATCTCATTTGAACCGAATTCCCGCAAACTGGTTTTGAAAAACGGGGCTAAATCAGAGCCTTACGAGGCAAAAACCTGGCTGACTTTCTCCATTGAACAGGGCCGTGACCCCTCAAACTGGGAAAAACGCAAAGCCCTGAGTCAAACCGAAGAAGACCTCTTATCAAAAATCAAGGAGCCGTCTTCGCTTGATACCGAGCAAATCTCCAATACCTTGAAGAAATTAGAAACAGCAAAGCAAAAAATTAAAGACATCGAACGCCTGGGGTCCTTTCGTCTGATCACCCCCGCATCCAAGGTGAAGACCGGCAAAATCGAAAACCCGCAAACATTCGAGTTTCAACACGAAAAGGATTTAAAGGTCACTGCCTTAAGATTCATAGGCCTCAACGGCAAGGTGCTCCATAAAATCGAACCAACGGAACAGGAACCGAAAAGTAAGACCACCACGTTATTTGCCGTTGAAAAAGCCAAATTGACGGCAAGTCAATACACGCTGTTTTTAGACTACGAACACCCGTTAAACCACCAAATGCTCTCCGCCAAATTTGATTTTGAAGTCGTAGAAGAATCCCCTTAGGCAAAGAGATCAATCACGCTTTGTGCGGCCTCGTCCGCGGCTTTCAGTGTGGCCATATTCGCCCCAAGCTCAAAGGCAGCGACGATCTGATTCACCGCTTCTTCGGCCATATCCACATTAGACCCTTCTGAAAAAGAACCATCTGGTTTGGGCAGACCGGGTCCGGGGGTTTCGCTTTTTTGGATATGCACCACCACACCGCCGGCCATTCCCTCACTTTGCAGCACGGTCTCTTTTTTAAAACCTTCGGTACTCAGGTTTGCCGTATTATGCGCTGAAGTCTCCAGACGCTTCACGCTCGCAGATAAACCCGACAAGGCGCTGTTGATTGCAGAAATCATAAAGTCCTCCTATCATGCTTATCGGAGGGTTCCGGGGAAAACTGAAGGGTATTCTTGAAAAATTATCCGTATTCTTAATTTAAACGAATTATTCACACTAAAAAACAGGACCTAACCTGGTCTTTCGCGGATTAAAACTGATTTTTAAATTCTGTAAAAGCCTGCTTTAACTGCGCCAGTTCTGTTCTGAGAGACTGGGTTTCAGCTTCCAGTGCCGCTATTTTTTCCCGATCTGAAGACACGCCGGAATCCTTGGGGATGCCTTCCTCCTGCGCATCGTCTGTTTCGGCGGATTTTGAAAAAAGATGGGCATACCGAGATTCCTTTCTCCCTGCCTGACGCGGAAGTTGCTGAACATAGCCCCAGGCCTTCAAGTCTTCCAACACGGCCAGCACATCTTCCAGTTGCTCAAAAGGATGCACCCGAGCCGAGCGGCCCCGCAGCTCTCCTGCAGTTTGTGCCCCACGGAGCATTAACAAGGCCAAGATAATGGCTTCACGCGGCACCATATTGGCCTTTTCTGTCAAGTTTTGCCCGTACTTGGCCACACGGCTCAAGTGGGCGTCCCAGGCCAGTTTCTTTTCAATCAAACCCGCCAGCGCCGCACTGATCACGGCGTCGTTGTAAGAAACAATCGGATCACGGTTTGTGGTTTGATTACAGGCATTTTTAAGCGCATTTAACGAGAGCGGGTAATAGTCAGGGGTGGTGAGTTCCTTTTCAAGTAACACCCCGAGCACCCGAATTTCTGCATCGTCTAAAACCAGATCAACCATCTTTCCCTTCCTTTCTCTTTATCCATTCGAAGCCGGGCTCCTGTCTATCATTCATCCTAAAGGTTGGTCCTCTATTGAACGCACCGGGATGAAGAGACAATGGCTCAGTATCGTTCCTTTTTTTAAAGTTGCTGTAAAAATAACAGATTACATTAAAATGTTAATTTTAGGTATAGTCCTAGATCCTCATTCAAACCAGAAAGGGCTTTATTTTATGATCCCGTGTATTTTGACTTTTAGGCTTTGATCTGTCATATAGCTTGTTCATCACCGCGCTTATCGTAGAATAATGAACAAACAAGAGGTCACATGAAGGGCTGGTGGAAAGAAGCCGACACACGCCAATACCGGGTCGTTGTCAACCAAGAAGAACAATATTCCGTTTGGTTTGAAGACAAAGCCATTCCTGAAGACTGGGCAGATACGGGATTTTTAGGAACAAAAACGGAATGCCTGAATTATATCTATAAAGTCTGGACAGACTTGCGCCCTTTAAGTTTCAGAAAAAAAATGGCGTTAATGACCCAATCGGAAGGCCCACCAAAATGAAGTTTGGACCTTCAAAACAGTGGATTGCTTTATCCTATTTTGTAAAAGGAGGACAGTATGAGCACGGTTCCTTTAGGCGGCTCAGCCTTAAATATTACACCCATCGGCCTGGGAACCTGGGCCATCGGGGGGGATTGGGGATTTGGATGGGGCCCTCAAGACGACGCAGATTCTATCGCTGCCATTCAACATGCTGTGCATTCCGGAATAAACTGGATTGATACCGCCCCGGTTTATGGATTGGGTCATGCCGAAAAAATAGTCGCCCAAGCCTTAAAAACAATCGGTAGCGCGCAACGGCCTTTCTTATTTACAAAGTGCGGCCTCATCTGGGATCAGGACAAAAATGTAAAACACCGCCTCAAAACCGACTCGATACGGAAAGAAGTCGAGGCCAGCCTTCTACGCCTTGAAACCGACGTCCTGGATTTATGCCAGATTCATTGGCCGGATTTTCCACCCGGCGGACCGGCCCGGGATATTGAAGAAGCCTGGACCACGCTTTCAGACCTGGTTGATGAAGGAAAAATTCGATACATTGGGATCTCCAATTTTTCCGTCGAACAACTCCAACGGATACAAAAAATTGCGCCGGTGATTTCCCTGCAGCCCCCCTATTCCGCATTAATGCGGTCGATTGAAGCCGATATTCTTCCCTATTGTGAACAACAAAATATTGGTGTGATTGTGTATTCCCCCATGCACAATGGCTTGCTGAGCGGCGCCATGTCCCGCGAACGCATTACCGCTCTGCCAGACTCAGACTGGCGCAAGAAGGTTAATCCCGCCTTTAAAGAACCTTATCTCACCCCTAGCCTTAAATTAGTCGATCTATTGCGCAGCATTGGGACACAACACGGGCGGACCCCCGGAGAAGTGGCCATCGCCTGGACCTTACGGCACTCTGCTGTCACGGGGGCCATCGTTGGCGCGCGCAATGCAGGACAAGTGGATGGATTTATTGGCGCAATGCACTTTCGGTTAAATGATCCCGAAATCGCCGAAATAGAGGCCCACTTACCGCCTTCTATCGGAATGATGTCTGTTCGTTAACATCGTGCGGATTTCTCAGCCCGGAAGAAAACAACGCGTCCTTCCCCGGCATTTCAATCAAAGACCGGTTTAATTAGTACAACACATTGATGATCCCTCCTTCCGGGAAAATTGGCAAGCCATTCCCCTTCCTGCTAAGATGAGCCACAGGGTTCAGATCATTATATGCGCTTTTTCAGCACGACACGACCAACAATGATTATCAATAAGGAGTTCAGATTCATGAAACAAGTGGTTTATAGGTTTAGCGTTGTCCTTTTGCTGGCTTTTTCAACAGGAGGACCCGTTTTTTCAGAAGAGATCAACAACCCCAACGATTTTGTGGTTTTGGAGGATTTTTCAGCCCGGGGGGAAAACGGGCTGCCACCCGGATGGAAACCACAACGTGATCACCCTTCCCCTGCTGAAGTGTATCAAATAGAAGAAACGAGTCAGGAAATATTGTTACGCGCCAATGGAAAACCCAACCGTATTTTTAAAAAATTGAAGTGGAATCCACACGAATATCCTTTTATCACCTGGAAATGGCGTATGCTAAAAGTCCCAGATGACCCGGATAAGGAAAGAAACGCAACAGTTTATGTTGCCCTTGGGACCGACTTGCTTGGCATCCCAAAACTCACCAAGTATGCCTGGAGCAGCCTGAAGGCCATCGGGACAGAAGAATCCGGCGGGATATTCCGGCCCACCACGATTGTGATTCGAAGTGGGCCGCCAGAGAATGGCGAATGGGTGACCGAAACCATTAATGTCCTGGAAGACCACAAACGGCTTCATAAAGAATTACCGCCCGAAGAAGCCTATGGTTTTGGGATCATGACCACGCTCGAAGCAGAATTTGGCCCCTTTATTGTTCACAAATAATGCGACCATGCGGCAAACCCTGTCGACTCAAGCGAAAGCCCCCAATCCGTGCTGAAAGACATTGTCTTTATTCTCATTGGACTGTTGTTGCTCACAGGCGGGGGGGATACCCTGGTAACAGGGGCATCCCGACTGGCTCGTCGGCTGGGGATTTCGCCTCTGGTCATCGGCTTGACGATCGTCGCACTCGGCACTTCCGCGCCTGAAATGGCCGTCAGCCTGTCCGCCAGCATTACTGGACGTGGCGACATTGCGGTCGGGAATGTCTTGGGCAGCAACATCAGCAATATTGGCTTGGCCCTCGGCCTTGCCGCGATGGTTCGGCCCTTGATCGTTCAAATTCGCCTGGTCCGCTTTGAAGTCCCGCTCCTGTTTGTCATTACGATACTCTGCTATTTCATTTCCCTGACCGGGACAATTCCCCGATGGTTTGGCATGGCCTCGTTATCGGGGCTTTTTATTTACATTTTCATGCTTTACCGCTGGTCGCTTCTTGAACCCTCAGAAGTAAAAGCCGAATATAACGAAAAAAACATTCGCGATGGCAGCATTCCCCGCAATTTGGGAAAAATTATTTTTGGTCTCGCCGCATTGGCTGGAGGCGGCAATCTTCTGGTCGACGGATCGGTTGGTATTGCCCGCTGGGCCGGACTTTCCGAACTGGTGATCGGACTGACGATTGTCGCTGTTGGAACCTCCCTCCCTGAAATGGTGACCTCCATTATTGCGGTACTGAGAAATCAAGGCGATATTGCAATCGGAAATGTCCTGGGCAGTAACATTTTTAATACGCTTGGTGTACTGGGAGCCACAGCAGCGGTTCATCCCATCGAGATACAACCTGAACTTCTCGTGAGAGATTTTCCTGTCATGGGCCTCTTGACGGTGCTGCTTTTTCCTCTTTTAAAAAACGGACTTTTATTGAAGCGCTGGGAAGGCGGACTGCTTGTCCTGATTTATTGGTGCTATATCGGATTTTTGTTTTATTAGGGTTTCCCTTTTTTAAATTACCAGGTCACTACCGTCTCTGCCTCGAAAATCATTTGAAGCATTTCAGAATATCCGATATTCGGAAAAGACGTTTTCTGCTCAGGCAAACAGTCCTCCGACAATACAAAAACATCCCCTTGAATTTCAGGGATCACCGTCTCTACCGCGGCCTGAATTAAAATCACTGACACTTTCGATGTAAGTTCCGATTGACGGATGAACTGATTCATGCAGGAAATGTCTTTATCTTTCACAATATGTAGCAATGTACGCTTTTTAGACATGATGTTTAAAACCGGAAAAAAACATCCGCCTCGCCGAGTTTTTTCCCGATATCCTCTTCAGAAAGGAACTGTGTCTTGTACTCAAATAACTGGGGAATTTCCGATTTCAGCCCCTGCCTGTATATGTAAAAGACAGGGATATAATCGATTATTGTCGGCCAAAGTTTTTCTAAAAGATCCTCATCGATATAAGCATCTCGTTCCCCGCAGAGCATATCAACCGCTTTTTTGGCCAGGAGTATAGACACATCGTGTCCACTCGCGGCCAGACCCAATGCGATACGCATTCCTTCGCAAACGCGGTGACTTGATTTTGGGTCACTTTGAATCATGATCCAAATATTTTTTTCCAATCGCTTCATTAGTTTAAAACGACCACCCGGTCACAGACTTTGAGCAGATCAGAGAGCAGAACCAGGCCCCCAAACACTCCCGAACGATCAATAGAAATACCATAACGCTGCGCACTGTATGCACAAGCAAACCACTTGAGTCCTTGTTGGCTTAAACATTCGATTTTCGGGTTTTTAACATTTTTAACGCCTTCATCAATCAAGTAAAGATAGGATTGAATGTTTTTAATGGATGCCGCTTCAAGCAAACCCAAAGCAGTCTTTAAATTAGGGTTTTCAGGGGGCGTTGAGAGTACAATGCCCAACTTCTTTTTGGAGGCCATGACGTCCTTATCGCTTTAATCCAGCACAGGCAGTTTAGCATATTTCTATTCTGAGCCCTAAAACCTCTTCCTGTCCTTATGCCTCCCAAGTCTTCAGGTATAGGAGAACCCTGGCCTGATTGACCTCTTTATGGCCCTCTGATAAACTGGGGTTAATTTTTTACTTAATAAAAAGAATTTGGAGGGCATGCTATGACAGAAGAATCAGAGTTTACACTGGAAGTGGATGGAGCGGTTCAAAAATCAGTGAAATGGGGATATGAATCCATACTTAATATTCCTTCAGAGTATCAAATTGAAGACGTCAGCCAACATGTCGCTGGCATGTCAGGAAAGGGCGTTCGCGTCAAAGCCCTTCTCAATGCCGCAATGCCGCTCTCCCATTCGGACCATGTCACGTTTCATTCACAGGATGGCAAATTTGCGGCCAGTGTCCCGCTGGATGATACGATGGATCGCGCTATTCTCATATATCAAAGAGACGGCGCACCCTTACCGGAATCCAAAGGCGGCCCCTTGCGCCTTGCCATTCCCCAGGGAGATGATGAATGCTCGAATGTAAAATCTGTTATCCGTGTTGAAGTTACCTCCGGAAAAGGAAAAGACACCACCTATGACCCTTTTCATGATATCCCGGAAATTCACGGACATTCCCACGATGGACACGATCACAATCATAGCCATGACCATAGCCATGACCATGGACATGATCACGAGCATGGACATTCTCACTGAATTGAGCCCTATTGCTACCCCTGCTTTTTTTCAACCCGGCCAATTTTTGGCCGGGTTTTTTTTGAATCATTCCCCTGCCTTGCCATGACTTGGTTTTTTTCGTATCATGGCGCAGAGAATTATTTAACCAGGAGCACGATATGAGAAATCAATCAATCACGATCCTTACGACCGTAATCGTATTCACTTTTTTCCCAGGATTTATTTTAGCTGAAGAACCTACCCCCACAGAAAAAGTGGCCCGTGAACTCCTGGAAGTTTCAGGCGCCACAAAGATGGTCCCCGTTGTGACTGAACAATTGATCAAACAACAACGGCAAACCATGCCGGATATTCCCGAGCCCTTCTGGAAAGAATTTATTACAGAGGTTAACCCGGAAGCACTCAACGAGAAAATGGCCGCCGTTTATGCAAAATACTTCAATATTGAAGAAATGAAAGAAATTATTGCATTCTATAAAACAGACGCCGGGAAAAAATTCATTGTCAAGTTGCCTGAAATTGCACAGGAATCAAGAGGCGTCTTTAGGGAATGGACAATGGATCTGCGTATGCAAATCACCAAAAAACTTGAAAAAACAGATCTCAAAAAAATGAAAGAAAACCCCTGACCGTATTCCGTTTCTAATAGTGCACTTCCATGATTAAAAATATCGGCCTTTTGATCGGTCTTTCACTGTTGGGAACAATTCTTTTCTTCGTCGTCAACCGGCATTTTTCCAATAAAAATCCGGTGATTGAATTCACGGAGCAGATTACATCACCCGAGTTCACCAAAAACCTATTAGAAGATGGAAAATCCAAGGGGGCACAGCTTTTTTTTAACCTTTGCACCCAATGCCATGAGGCGCCGGAACCTAATCTCTATTCCTCTGCCCAATGGGACGAATACCTCATTAAAAAACAAGCCTCCCTTAAAGCCACTCAAAAAACAAAACCCGCCATATTGCTTCCGAATACTGAAGAAATCACACTGATTTCAACCTTTCTTTCTAAAAAAACCAATCAATAACAACAGAATTACACACGCTTATTCCCCACAAAGTTTGATTTTTAAAACGAAACTCCGATATAGTCAGTAAACGCTTTTCTTTACACTAAAAAAGCGTATTAATAACCTCCATGAAAGGAGCACCTTTAATGAAAAAGTTGGGTATGTTTTTCATCATGGTTTTAATGGTTGCCGGTTTTTCGGCAGTCAGTTTTGCCGGGGGCGACCACCCCGGAGGTCATGGGAATAAAACGGTGGGTGAAGTCATCAAGGCAGAAGGATCTTTTGTTACCGTTAAGGATGACCATGGGAAAAGCCATAAATTTCATGTCGATAAATCAACGAAACTGAAGGGAAAAATAAAATCCGGAGCTAAAGTAGAAGTCGAATCCACGGACCGGGGCCACGCGATTTCGATGATGGTTAAAAACTAGGCACGCACACGTTCAATTAAAACACCCCGTCTTCAAAAACTTGAGGCGGGGTGTTTTTTTATCAAGAGGCCAGATAGGGATGTATTTCCTTTAAGGAGGAAATCACATCGACATCATCCATTGTGGAATAACTTTTCTTACGATTCAGCAAGACAGGATGCATTCCGGCATTGCGTGCGCCCTTAACGTCATTTATCGGGTGATCCCCAACAAGAACGGCTCTGTCAGCCATTAATTGCGTTTTTTCAAGGGCTTCCCAAAAGATCTCGGGCTGGGGTTTTGCCGACTTTGCGCGGCTCGAAAAAACGATAACATCAAAATATT
>CALZIJ010000029.1 GCA_945787655.1 Nitrospiria bacterium | reverse complement strand
ATCGAACCCGCCAATGTCGCTGCGTTCGACATAATGATCGAATCTCCCAAGATACAATCGTGTGCCACATGCACATAGGCCATCAAAACATTATGGTTGCCAATTTGTGTAATGCCGCCCCCTGAGTCCGTACCGCGGTGCAAGGTGACATATTCCCGGATCATGTTATGATCCCCTATCTCAAGGCGTGTCTCTTCTCCCCTAAACTTTAAGTCTTGGGGCTCAAGTCCTATCGAAGCGAAGGGATAGACCGTGTTGGACTCACCCAAGGTTGTCCATCCGTCAATCACGACATGAGAACGAATCACGCACCCTTTTCCAATACGGACGTGCTCACCGATAATGGAATAGGGGCCCACTTCGACAGATGAATCCAGCTGGGCGTTTTTATGAACAATTGCTGTTGAATGTATACTCACTATGGTGTTTCCTTCTGGTTCTCTCTTTCGAGCATGGCTTTTAATTCGGCTTCCGAAACCAATTGGTCATTCACATAGGCCTTCCCCTTGAGTTTCCAATAGGGAGGACGCTGATGTAAAACCTCTACTTCAATCGTTAATTGATCTCCCGGCAATACCGGTTTTCTGAACTTATCGACTACGCCGACATCGACCCGCGCCGTCAGTTCAAGGACACCGCCTATCTGGGCCATTGCTTCGATAATCAGTACCCCCGGCATAATCGGATGCCCCGGGAAATGACCCTGAAAAAAAGGCTCATTCATAGACACATTCTTTATGGCCGTCATCCTTTGCCCGGGCTCAAAAGAAAGAATCCGGTCCACGAGTAAAAAAGGATACCGATGCGGTAAAATCGCCATGATTTCCTGGATATCCATCATTATGAGGTTCCCTTCCCTGTTTTGAGTGCTTCGAGTTCTTTTTCCAATGTTTCTATTTTTCCGCTTAAAGATTTTACCTGGGCTCTCAATGCCGGAAGATCCTGAAAAACCACCTGTGACTTGAGCCACTGTTTGTGCGAGAAATGTGGGAACCCTGAGATCATCTCCCCGGCGGGGACATCTTTTGACACCCCCGTTTTTGCCGCGGCCACGACATTATCTCCAATCGTTAAATGTCCTACCACACCGGCTTGTCCCGCAAGGGTCACATGATTACCGATCGTCACACTGCCTGAAATCCCGACTTGGGCCACCAAAAGGGTATCGCTCCCGATTTTCACGTTATGGGCAACATGCACCTGGTTATCAAACTTTGTTCCCCGTCCAATCGTGGTGTTCCCTAATGCCCCGCGGTCAATCGTCACATTGGCCCCGATTTCCACATCATCATCTATTATCACCCCGCCCACCTGTGGAATTTTATGATGTTTCCCTTCATGAAAAGCAAAACCAAAACCGTCACTGCCGATCACCGCGCCGCAATGAATAATGACCCGTTCACCAATAGTCACATTTTCCCGAATACTGACATTGGGGTAAACCAGGGTGTCCACGCCAATGCGGGTATCCGCACCCACAAAAACACCCGCCCCGATTTGCACTCGGTCACCGATCACCACACCGGCATCAACAATCGCTGCGGGTCCGATAGACACCCCTTCACCCAGCAGGACATTTTCCGCCAGATGTGCGCTCGGATGAATGCCCTCCGGCATGCGCTTGGGGGGATAAAATAAATAGAGCAGCCGGGTAAAGGAATAATACGGATCTTTTACAACGAGAAAGGTTTTATCCACCCCTTCAAAGACCTTATTGGTAATTAAAACCGAGGCTTTTGAAGACGCCGCTTTTTTCTCATATTTCGGATTTGAAATAAATGAGAGCTCACCCGCTCTGGCATCTTCCAACGGGGCAAGACCTTTAATCAACAGCGTCTCGTCTCCGACAACCTGAGCATCCAGATAGATCGAAATATCCTTAATCGGGGTCGTCATGGTTCCCTTTTAATTGGTTGAACACGACTATTTTTTGGTCATTTCATTCAGCTGGTCAATCACTTTGTCGGTAATATCCGCACTCGCTTCCGAATACAGTACCGGCCCGCCTTCCCTGTTTTTATCCAACACAAGGGAGTATCCTTCTTTTTTAGCCGCTTCCTGAATGGCTTTCTCCAGCAACAGGAAAAAAGCCTTATTGGTCTCTACCTTTTTATCTTGAACTTCCTGATTCATCTCCCGCGCTTTTTTTTGATATTCAGAGAACTTCTTCTGCATCTCATCCTGTTTCATTTTTGTGGCTTCCGGGGAAAGCAAGGCGGCTTGTGTTCTGAGATCCTCTTCCATTTTACGGAGCTCTTTTTCCTCAATGTCTATTATTTTTTGACGGCTTAAGACATATTCCTGAACATTGGCCTGAACCCTTTTGCCTTCGTCCGACGTTTCAAAAACCTTTTGCGCATCCACAAAACCGATTTTCAGGGTTTCAGACAGTGCTGTTGATACAAATGGAACAAGTGCAATCATGAACGCATAAAATATTACTTTCCTCATTTTTTCTCCTTCGTTGTTTGCTCAATATAAATATTCACTGGTTTAAAAAAGTGACCCGATTGAAAACTCAACTGTTCTTTTTGGCTCTCCCGGCCTGGGGTCCAGATTATGCCCCCACTCCAATCGAAGCGGTCCGACGGGAGAAATCCACCGGATGCCGTAGCCTGCGGCTTCCCGCATGCCGTCCAGATCAAACCGCTCTCCCTCATTAAAGGCCGCACCGAAATCATAAAAAAGCAAGAGCTTGACCTTGGCTTCCTTAACGATCGGGATCAGGTATTCCACATTAAAATAGGCCTGCTTGTTTCCTCCGAGAATTTCTCCCCGAATGGTAGAGGTCGGAGGATCTGCTGATGAATCTCCCGGAATATCAGGCGCACGCGGCCCGGCTTCCCCGAAATCAAACCCCCTCACAGTATTAATTCCCCCGACATAAAACCGTTCTCCTAAAGGAATTTGCTTGCCATTGAGCCCTTCAGCAAATCCGACACGGCCATGCAATGAAAAAATATGGTCCCACCAGATCGGAAAAAACCGGCTTGAATCCACAATGACCTTGTAATATTCATTGTCTCCGCCCAAAAATGTCCCTGCATATTCAAAGGAGATTGAATTTCTTCCGCCTTCCCTCGGATCAAAGAAAAAATCCCGGGTATCCCGGGAAAGGGAAAACCCCAAAGAACTGGTCAGCGTTTCTCCCAAGGCCTGCTGATCAAGCACCTGCTGCGGAACCCTGGGGTCAGGCTCGATCGTTTCGACCCCAATATCAGGATCTGTCGTGATCGATCCGTCGCCGGGATCCCTTAATACGGTCACTTGATCTACATCTGAAATTTCAAGGGTTTGCACGGTATAACTGACACTGCCTTTGACATATTCCCCGAAGGATTTCCCCACGATAATATCTCCACCGGTTCTTTTTTCCTCGTACACCCCGAAATCACGAACCTGATTAAACAGATCGATGGTACCGGAAACCTCCTTATCAAATAAATAGGGTTCCCGAAATGTCAGGGTATAGGTATCCCGTCGTCCGCCGGTTTCAACCTTGAATTTAAGCAGCTGGCCTTTTCCTAAAAAATTTCCCATCGTGACATCAAAGGTCGCCACAAATTTATCGACCGAGCTGTAGCCGCCTCCGATGCTGAAGGTTCCGGTCGGTTTTTCTTTTACTTCGACATCAATATCCACCCACCCCGGTGAAATCCGGCGGGGGACCAGATTAATATCCTCAAAGTAATTCAAATTGTTTATTCGCTGAAAACTCCGACGCAAAGCCTTGGTGTTCACCAGTTCCTGCTCATTAACCCGAATTTCCCGGCGAATCACCTTATCCCGTGTTTTATTGTTTCCGGAAATATGGATTTCCCGAACCTTGACAGGCTCGCCTTCAATCACATGGAAAGTCACATCCACCGTCAGGTTTTCAGGGTTGGGCCTTAAATCAGGGACCACATTCGCATAGATATACCCTTGTTCTCCATAGTGGTCTGTAATGACCCCTATGTCCTTCCTTAAAAGGTTCCGGTTAAAGATTTTCCCCGGGCGGCTTTCCGTAATCTCCGATAATTCTGCCGTGTCAAAAATCGCTTCTCCCGCCTCAAACCCGATCTCACCGATTACATATTGCTCGCCTTCAGTAATCTCCAAGGAAATCTCAAAACCGGATTTCTCTTCATTCAAGTGCACGCGGGGTTCACTCACTTCTATATTTAAATATCCGTTATTCAAATAGAGGTCTTTAATGCGTTCCCGGTCAAAAGACAACTGCTCTTTTTTATAACGGCCGGATTCGGTCAACCAGGAGCTCATCCAAAAATAGGTGTCGGTCTCCATTTGTTTCCGTATTTTTTTATCTTCAAATACCGTGTTTCCTTCAATATTAATCTTCCGGATATAGACCTGCTCCCCTTCTTTAATCACAAAAGTCAAAACCACCTGGTTTTCAGGCAATGCTTGAATCACGGGAATGACGGATGCATTATAATATGCGTCCGCTTCATAGACCGCTTTAATTTGATCGATATATGTTTTTAATGCCTTTTTTTCAAAAAAGGTGTTTGTTTTTATTTGCAAGGCCTCATCCAGCCGGCTTTCTTCTATATTTTCATTGCCTTCATAAACAACATTGGTCAAGAACGGCTTTTCATGTACGATAAAGTAAAGGGCAAGCCCCCCTTCAAGGCCTTCGGATTCCACTTCGACAAAATCAAAAAATCCGGTACGATAAAGCGTTTTAATGTTTGCTTGCACCTTCTCCGGATCAAAAGAATCACCCTCCTTCACAGTGAGATAAGACAAAACTGTCATCCGGTCAATGCGCTGGCTCCCTTTGATTTCAACCAGCTTGATCTCAATTTTTCTATCTTCCGCAAACGCCCCATTTGAAAAGACAAATAAGAAGATAAAAAGAACAACGACACACTGCCATGATTTTCTCAAGGGGCCAGCTACTCCTACAAACTCAAAATCTGTCTATGCTATCATTTTCGGTTAAAACTGTAAACAGAATGAAGTCCAGGATATTTCTGAAAAAATTGATCGCTCACGACTAAATTAAATTTAATTTTACCGATGGACGCAAGATAAGGATACACAGAAAAAATAAGCCCTGATTCGTAGGATAAAATGATTCGGTCAAGGTCGAGGATTTTTTAGGGCGATGCCGTATTGACA
The DNA here is from genome assembly GCA_945787655.1 of Nitrospiria bacterium. Lineage (GTDB taxonomy): Bacteria > Nitrospirota > Nitrospiria > SBBL01 > JAADHI01 > JAADHI01. Next base: position 21,375 of record CALZIJ010000029.1, on the reverse strand, counting down.
GTGATGGCTGATGGGGCAAGCAATCCAGTTTTGTCGCCGGATAGGGTCTTGAATGTGGGCTGCCCATCGGCTGTACTCGCATCCGGGAACATATAAACCGCGTTTGCACCACGATCAGCAACATAGAGCAGGTCTTTTCCTGGGTCCACAACAATAGCGGAGAGATCAACCATGAAATTATTTCCGTTTCCGTCACTGCCTGAGATTACACGCACCGGAGAAGCCGTTGCGCTCAAACTAGACGCATTTTCAAATACAAGGATGTTGGTACCTCCCTGATTTAAAACATATAATAGATCCCGGCCCGAATCTATAGCCACACCCACCGGTTTATTCAGTTGGCTCTGCGCACCGTTAAGCATCACACTTCGCGTTGCACTCGATCCCGAAATGATAGAAAAAACAAGAATCGCATCATTGCCATGGCTTGCAGCGTAAAGCCGGTCTCGAACCGCGTCCATCGCAAGCCCTTTTGGCTGATTTAAACCGGTATCTGAAATTGTCTCGTCCGGGGATCCCCCCCCGGTTAATGCACTTGGATTGTCAAACCTCAATATCGCATTACAATCCCCTGCAGTACAGGCTAGTGATGCGCTGTTTGAAATATACAAGCGGTTTTGTGCATTATGAACAGCAATTCCGGCGGGTCGATTGAGGCCAATACCGGCAACGTCCCTTTTACCTGTTGAGACATCCAGAGAAATATCAATTTGATCAGCATTCGGCAGAATCGAGAGCGTATTGGTATCCTGATTCGCCACGTAAAGTATGTTGCTCACCGGGTCGAGCAACAGGGCTTCCGGCGTGGTAAATCCACCGCTTCCACCGGATGACCAAACCTGACTGGGCGGTACACGGCCTTCAATACCGTAGACCAGAAGCGCTCCTCCAGTGCAACCCGAAACACAATCTTTTTGTGCGGATTGGGCCACATACATTGTTTCGTTATTTTTATGTTTGGAAATAAAAACAGATCCGGTATATCGTCTGAGCGGCGTGGTGCCTGCATCCTGCCAAAAAGAGAGTTGCGTTGCATCGCCACTCAGAACTTTCACTTTACTGGAGTCCGCATCGGCACAAGTTCCTGTATCATTAATACAAGCTTCTGAAGCATCTCCCAGCATGCTGGCATCCTGAAATGTCAGGACTGCTTCCGGATAAGCCACACTGCCGACCGTGTGAGCTGCCGACTTAATGACGTAAAGCCGGTTGGTCTCCTGGTCAACAAAAGGAGATATCGGCGCTTTTAATTTTTTCTGTTCATCAATAAACCCTTCGGTTGAAATAATCCGGTCAGGCCGACAAGGGCTCTTCAGCGAAGTGGGGCAGCTTGCATCGTTATCCGCCTTTGTACTGGCATTGTCATAGACATACACCGTGTTGTCAGCAGAATCGCCAGTTGCGACCCCATTGTTTGTGATATAAAGAATGTCCTTGCTGGTGTCAATAAATACGCCATAAGGCTGCTTCAAACCTGTAATTTCCCGAACTTTTAATAGAGGATCTGAAGGGGATGCCGGCAGGCTGAATACCACAACACTGTTGTTATTTTTGTCGGTAACATAAACCTCTCCACGGGCTTCATCCACAGCCATTGCGGTGGGGCCTCCCGCAGTCAAACCATCAGTTCCCCTTCGCGGTCCACTGGGCGCCTGAAGGGTCACCGTTGATACCTCCGAACCTGCGGGCCCAGCCGCATCATCGATCGGGAAAGCGACTGGAGAGCTACCGGCAGTAAAGTTCTGTGTCAGGTCAAAGGTGAGGAGTCCAAAATTGATAGAACTGGTGGAGCCGTCGATCACGATCATTATGTTTCGGGTCTTGTCAATATACACCCCTCTCGTAAACCGGAGTGAAGTGCTTCTTATCGTCCAATCCGGTGCTTCAGAAGCCTCAAAAATTTCCTCACTTACATTATTGTATACAATAATAGGATCTGACGGAGAACTCAATCCGTTTCCAGAGTTGGAAAGATAAAGTCGATCCAGAGACAGGTCATAAAAGGCCCCGCTTGGCACATTCAACAACGTGCTTGTCAACGGCCCGCGATTTTCCTTTAAAGGGGCCGTATCCCCTGCCAGGTCATAGACAAAAATATTGTTGGCTCCGGTATTGGCAATGTAGGTGATATCACGTGTCGGGTCAAAGGCAAGGCCAACCGGGCTAGAAAGGGTACTCCCGGCTTCAGTACTGACATCACCGCCTAAACGCAGGTCAGGCAACAGGTTACAAGGCTGACTTGCTGTGGTGGGACACGTGGAATCAATATCATTAAAGATTACCAGTGAAGGGCTATCCACATTATTTCCACTTGAGACATTTACATTGTTACTGCTGTTATTATTCACAAGCAATATCCGGCCGCGTGCAGGCTCGACGTCGATACCCGCGGGGATGGACAATTGCGTGTTTAACCCGGATATTACGCGTTCCGGCTCAACAGCCCCGTTCAGTGCACTTGCGCCTTCATAGATTAATATACCCGGGTGATTAAACCCCGAATTGGCCACATAGAGCCGGTCATTGGGAATGTCCAGGGTGATTCCGAAAGGCAGCTCCAGTTTACTCTCATTCAAAGACCCTTCGTGGGGGGAAATAACACGTGCTGGCGGGATATTACAATTTGAAAAATCACTCACACATGAAGCAGGCGCGGCTCCGACAGTATTTGCATTTTCATAGACCAGGATAGAATCGCCACCGGAATTCGAAATATAAAGGAGGTTTTTTACGGAATCAACAGCAAGCCCTCTCGGAAAATCCAACTGGGTTTGATCTCCGACTAAAAGATTGCAGGGTGCAATATTGCCTTCGAGACTTGTCCCCGTAATACACTCCGTATGGTATGTCGTAATGGCATTTCCTCCCCGGTTCGCAACAAAAAGGCGTCCGGACACGGCATCAAAGGTCACTGCAAAGGGTTCGTTTAATCGGGTTTGATCTCCCACAATAAGCCGGGATGCAGCTATTGGAGAGGTCAGCGTGCTGGCATTGTCATAGATTTGAATGGCATTTTGTCCCGAATTGGCCACATAAAGGACATCATTTGTTCGGTCCAAAAATACACCGGCTGGGCCGCTGAGGGCTTCCGGAAATTGTCGATCCGGGGAAATATTACCGTCCGGCACCCGTGGAACAATCTTGGATTGCGTGGATTTTGAACTGGTTACCAGCGGATCAAAAACGAGCAAACGCCCGTCTCCGCTATTCGTGACATAGAGGGAGCCGCCAAAAGTGAAAGACTCTGTCTCGTTATTGGAAGCGGCGCCTTTGGTATCGCCACATCCGGAAAATGCCAGCAAAAAAAAGCCGAGCAACCAGAACAACGTATTCTGTTGCAACCGCCTCATATCACATCGTGCTGTTTCGATCCTGTTTCTCAATATCATCCTATCGAGAAAACTCGATCCCGCCTTTGGGCAATACAGAAACGAGTCGGTCTAACTTGTCAGGCTGTATCCTTGATACACCTTTTGAGTATAAAAGCAGGCTTAGGTTTCACCCAGCTGATAACGGACAAACCGGCGTACTTGTACATTCTCTCCCACTTTGGCGACCGTTTGGGCAACAAGCTCCGCGATGGTCATATCCGGGTCTTTTAAATACGGCTGTTCCAATAAACAGATCGATTGCAGATACTTGTTTATTTTCCCATCTGCAATTTTTTCGATAACGGCCGCAGGCTTTTTTGATTCCATGGCCTGCGCCTTATAAATGGCGCGTTCTTTTTCTATCACGTCATCGGGCACTTCTTCTTTACGTACATACAACGGCGGAGGATTTGAACCGGCAACCTGCATTCCCAAATCTTTTACCAAGGTTTGAAATTCTGGATTTCGGGCCACGAAATCTGTCTCACAATTCACCTCGATCAAAACACCGATTTTTCCACCAAAATGAATATATGATCCGATACAACCTTCTTCTGTGGCCCGCCCGGATTTTTTTGACGCTGTTGCAAGTCCTTTTTTGCGAAGGAAATCAATCGCCTTTTCAACATCCCCTCCCGATTCCTGAAGCGCGGTTTTGCAATCCATAATTCCGGCGCCTGTTTTCTCCCGGAGCGACTTTATTGCATTGACTCCCAATGACTCCTCCTTCACCTTCTAAATATTTTTCGATCCTAAATTTCAGATCTTTTATCATTCCCTCAAGTCGAAGCGGGTTTCTCTTCCGTTTCAGCTTCTGTTTTGACTTCCTCTTCTGGGGTCGCTTCAGCTTCAACACCACCAGACGCCTCCACCGTTTTCTCCTGAGTTCCCTTCTCCTCAACCGCTTCCGAAGGCGCAGGGGTTTCCGCTTTAGGAGGAGCCGCGTCAGCCGCCGCTTTTTCTTGCAGCTGAAACCCTTCTACTCCGGCATCCGCAATACGGCTGGTGATCAGACGGATGGCACGAACCGCATCATCATTGCCAGGGATCGGATAATCTATCTCGTCAGGGTTACAATTGGTGTCCACAATGGCAATCACCGGAATCCCCAAACGCCGGGCCTCAAGCACCGCTGTTTTTTCCTTAATCGTATCGATCACAAACAAAGCAGAAGGCAAACGCCGCATATTCTTGATGCCGCCCAGGGTTTTATCCAGTTGAACCCGCGCTTTTTCGAGCTGAATGACTTCTTTTTTAGGCAGACGTTCGTAAGTCCCGTCTTTATCGGCTTCTTCAAGCTTTTTAAGCTTTTTCACACTCTGCTTGATTGTGGCATAATTTGTCAGCATGCCGCCAAGCCAGCGATGGTTCACATAAAACATGTTGCATCGCCGGGCTTCTTCTAAAATAATTTCCTGAGCCTGGCGCTTTGTTCCCACAAATAAAACCGACTCCCCCGCTTCCGCAAGGTTTCTCACAAAATTATAGGCCCTCGTAAACGCTTTAACCGTTTTTTGCAAATCAATAATATAAACATTATTCCGCTCTCCGAAAATATATTTTTCCATCTTCGGATTCCAACGCTTGGTCTGGTGCCCAAAATGCACACCGGCTTCCAATAACTCTCCCATTTCAATCACAGGCATAATCTGTATCTCCCTTTTTGGTCTAGGCCTCCGCTCCTTTTCACGTAATATACTGTATCACTAAACCGGGGAACCTGAAGTTTTAAATAAACCCAAAAACAGGGACCACCCCCGGATACCGGAGCGTGTGAATTTTGTTTAACGCCTTACAGCGCACGAAGGCGAAACAATACCATATTCATAAATCAAAAAACAACAAAGAAGGGTCTGAAGAATGACAAAAATACGGGGGTTTTTAGTGGTCAGAGAAGAGGGGTCGGCACCTTAAGCTGCTTTAACTCAAAATCCCGAATTTTGTCTTCCTGGGCTAAAGTTACCGCAATGTCATCAAGGCCGTTTAACAAACCCGTCCGTTGAAACGAGGGGATCTTGATTGTGAACGTCAGTCCATTATCCGAGAATATTTTTTCCTGCTCCAAATCAACCGTCAGTTTAAAACCCGGGGCCTGACGCACTTCCTTAAAGAGGGTGTCCACTTCAGCTTCCGACAATCGCACAGGAAGAATGCCGTTTTTAAAACAGTTATTGTAGAAAATATCGGCGAAAGAAGGCGCAATAATGCACCGAAATCCATAGTCCATCAAGGCCCAGGGCGCATGTTCACGTGAAGAACCACATCCAAAATTCGCCCGTGTAATCAAAATCGAGGCCCCTTGGTAAGGCGCCGCATTCATTTCAAATTTCTTGTCCGGTTGACCGTCTTTTGTAAAGCGCCAGTCAAAAAACAGAAATTGGCCAAACCCGGTTCTCTCTATCCGCTTTAAAAACTGTTTTGGAATAATTTGATCGGTATCCACATTGGGGAGATCAAGCGGGGCGACAATCCCCTTTGTGACTTTAAATGGTTCCACAAAAACGCTCCTGCCTTAAAGCACTTGTCCAGATTGACGAATATCCACGAAATGGCCTTCCAGGGCTGCGGCGGCCGCCATCACCGGACTCACCAGATGCGTTCGCGCACCCGCACCCTGCCGCCCTTCAAAATTCCGGTTTGACGTTGACGCGCAACGGTCTCCGGGTTGAAGCACATCCGGGTTCATCGCAAGACACATTGAACACCCCGATTCACGCCAGTCAAAACCGGCTTCTTTCAATATTCGGTCAATCCCTTCCTCCTCCGCGACTTTTTTCACCGCCTGAGAACCCGGCACAACCATGGCATGAACTTTCGCGGAAACCTTCTTCCCATTGACAAAGTGGGCCACACGACGGAGATCCTCGATTCGGGAATTGGTACAGGAGCCAATAAAAACATGGTCCACTTCGATAGACTCAATCGGCGTGCCGCTTTTTAGCCCCATGTATTCCAAGGCCCGCTCTGCGGATTTCCTATCATTTTCATCACTAAAATCTGTCGGGCTGGGGACTGTCGCATCCACAGAAATTACTTGCCCCGGATTCGTTCCCCAAGTCACCTGGGGTGCGAGTGTTGCCGCACTGATTTGGACGGATTGATCAAACACCGCTCCAGGATCGGACGGTAGTTTTCGCCACGCCTCTGCCGCATTTTCAAAATCAACGGGGGCATACATCCTATTTTTAATATATTCAATGGTTTTTTCATCCGGCGCAATCATCCCGGCGCGCGCGCCGGCCTCAATGGACATATTACATACGGTCATCCGCTCTTCCATACTCAAATCCCGTATGGCCTCACCTGCAAACTCAAGCACCGAGCCTGCTCCCCCGCTTGTGCCAATCCGGCCTATGATGGAGAGGATCAAATCCTTCGCTTCTACCCCTTGTGGACGTTTCCCTTCGATATCAATTAAAAAGTTTTTTGGTTTTTCCTGAATTAAACATTGTGTGGCAAGCACATGTTCAACTTCACTGGTACCGATTCCAAAAGCCAGCGCCCCAAAAGCACCGTGGGTGGAGGTATGACTGTCACCGCATACCACGGTTAAACCCGGCAGTGTCAGCCCCAGCTCCGGACTGATGACATGAATAATGCCCTGATGGGGGCTATCCAGGTCGAAAAGGGTCACACCAAAGGTTCGGCAATTTTCAGAAAGCGCCTCCATTTGCCGCAGGGATGTTTGGTCTTTAATGGGCAGCGCACGGTCTGTCGTCGGCACATTGTGATCCATCGTTGCAAAAGTCAGTTCCGGGCGGCGGACTGTCCGTCCCGCAAGACGAAGCCCTTCAAATGCCTGGGGGGAAGTCACCTCATGAATCAGGTGACGATCAATATAAATGAGAGACGGCTTTCCGGGCGCTTCATGAACCACATGCGCATCCCATATCTTTTGAAAAAGGGTTTTAGGGGTATTCATCGCTTCAAATCTATTTTAATTTCAGTTAAATTATCTCAGGTCAAGCAGCTCAACTTCAAAAACCAGGGTCGCATTCGGAGGGATGACACCGCCCGCGCCACGCGCGCCATATCCTAATTTGGGTGGAATGATCAATCTTCTTTTTCCGCCCACTTTCATTGTGATCACGCCTTCATCCCAACCCCGAATCACCTGCCCGACCCCCACACGAAACGGGAAGGGTTGGTTGCGATCCACAGAGCTGTCAAACTTCGTCCCATCCTTCAACCAACCGGTATAATGGACCAGAACATTCTGGCCCTTTTTCGGTTTGGGCCCCGTCCCTTCCTTGATATCTACGTACTTTAACCCGGAGGCGGTAGTCGTTTCCTGTCCTTCAGCAGACTGAGCCGAAAGGGGGGTTATAAAAAGGGCAATCACGAAAACAACCCAGAATATTTTAATCTTCAGCAAGGTGCGTCCTTTCATCTTAAAAAAGCAAGGTCGAAAAATGTGTACAATAACAATAATGGGCCAGTATAAGTTGAATATCCCCGATAATCAAGCATGTCTGGACTTTATCCCCGCTTTCCTAGAAAAACTGTTCCAGGATTTCCTGATTATTTGTTGACATTTTTTTTGAGGAGTGATAGTTAAATCCGGGCATTTTTCTAAAATTACAAGGATCTATAAAACATTTCTTTGGCTTTTTAGAAACAGTCTTTTACAAGAGAGGGCGCACGATTGCATAAAAAGAACGGTGTACAAGTCGCTTCGTTTTTACTTTTTATCACTGCGCTTTCCGGGTGTATCGATGATAAATCAGCCCCGGTTTCGGATGTCCCTCCCCAGACAGTCTCAGTTTCAATCTCACCCGCCAGCACAACACTCCCAACAGGCGGGACACAAACGTTCAGCGCAGCTGTTACAGGAAGCGGCAATACCGCAGTTTCCTGGAAAATCCAGGAAGGCGCTTCTGGCGGCTCCATTACCAGCAAAGGGGAATACACCGCACCGGGAACAACCGGCACTTTTCACGTCATCGCCACCAGCCAAAAAGACGAAACAAAAACCGCAACAGCGACCATCACAATTTCCTCTATTCTCGATAACACTTTTGGCACGAATGGAAAAACCACGACCACTTTTGGCGGAATCGACCAGATTAAGGCCCTGGCAGTACAAGGTGACGGGAAAATTATTGCGGGAGGCACCTCACTCCGTGGGCCTTTTAGCGACTTTGCCCTGGCCCGTTACAACACCGATGGCTCACTGGACACCTCCTTTGGGGAGAACGGGGTGACCACGACTTCGTTCGGCACCCATGCCAAAATCAATGCGCTTGCCATACAAAGCGATGGCAAAATAATTGCCGGTGGAGACACCGGAGACAATGAAAACGGGGTCTTCGCTCTGGCGAGATATGATACCGAAGGGAAACTCGATCTTACCTTCGGGCCGTCATCCACTGGCTTTCTGACCACCACGCCCGGCACTCAGGATAATCGTTTAAACACCCTTAAACTGCAAGGGAACAACATCATCGTTGCGGGCTCTTCCTTTCTCCCGATTACCGGGACGGTGAATGGGGGCAGATACGTTTTCACCCTGATACGATTTAATCAGAACGGCATATTGGACACCACCTTCGGCACATCCGGAATGGTGCAAACCCTCGTTAAAAATTCAGGCGCAACCGGTTCAAATGGGAATTCGGAAATCATGGCGCTGGCCATTCAATCCACCGGAGAAATTGTGGCCGGAGGCCGTTTTTCATTATCAGGAGACCGCTTTGCCATCGCACGCTACGACAGGAACGGCACGCTGGACACCAGCTTTGACGGTGATGGCATTAATCTCACCAATATCGGCGGGAGCCAGCAAATTAATGCCCTGCTGATTCAACCCACCGGAGAAATTGTGGCCGGAGGATTTTCCTCCAGCCGATTTGCCCTGGCACGTTACGCAACAAACGGTTCACTGGACACCGCTTTTAGCGGAGACGGCGTTCTGACGACCACTGTCGGAAGCGGAGGCAATGCCCAGGTTTTCGGACTTATTTTTGTCAATAACGGGATTATCGCCGGCGGGCTGGGATTCAACGGGACGAATAACAGTAATTTTGCCCTGGCACGCTATGATTTATCCGGAGCACTTGACGGAACCTTTGGATCGGGCGGCATTCTCACAACACAACTCAGCACCGGAGCAGACGGGATTCGTGCCTTGATGCTTGACGACAACAATATTATTGCAGGGGGCTTTGCGCTGAATGGGAACCGGACTGACTTTGCCCTGGCCCGCTACGGGACCAATGGCGTTTTGGATACCACCTTTGACGCCGACGGCATTGTGACCACCGCGATCGGCGGCGGTGATGATGAAATTAATGCGATTGCCCTGCAAACGGACAACAAAATCATCGCGGCCGGGTTCACTGTTGACGCAAACAACAAAACACGAGATTTTGCCGTGGCCCGATACGATACGGACGGGACGCTCGATCCTGCTTTCGGAACCGGCGGAAAGGTCACCACCAGCATCAGCAGCAACAATACCACCCCAGGACATGATGTGATCAATGCGGTCCTCATTCAACCTGACGGGAAAATTGTGGCTGGAGGCTCCTCCTATAAAACCGAGTTTCCTCCCATACTGGATCATACCGATTTCACACTCATCCGTTACAATGCGGATGGCTCAGTGGACACCACCGGCTTTGGCTTCAGTGGAATTGCCACCACAACGATTAATAATAGAGATGATGAGATCAACGCAATCGCCCTTCAATCTGATGGGAAAATCATTGCTGCGGGCACGTCCTTTACCGTGGGAACCACCACAAATCATCATGATTTTACCTTGACCCGTTACGAAACAAACGGTTCCCTGGATACGACCTTCGGCTCAAGCGGTATCACAATCACTCCCATATTAAACGGCGCCTTTGCCGAAGCGGTCGCGCTTCAATCTGATGGGAAAATCGTTGTCGCCGGATCCTCCGAAAGCAATTCCGGATTTGATTTTTCCGTGGCCCGCTATAATAGCGACGGGACACTGGATATCACATTCGATGGGGACGGCATCGTCACCACTGCAGTCAGTACCGGTCATGACTTTGGAAAAACATTAAAAATTATGGACGACGGGAAAATCCTGGTCTCCGGGACCACCTTTATCGGAGGGGCCCCGGAACAATTTGCAATAGTCCGGTATCAATCCGACGGCAGTCTTGATGCCACATTTGGCTCTAACGGCATTGTCACCACGCCCATCAACAACGGCGCACAGTCACTTGCTCTGGCGATTCAGCCTTTAGATGGGAAAATCGTATTAGGCGGATTTTCAATCACCGCCTTCAACAGCCGGGATTTCACACTCGCACGATATCTCACAGACGGCGCTTTGGACACAAGCTTTGGACAAAATGGCATTGAAACTTCACCTTTTAGTACCGAAATGGATGAAATCCATGATTTGTTGATTCTATCAGGGGGTCAAATCCTTGCCGCGGGTTTTTCCACCAATTTACAGGGCATGAATGCCGATTTTCACTTAGCCCGCTATGCTCCCTGATTCTTTAACCACAAACGTCTCAGGCTCACCCAAATCATGATTTAAGACTGTCAAACCTCTGCCGCCGCCTTTTAAATTTAAAATGGAGCACATCATGTCCGAGAAAAAATCCCTTCAGGCAAAAAAAAGAACACATCCGCTCATAGGCATTATTGGGGGAAGCAAAAGTGACTTTCCCGTCCTGGAAAATGCCGTCAAAATGCTCAAGGCGCTTAAAATTCGTTCTGAACTCTGTGTTGTTTCAGCCCATCGGACGCCGGACTATCTCTTTGAATATGCCACATCGGCGGAAGAACGCGGTATTGAAGTCATCATTGCAGGGGCCGGGGGGGCCGCACATCTTCCCGGAATGGTGGCAGCAAAAACGCATTTACCTGTCATTGGCGTACCCATTCCCACTGAACACTTAAAAGGAATAGACTCACTCCTTTCCATTGTTCAAATGCCGCGCGGCATTCCTGTGGCGACGATGGCGATTGGGGGAGCGCAAAATGCCGCTCTTTTTGCGGCGGCAATCCTCGCGCTTAAACATGATGCCATCCGCGAACAACTCATTGCCTATCGCACAAAACAAACCCAAGACGTCCTTTCAGGAAAATAGAGGTGTTCCCCTCCGGTCAACATATTGGCCTGCTTGGTGGTGGACAACTGGGAACTTTCTTTACGATCGCGGCAAAAAGCATGGGATACCGGGTCATGGTTTGGGACCCTGACCCGAATGCGCCCGCGCATGCCTGGGCCGACCATTCGATTGCCGCGGATTTCGATAATCAAACCTCACTAAAAACCTTTCTATCTAAAAATAATACCGCCACATTTGAGTGGGAAAACATTCCCCTCACGCTCATTAAAGCGATTGAACAACAATCCCCCATACACCCTGGAAGCGCCGTACTCTCCCGCCTGCAAAACAGACGACTTGAAAAAACCTTTCTTTCTTCCCATGACTTTCCGGTCACACCTTTTGTGCCGTTTCCCACTCCCGAAGCCCTGTTTTCAGCCGCGGAACAATTGTCTTTTCCAATGATTTGTAAAACAGCGACAGCAGGATACGATGGCCAGGGCCAATGGCGGCTCAATACAATAGAGGACGTGCTTTCATTAAAAACCGCACTCAACCCTAGAACATCCGGTTGGGTCCTGGAAAAAGTGGCGCCGTTTATCAAAGAGTTATCAATCCTTGTGGCAAGAAACCCGGCAGGGGAAATTATTACCTATCCTGTGACTGAAAACGTACATGAAAACCGCATTTTACGCCTTTGCAGAATTCCTGCTGATATTTCACCCGAACTTGCGCAACAGATTTCAAAACTGGCCAAAGATATTTTGACTCAACTCGCTGGCGTGGGTCTTTTTTGTATTGAACTCTTTTTACTGCCAGACGAAACGCTGTTGATCAATGAAATCGCTCCCCGCCCCCATAACTCCGGGCATTACACACTGGATGCCGCCAATATCTCCCAATATGAACAACAGGTCCGGGCGCTTTGCAACCTTCCTTTGGAACAGCCCCATCTTTTATCCTCTGCGGTCATGCTCAATCTATTGGGTGATGAAATCACAGCCCTTTATCATCCAAAATCGATAAAAAAAATACTTTCCATACCGGGAGTCTCTATTTACGACTACCGAAAAATCGAGATTAAAGCCCGAAGAAAAATGGGCCATCTTACCCTCGTCGGCGAACAGATTGACACGCTGCTTCAATACACAAAAGAAATACAAGACATATTAGGTGACAATAAAAACCGGACCTGAGAAAATTTCAGCCCGGCTTTGGGTCGATCCTAGTCGGGATAAGACGCACGAAGGACAGGATGTATGACAAAAATCGTGACACTCGTTTCTGGTGTACCGGGCGCCGGGTAGTAACGGCGCCCCAAAGCCCACAAGGTTAATGGGCCATAATAATGTGCAGGGATTTCGATTGACCAGTCAAAGGGTGGCAAAGAATCCAGTCTGGGTTTTAGCACCCCTCCCGATGCCGTAAATAAAACGCCGAAAAGAGGGGCGATATCGCCTGGATCGATTTTTACCTTGAGTGTACTGCCTGCAAAGACCGCCTCGCCATCTGAGATTGAATTAAATTGAAACGTATAGGCTTTAGGCGGACTCAGGAATACTATCAGAAAAAAAATAAAGAACCCCATCTTTCGCATGTGGACTCGGCTCCCATCACTCAATGGAATTCTAGAACAACAGGCGGGCTTATTCAAATGATATCGATGCGAAACAGAAAACGGCCTTTAAAACTTATAAACGCATACCTGGTTTCTACCCTGATGTTTGGCCTGATATAAGGCTTTATCTGCAAATTGGATTATTTCATTGGGGGTGACCCCTCCCTCTTCATTCCCTTCTAATGTGCACACACCAAAACTGCAGGTCACTTTGTTCCGGTCTGGGAGTAAATCCAGGTCAGAGATCACCTCTCGCAGCCTTTCGGCTGAAGCGACCGCCTCTTCCTTCGTTGTTTCAGACATCAAAATCACAAACTCTTCTCCTCCAAAACGGGCAAGGACATCATAGGGCCGCAGGACAGATTCAAGATACTTGGATAAACCTTGCAGGACATGGTCTCCCATCACGTGCCCATACATGTCATTGACCTGTTTAAATTTATCCACATCGAAAATAAGTAAGGACAGAGGCCGGTTTAAACGATAACTTCTTTCAATCTCGGAACTCAGCACTTTATTTAAATATCGGCGGTTATATAGCCCTGTTAATGGGTCACGCACCGAGAGATCTTTGATCTGCTCAAAGGCCTGCTGTTTTTGAATGGCAATCACTGCCTGGGTAGCCAGCATCCTTAAGCCATCAATCAGTGTCGACTCAAACCGGCGGGGTTCAAAATCATCACTGTATAAAATACCAACCGGCCCTTTGTCTGAGATGAGAGGGATGGCGATCAGTGAACGGATCCCTTCCTTCAAAATAATGGGATTATTAAACGAAGGGAAATCGGCAAGGTCGGGCACCAGGATTGGGTCCTTATTGGATAGAATATGCTCCGTCAATCCCCCGGGCCGAACACTGTAGACGGCGTTTTGATAAAACTCTGAAGACAAGCCTTTTGTCGCCACTAAAAAAAGTTTGTTGTTATGTTTATTGTAGACAGAAAGCGACCCCGCAGGCATATTGGTCATGCGCATTCCCCCCTCGACAATCGCCTTAAAAATTTCATCAGGGGTTTCAGAACGGGAAAGCATGAGGCTGATATCCAGTAAAATCTCGTTTTCTCCAAGCTTTTTCTTTAAACCCGTTTCACGGTCTTCCAATTCCCGTATCACATCCCAAAGCACGTGGGCCACTTCTCCCGTGGCCACATCAAAACGATCGCAGGAGAGCTGGATTAAGCGCCGTCCCACACTGGCATCGCCCGTCAAATCAAACACAAGATCTATGGACATATCTTCAAAAAGATGAACCGGGTCTTCAAGAAAAATCGGGATATTCTGCTCCCGGGCGAGAGAGATCGCAGGCGCTTCAGGGTTTAAGTCCGCCACACCCATAATTTGAAACCAATCAAACTGAATAAGACGGCTTAGGACCGCTTTCCCCCCATCTCCGGCCCCAATAATAAACACCTGCACCATAGGCCCAAGTGTATCTTCATCTGGTCTCATGTCAAGAAAAGGCTATGTATGGGCTTGCATTGGCCGAGTATTGACCTGAATGCATTTCACTCGCTATACTCCCTTTTCACAATGAGAAAACCATCCTGATCAATGAGGTTTACATGGCACGCAAAATATCCGCACCGTCACTATTTCAACTGGGTTATTACTGGGAAGCCAAGATTTTTTTAACCTCGGTCAAACTCGATCTTTATACCCCTCTGGCTAAAGGGCCAAAAACAGCCAAAAATCTGGCCGGTCTCATTGAAGCAGACACAGACGCCCTTACACGTCTTTTAGATGCCCTCGTTTCAATCGGCTTGCTTCGCCGGGAAGGGGACGCCTATGCAAACATTCCTGAACTGGCTGAATTTTTAGCCAAAACCAGCCGCTTTTATATGGGCGAGTTAATGTTGCTTCAAGATGCCGAATGGGACCATTGGGGAAAGCTCGAAGACATTATTAAAACCGGAAAACCCACGGTTCAGGATAATATTTTTATGAATACGCCGGAGTTGGGCGCAACCGTTTCAAAAGTCCTCCACCGCATGGCCAAACGGGTCGCCCCTGCTCTTGCAGAAAAAATTGACCTGTCCGATTACAAAACCCTGATTGATGTCGGCGGCGGCGGCGGCGCCTTTACCATCGCATTTTGCCAACGATACCCACACATTAAAGCCAGCTTGTTTGACTTGCCTCAAACGCTTAAAGTCGCGCAGGAAAATATCGCTCAGGCACAGTTAAACCATCGCATTGAGCTTATAGAAGGGAATTTTAATACCGGCCCGCTCCCCGGCACCTACGATGTGGTTTTTGCTTCAGACATCCTCCACTATCAAACCGAAGCAGAAAATGCCGCACTGGTGAAGCGCCTTTACGACGCCACTGAACCGGGAGGCTTCATCATCATTAAGGACATGTTTATCGATGACGATGAAAACGAACCCGGATGGAATGCCGTTTTTTCTATCCATATGATGGTTTATTCAGAAAAAGGGCGGTGCTTTCAAGGCAAAAAAATTCGGGACTGGATGACCCAGGCCGGCTTTGACAATATTGTGGAAATTGAGAAAAATACAATTTTAGCCGGGACAAAAGGGGTTTAATTGTGAACCCCGCCCAAATCACTCAGATCCGATTCAGGACAGATCCCTCAGGAGGTAATACATGAAAGAATTTTTAACCGCACCGGGTTTCCTCTCTCCATACGGTACCTTTGGAGCGGATTTTTCTTCAATCATGGCCTGGTTTTTTACAGCTCTGTTTATTTATGGATGGCAACAAGGTCGAAAACACCAGGGGCAACGGCATCACCTCGTGACCTTGTGGGGCATGGTGGCCATGCTGGCCTATTTCACGATTTACTATTTGGCCCGGGGCTTAGGGGCACTTTCAGTGGAAGGCCGGGAAGGGTTCGGGGGACCGGACTGGGTGTACAACTATATCTTTTCGCCCATCTTGCTGGTCCATATTGTCGTCATTTCGGTCGGGCTTGTTCTGGCTGTTTACATGATTATTCTCGGCTACCGCTCTTCAGTCTTGAAGAATAAAAACCGACTGCTCACAACAGGAACACTTAAAATGCAATCCAAAACCTTTAAAAAGGTATTGCTTGGATCGGCTTTGGTTTTTGGCCTTATTGCCGTTATTCGTGGCGGCCCCCTGGGGCGGGTAATGGTTTGGGTTTCAAGTTTTATTATTATCGCAGTGGTGCTTTTACTTGAACGGACCGTGGAACGCCTGCTTCCGGACGGCGCAAACCGTCATCGAAAAATCGGAACCTTAACGATGGTGCTTTATGTAATTGCGCTTTTAACCAGCACCGCGACGTATATCATGCTTTACTACATCTATCCCGTCACCGATATTTAAAAGAGGTTGTCATGCAGGAAAGACGAGAAAACCCGCGAAGTTCTTTTCATTTGCGCACGGACGTTTTAATCAATGAAGGCAGGGACCAAATCAGTCTCCTGAGAACCAATATCGGTTTCGGCGGCATCGGGGGCTATTCTCGTGACTTGGTTGAGCCGGACAGCGAAGTACTCGTTCAAATTCATTTCGAACAGCGGGATGGCGGAGAAACCGTTGAATCAATTCAAGGGAAAATCATCTGGGAAAAACAGGATGGAAACTTCAGGGCGCTCGGCATCGGATTTTCAGCCCTTCAACCCCAAAAGCATCCTCAACTGATTTCATATCTGCGATACGCTGAGCAATTCGAATAAAAATATCTTTATTACCTATGCCTTGCGCTTAAACGCTTAAATCAGAATACTGGGATCAATTTCGTTTTAGGGAGATAAAACCTGGGCGTACTCCCAGAAAATTCCTGAAAGCACGCCCAGAGCAAAACTTGGCCCAATCTCATTACGGAAAACCAACACGGTCTGCGCCGGGAATCAAAGTAGAATCAACACCCGTATTTAATCCCGGGGTCACGAACATTCCTTCTCCCGGAAAAGCCAGTTTTCCCGGTATTCCGGCCGGGAAATGGGTCGTCACGTCCAGCGTCAATGCACCGAATCCATCCGCCGTGCCCTGAGCAAGATCCATCCGTGAAATCATCCCCGTATCCCCCATATCCGCTGCGGTGACCATATCGGGCGCAGGAAAAGCAACCAATGACAAAGGATCTCCGATTGGATCTGGGATGAGATTTCCTGCCCCGATCGTTGCCGATCGTTGCTGAAAATCCATCCCGATCCCGCCCCCGAAATCTATGCGGTGATCGATGAGTTGATCAATGGTTGCGTCACTGGTGGCCGGATCAAATGTAAAGCGCATAAACCCGTCCGGCATTCCCGCTGTCGCACCATCCCCAAGAACAATGTCGCTTTCGATCAGCCCCACCAGTCTGCGTCCGGTAAAATCAGGGGCTGTTTGCGGTCCGCCAGTACCGTTTGTATTTTGCATCAAGGTCACACATTCACTCGAACGACTGGTCGGACCGCACGCAAAATTCGGCTCGGTTGAAACCGTGCCGAACGGACTGCTCGTATGGCTCCCCGGCAGGCTGTCCAGACAAACAAAATCGTCACTTGTTCCTGAAAGTCCATCTGCCCCAAGGGAAATACAAATCCTGGCATCGATGGGGCCAGCACAGCTTGGCGATACCGTGGATTGCATAAAAGTCCCCAGATTTTCAGGAGTGAGGACAATACCAAACTGAGTAGACCCAATCGTCGCACTCGTCGTTTCGGTACTGATGTTTTGGGCAAATACCGAACTGCTCAGAAGAAACACGCCTAAAATTCCACCGGTGTTTAATAGATATTTCCTCATAGAGTTCTCCTCATATTTTGATTGGCACCTTGTTTGATGGCATCCAAATCTTCATATTGGCCCGGTATAATACTGGACCGTTCAACTATAGAAAGAGGAAAGCGCCCATAATGTGGGCTAGACTACTTTTTGGGCTTCTTTTTTAAAGACAGGCCTGTCAACCTGATTGAGAAAAATGCTACCCCGCAATAACAAGTCAACGGGGTGAGGATGTTTTTATTCCACTTGAATATAAAAAAATAAATGATTTTAAATAAAAAAGAACTATCGACCTGCGCCGCGTGACAACATCCGGTCTGAAAACCGGGCATCTTTTAATCCCGTATTGTTGCGTACATCACTAATTTCAAAAATGGTCTTGTGTTTGGACTGCACGTTTAAAATTTCGGACCGTTTCCAAACCAGCACATCGCCTACTTTTTGCCAGGCGGTCAGTTGCAGCTTTAGTGGTTTCAATGAACGGTCATAAAACTCGACCTTACGGGCCACCCAATCTTTCCTGGAGATAAAATACCGCTTTTTACCATAAGGGCTGTCGTTTTCTTTCGGAAAGCTGTCGACCACATAACAAGGTTCATTGAGTCCCTTGCAAACACCCGGTTTATCCCAAATCACCTTGTGTTCATCTTCATCTATACGGCGGGCACCCATGTCTGCAAAAGTCAGGTCTGATCCCATAAATGAATCATTCTGATCGCGGGTCGTCATCCGCCTCACGCTTCGTAAACTGGGTAAATACAACCATAAATCATCCGGCTTCCCTTCCACAGAGTAATCCCAAATTAAAAAACCCGTGCCTTTTTGATCCGGCGGGTGTTCCGTGTAAAAAACACTTTTGCTGTCTAGGCCTTCCTTGCCGGCATAATGCTTGTGGAAACGTGAAGTGACGATTTTTCGCTCATTGCCCAGTGCATCAATCAAAATCATCGTCACAATCGAAGTTTGATCCATCGTCATATTGGCATGATTGACTTTCTCCATAATCTCGGAACCGCTCAATTTTTGAGCCTGCGCAAAAATGGATTGTCCTTGTATCAATAAGATGAAAACCCACATAGAACAGATCAGCCTTAATAATTTCTTCATATCACATCCCTACTCTAAAAATATAAAATTCGTTCAACATCCTTGTTTCGAGTATATTCAATTCAAGGGGAAAGCGCAAGATTACAGACCTTTTGAAAGGCGGCTTTCATTCCTAAAAGCCCTTTAAACCCCTGAAAAATTAGCGTGTTTTAAAATGGGACCCCGTCTTTACAGCCCCTTATTTTAAATGGTATAAGCCTGCTTTCAGTTTGAGCAACAGAAAAAGGGAACACACGTGACACAATATTTTCATTTGTTTATTTGTACTGGCACAACCTGCGAACATCAGGGGGCTGAAGAAATGCTACAAGTCCTTCAAAGTGAACTCAAGCACCATGGCTTAGTAAAAAAAACGAGGACCACCCTTTGCCGATGCCTGGGACAATGCGGGAACGGACCCAACATGGTGGTTTACCCGGAAGGCATCTGGTATGGCGGCGTGGGGGGAAAGGACATCAAAAAAATCATACTGGAGCATCTCGTCGAGGGAAAACCCGTCAAGGAACTGATTCAAATTCCGGTGGACTAGCGCCTGTTAACACAAACCCGATAGGCCCTCACTTTTTTCACCCCATTGGGCCTGAATCAGCGCAACATCTTTTGTGTAAAGTGAACTTTATTTACCTGTTTTGTCCTTAAATTGAGTTCGAATCTCCTGTAGTAAATGATCTTTAATCTTCTGTATCGCTTCCGGCGATTCTATTTTTTTATGATCCGCACCCAGTACGTAAAAAACATCGACGACCTGCTCCAACCGAGTTGCGATTTTTGCCGCATGAACCGACAGGCCTAACTCCAGAATGGCCCTTGCGATCGCAAAAAGCAGTCCTTTTTTATCCGCAGCAAAAATATCAATAATCGTAAAGGTCTTAGAACTTTCATTGTCCACTTCAACACGGGCACCCTTTGAAGAGAGTCGATCTTTTTTTCGGGGAAACCGTCGTCCTTTTTCAAACAGGGCCTGAACAGACACTTGGCCGGTCAATACCCGCCTGATCTCCTTCCGTATTTCATTGGTCCGATCTTTTGTTGTGCCTTTTTTAAAATCCGGATCAATCACTTTAAAGGTATCAATCACAGTACCATTTGGATGGGTAAACACTTGTGCGGCCAGAATTTGGAGACCTTTGGCAGAAAGCACCCCGGCCATGGAGGCAAAAATACCCGCCGTGAGCCAGTCATAGGTATACAGGGAATACTCACTGATTCCCTGCTCCGGCAAAAACCGGGCTTCTATTTGAATCGGATCGGCTTGTAACCTAGATAAGGCATCCACGTCCTCCAACACCTGTTCATAAGGTGTGACCAGGTAATATCGCGGAATCAGGGTCAACACGGTCTCTTTAAGCCAGGCTTCCGGGTATTTCCCTTTCACATCCTCAAAAAGCTGTATAATGATCTTTTCTACCTGCTGATCTTCAGGGTCCTCTTCCTCACCAATTAACATTTTTGAAGACTCATAAAACAAGCTTAAAAGCATTTCCTGCTTCCAGGCGGTCAACAACCCGGGCGCAGTCGCGCTCATGTCGGCGCAGGTTAAAATAAACAATTTTCGCAGGATTTTAACCTCCTTCACCATATCGACAAATTGAAGCATCACCGGTTCGTTTGAAAAATCCCGGTAAAGGGCAATTTCAGAAAGCATCAAATGATGGCGCACCAAAAAAACCACCAGATCTTGTTCTTTTTGTTGATACCCCATTCGCTGGGTCACAATAGCCGTTGCCTTCGCCCCTGCTTCACTGTGATTCTCCGTGCCTCCTTTTCCGATATCATGCAGCAGGATCGACAAGTGCAGCAAATCTTTCCTTTGAATTTTAGAGTAAATTTCCCCCAACACACCGCCCTCATCCCGGAAGCGTTCAGCGGTTTCGACTGCAAGGAAACTATGTTCATCCACTGTAAAAGCATGAGAACGGCTTTCCTGAACCATGCAATTCACTCCCTCAAATTCCGGGATGATGCGCCATAGAAACTGGGTTCGATGCATAATCCTCAGTGTTTTTGCAATCCCGCCCGGCTCGGTCATTAATGTTTTAAACAGGGAATAAGCCCCCGGACTCAGCGGCACGCCTTTTTTCCGTTCAGATATCTGGAAGATGATTTCCAGAACAGTGTCCTGAATACGCACCGAATGGGTTTTAGACAGCAAAAATAACCTTAATACGTTAACATCCTGGTCGAAAAACTCAAACGGAGCAGGAGACTGGATAAACAATTCATCTGAAAAGACTTCAAAACCAGGGGAAACTTGCCGAGTACGCCACGATTTCTGCCAACGTTTTCCCCGGCTGACGGGGTATGCTTCCCGGACAAATCGTTTTGAAATTTGGAGTACCCGCCCCGTGTGCAGATAATACGTGTGCATCAAACCCCGCCGATCTTTCTTTTTAAAAAATGGCGCGATTTCTTCCTGAAGTTCAATGGTTAAATGGTCGGAGGCTTTCCCAGCCAGAAAGTGCAAATGGTTTCTCAGCCGCCATAAAAAATCCTGCGCTTCGACCAAACTGGCATATTCAATATTCGAAAGATATCCCCA
>CALZIJ010000028.1 GCA_945787655.1 Nitrospiria bacterium | reverse complement strand
CAACCCGGCGAGCGGCGCCTACCTGCTGACGCTTGCACTGATCGCAATCGCGATATCTTTAAACAACTGACCAATTTGCTCTTCTATAAACAGGATGGGCAAAAAAACGGCAACGGTGGTCAAGGTGCTGGCCAATACGGCCCCCCAGACTTCACTGACACCGTCGACAGCCGATTCGGCCCGGCCTTTACCCATTTGTCGGTGCCGGTAGATATTTTCAAGAACCACAATGGCCACGTCCACAACCATGCCGACTGCAAAGGCCATCCCCGCCATGGAAACCACGTTCATATTTCTTCCCAAAAGCTGCAGAATAATAAAGGCGCCGATAACACTGATAGGGATCGCGGTGGTCACAATCAAGGTACTCGAAGTACTTCTCAGAAATAAAATGAGCACTGCCGCAGCTAAAAAACCACCGACAATCAGGTTCTGCTGCACCAGGTCAATGGAACTGTTAATGTAGTCCGTTTCGTCGTAAACCTGTGTAATAAAGAGTTCGTTTTCCTTGAGAATCCCTTCGTTTAACTCCGCCAGGGCGGCCTGAAGCCCGGCCATTACCTCTATGGTATTCGACCCGGATTCCTGTAGGGCATTCACCGCGATGGCCGGCTCCCCGTTTTGCCGGACGGACCGGAGCGGTTTTTTATAACCTATTGCAACTTCTGCGATGTCTTTTAAAAAGATTTTCTGGCCCCCGACCCGCTTGACAACAATGTTGCCGATGTCCTCCGGGGAGCGGTATTCTCCGAGTGTGCGGACCAGATAACGCCGTTTCCCTTCGTCAAAATCCCCTGCGCTGACATCCGCATTTTCTTGAACCAGCGCCTGATGGATGTCCGTCACGGTCACGTTTCGGGACGCAATCACGTTCGGATCGACCAAAACCTGCATCTCCCGGACATTTCCACCGAAAACATTACTGATCGCCACTCCGGCCACCCGTTCAAAACGGGCCTTGATAAAATCCTCGGCAAAATCATGATAGGTGTTGATATCGTTTTTATTTTCCGGCAGGGGCTTAAGAATGAACCACGCAATCGCAGAGGAGGCGACATTGACTGTTCTAAGCACAGGCCGGTCTGCGTCTACCGGGAAGTCAGTGACTTGATCAAGCCGATTCGAAACATTTAAAAGCGCCGTATCCAGGTCTGTCCCGGTTTCGAAAGTGAGTACAATTTCCCCTCGGCTTTCCCGGCTTTCGCTGGTCATTTCCACCAGACCGGAAATTGCTTTCAACTGCTCTTCCTGCCGGTCGACGATTTCCCGTTCGACCTCACGAGGGCTGGCACCCCGCCAAAACGTTTCAATCGTAATTTCCGGTTTAATGACTTCAGGGGTCAACTGAATGGGAATCTTGAACAATGCAATCATGCCGAACAAGAGTACAAGAATCACACCCACGGCCACGGAAACCGGTCGCTTGATCATGGTTTCTATGAAATTCATGCGAAAAACCTCACAGGTCTATCCCGCTCTGCGCTCTTCAAAGCCGCCCCTTCCTCGTGTGGAACGTTTAGTCAGAAGCATTTGAAACAATTTGAATCTCCCGGCCATCATTCAAGCGCTCATTTCCGCGGATCACGACCGAATCTCCGGTCTTCAAATCACCCGAAATTTCAATGCGCAGCCCTTTGGCTTGGCCCAGCGACACTGTTTTTTTAGCGGCTTTTCCATCCTGCGCAACAAAAACAAAGGTTTCATTCCCTTTCCGAATGACGGCATCCTTATCCACCAAAAGCGCCGGGCGATCCGCACCCAGTCCAAAAGCCACCCGGGCCAGCATCCCGTCGCTGATTCTCATCCCCTTGTTATCAACATGGACCTCCACCGGGAAAAGCCGGGAAGCCGGATCCCCCGCGGGAATGAGTGTGTGCACCTTTCCGGAAAATGTCTCTCCGGGCAACGCATCCAGCCGCACCGACACATTACCGCCCACTTTGACAATCGGGATATATTTTTCCGGCATTTCAACAAGAATACGGACTTTGGATAAATCCACAAGCTGGACGATACTGCCCCCCATTTCAACCCATTGGCCTTCTTCCGTCAGTTCCTGGGTAACAATCCCGTCAAATGGGGCAAATACCTGCTTTTTTTTCAAAGCATCTTCAATCTGAAGTCGTTCAGCTTCGTTCACCGCCAAGGTTTGCTGTAATTCCTCAACGGTCAGCTTTGCATCCTGATAGACACGCGTTGAAATCAGTCCTTCCTTGACCAGTCCTTCCGACCGATTTAAATTATCTTTTGCTTTTTCCAAACGCGCAATAGCCGCATTCTGTTTTGACTTGGACTCTTTTAACTGGAGTAAGAGCGTACTGGCATCCAGTTTTGCCAGCAGATCTCCTTTTTTGACCTTTGCGCCCCGACGGACGGCAAGATGCGTCACCCGGCCGGATACTTCCGTCGCCACCCGGCTGACCCGCCATGATTCGACAGTACCGATCAAAAGGATTTCATCCCGAATATTTTCGGTCACCACCGGGGACACCACCACATTGGCAGGCGGACGCCCTTGTGCGTATAAAGGCGCTGCCGAAAACAAGAGCACAAAACAAACCGCTACAAAAACCCGGTTTTTCAAACTCGCAATACCTGTTTTTAAATGAAGGGCTCCCCATTGCCTGCACCTCATATTAAACCCCACAAAATGGCCGCCAACGATAATAGCATTCCTTTCAAGACGGTCACGGCCTCACCGCCAATTAAAACACGATCCTGATCAGGCCTGATTCGTAGCACCCCGCCCCTTTTGGACATTTGATACGCAGTCAGTTCGTCTTTGGGAAACCGCTTTTGCCAGTAAGGCCCCAAGGCACAATGGGAAGACCCGGTTACCGGGTCTTCCAAAATACCATATCGGGGTGCAAAAAAACGGGATACAAAATCAACATCTGGTCTGGAAGAGGGACTCGTCACAATAACACCTCGTGTGGATACTGTCGCTAAAAGTTGAAAATCGGGGCGGAGCATGCCAAGCTCCGCTTCGCTTTTAATTTCGATCAAATAATCAGAACGCGTTTTTCCTGTAAATACAGCCTCTGTACCTAAAGCCTCAAGTAATGCCGATGGCGCCTCAGCAGGCCAAACATCTTCCGCCGGAAAATTCATTTCAATCGACCTTCCCTTTTTAAGCACAGTTAAAATCCCGCTTCGGGTTTGAAATTGAATGGCACTCGATAAGGGGACTTCTTTTTCTTCCCATAACACATGGGCACTGGCCAAAGTCGCATGACCGCACAAATCCACTTCCGCAACCGGGGTAAACCATTGAAGATGATATGCGAGGGGGGTAGCGCTTAGAAAAGCAGTCTCGGAAAGGTTCATTTCAGCGGCAACCTGCTGCATCCAGTCTTCAGACTGCGGCTCCGGCATGATGCAAACTGCTGCGGGATTCCCGGAAAAAGATTGATTTGTAAACGCATCCACCTGAAAAATTCTAAAAGACATCGTGTTTTTGGTCATTTTCCGCACTAGAAAAAACTGCCGAGGCTTTTTCATGAACCTCCCCCCAATCATGCATGGCATCAAGAACCGGTTTCAAGCTCCTGCCAAGGGGTTTGAGGGAATATTCAACTTTAGGAGGGATTTGAGGATAGACTTCCCTGTGGACAATCCCATCCCGTTCCATTTCACGGAGTTGTTGTGTCAACATTTTTTGCGTAATCTGTTTTACGCTCCGCTGGAGTTCTCCAAAACGCTTGGTCTTTTTAAAGAGTTCACGAAGAATCAGGACTTTCCAGCGCCCTCCAATCACTCTTAGAGTTGTTTCAACGGGACAGCTTTTATTCATATTGATCATGACCCACGGTCACTTTACAGTTTCTTTTTAGTAGGTATCATACAAATAAGTGCATACTTTACAAATGAATGAAATAGATGTTAAGAAAGTATCATATTTATTGGTTTGAAACAAGCCACAACCCGGTCTTTATGACAAAGACAACGGGTTTTTGGGATAGGCCTAAAATAAACCCGGAGGGATTTCATCACCGACACCATCATGGAGGAGAGCAATGACAATACGCAAACAACCGTATGTAATTTCAGAAGAACCCGGCGAGAAATATTATTGCGCCTGTGGAAAATCGGAAAACCAACCCTATTGCGATGGTTCTCATGAACGCCTGAATACCGGGAAAACACCCATTCGCACGGTAATCGAGGAAAAGAAGAATGTCGCCTGGTGCGGTTGCCGGCAATCCGGGAATTTACCTTTTTGTGACGGCACACATTCGAAACTTTAATCCTATTCCCCGGTCTCTGAAAATAGAGGCCGGGGAATTCACCAACAAAACCCGCCTTGTAAAAATACGCTTCTAACCTTAATAAACCGTTCAAAAAACCGGTACCCTGATTTTCTCCGCCCAAAGAACCTCCGCATGGAGTATTCTTTCTGTGCTATATATATTCTTAAAACAGAATCGGGTACATCAGCCCTTTTTTGGAGACGAAATAAGATATGCCCTCAATTCCCCGTCGTTCAATCCTGATTTTAGCCGTGCCCCTGGTGATCATTGGGTGTTTCATTTGGGTTCAGGTCAAGCTGGACACACAGTTTGGCAGCGCCAGCCCTGAAAACCGCACAGTAAAGCTCCAAAACGAAACAGCTTTTTCTGATGCCCATGCGGGCGTAACCTGGGTCGATGCAAAAGAGATACTGGATACCCGTTGTGTGGTCTGCCACAGCTGTTACGATGCCCCCTGCCAACTGGATTTGAGCGCGCAAGAAGGACTGGAACGCGGGGCAAATAAGGAGCGGGTTTACGACCCTGCGCGTTTACTGGCCATCAAACCCACACGCTTGTTTCAGGACGCACATTCTGTAGAAGAATGGCGGGATTTGGGGTTTTTCCCAGTCATTAACGAACGCAGACAAACCCAATCCCCGAATATCAAAGCGGGGCTTATGGCCAACATGCTGCTCTTGAAGCAAAAAAATCCCTTGCCTGAAACAAGTCCGCTTCCGTCCAGTTTTGATTTTTCCCTGGACCGGGACCAGCACTGCCCCACCATTGAAAGCTTTGAAGAGTTTGCCAAAGACCGGCCCTTGTGGGGCATGCCCTATGGCTTGCCCAATCTGACAGACAAGGAATTGAATACATTACTCGGCTGGCTTAAAAATGGCGCGCCCTATTCACCGTCGGCGCCATTGGGTAAAACATTCCGTTCAAAAATAAAACAATGGGAGGCTTTTTTAAACGGAAACTCCCTTAAAGAACAACTCATGAGCCGTTATTTGTATGAGCACCTCTTTCTGGCAAACCTTTATTTTGATGAGGTTTCATCAGAACAATTTTTCCGCTTGGTCCGTTCCAAAACACCGCCGGGGGAACCGATCGATTATGTCAAAACACTGCGGCCCTATGATGATCCGGGCATTCCCAGGGTTTATTACCGCATCGAACCCTTGCATAGAACCATCCTGGCCAAGACGCACATGCCCTATGCCCTGAACGAGACCCGACTCAAGCGCTACAAACATCTTTTTTTAAAACCGGACATCGAGGTCAAAAAACTCCCTTCCTATAAACCGGAAGTCGCCGCCAACCCTTTTGAATCCTTTGAAGCCATCCCCATAGACTCCCGTTATCGCTTTCTACTCGACGAAGCCCAATTCACCCTGATGAATTTTTTAAAAGGCCCGGTCTGCCGGGGGCAGGTGGCGCTCAATGTCATCAATGAGCAATTCTGGGTCTTTTTTACCAATCCGGACAGTAAAATCATCCAGCGGACGAGCAATTTTATTGAAAAAGAACGTCACCGGCTAAAAATGCCCACGATCGAAGCCAGCAACACCGGCATAATTGGCACCTGGCTGGAATATTCCCAACTGGAAAAAAAGTATTTTTCAAAAAAAGTCCAGGCCATGGAACAATATTTGGACGACCCTGAAAAAATTACATTACAACTGGTCTGGGACGGAGACGGGACCAATCAAAATGCCGCACTCACTGTTTTTCGTCACCAGAACAACGGGACAGTCAAAAAAGGCCTGATAGGAGATCATCCCAAAACGGCTGTTGTTCTGACCTATCCTTTACTGGAAAGAATACATTACCTCCTTGTTGCCGGGTATGACGTTTATGGAAACATCGGGCATCAACTCACTTCACGAATGTACATGGACTTTATGCGAATGGAAGGGGAGTTTAATTTTTTAACCCTGCTCCCTCAAAAACACCGAAAGAAAATCTGGACACACTGGTACCGTGACGCTGACGATGATGTTCAAAAGTTTATGGATGAATACAACACCCATTTTCATCAGGAAACAGGCCTTGTTTATCAAACAGAGACGCCCAAGAAAGAACTCTTTGAAAAACTCCGAAAACACCTTTCTCCAGTGCTGAACACGGACTATGACCTCCCCAAAGAAAAAAGGCTGAACGGCAAGCCGGACCAGGTCGCAGCACAACTGAAACGGCTTTCTCAAATGAAAGGCCAGGCCCTTTCATGGCTTCCACAAACGGTCCTACTGCACATCGAAGGAATAGACTCTCCCATTTTCAGTTTGGTGCATAATAACGGGATGAGCAATGTTTCAGAGCTTTTTTTCGAAAAATTGCGGCGAAAACCGGAAGAAGACACTCTGACGGTTGGTCGTGGTTTTTTAGGGGATTACCCGAACGCCTTTTATCGGGTCAAACCATCCAGCCTGGGTGATTTTGTGCAAGCCGTTGAATCCCTCTCCAGTCAATCTGATTATACAGATCTGGCCACCCGGTTTGGCATCCGCCGGACTGATCCCGGATTTTGGGCACACAGTGATTTTTTAAATGCATCCTATAAAAAAGTAAATCCGATTACTGCGGGACTGCTCGATTACAGCCGTCTCGAAAACGAATAACCCCGGCCTGAATACCTCCTTTCGGAATTGAATTTTAAACTGTGATTCGCTAGACTCTTTCCAGAAAACATACAAGATATTGCAGCCGTCACAGACGTAAAGGAGGGGGAAAATGGAAATAGTCAGCCATTCGTTTCAACACAATGACAAAATTCCGGGCAGATTTGCCCTGGGTATTCCGGGAGAAGAAGGGCCTGTACCCGGTCCAAATCAAAGCCCTCACCTGGCATGGTCCGGGTTTCCTCCCGAAACGAAACAATTTGCGATTATTTGCGTTGATGTCGATGCGCCAGCCAGTGCTGAAGATGCCAACCAGTCCGACCGGACCATTCCCTATGATTTTCCAAGGGCAGATTTTTTTCATTGGGTACTTGTGGGTATTCCTGCAGACCGTTCCGAACTCAAGGAAAAACAGGATGCAGACGGCCTGGTTCCCAAAGGCAAGGACATCGGCAAAGTATCTTATGGTATTCGCGGCGTCAACGCCTACACCCACTGGTTTGGAAACGACCCTGATATGGGTGGAGATTACGGCGGTTACGATGGTCCCTGGCCTCCCTTTAATGACGAGAGGATTCACCATTATCACTTCACAGTATATGCCCTTGATGTAAAAAACTTACGTCTTCCGAACCGCTTTGAAGGGCCCGATGCACTGAAAGCCATGAAGGATCACATACTCGACCAGACGACGCTCATCGGAAGCTATTCCCTCAATCCAAATGCACGGGAATAAATTCTGGCCGGATTTTTTCCGGCCGCCGCACTCAAAGCGGACCTGAAAAATACCACTC
The DNA here is from genome assembly GCA_945787655.1 of Nitrospiria bacterium. Lineage (GTDB taxonomy): Bacteria > Nitrospirota > Nitrospiria > SBBL01 > JAADHI01 > JAADHI01. The sequence goes on along the minus strand of CALZIJ010000028.1, from coordinate 30,011 downwards.
TGTACACACAGCGTTACCGAGATACAATGCTCGAATTTCCCACCGCGTCGGCCATTATTCACTTTATAATGTGCCGGAACGGTTCCGATGTATCTCCGATTAGGCTATAACCACACTTCAAGTTCAGAGAGCGCGGTTGAGGAAATCAGGTAGGATTCGTGATGCAACAGGGCTAAACCTTGTGTTTCCGTCAATAATTTTTTAGCTGTCCAGCCCTGGGTTTCGCTTTTATTTCCGGAATAATGTAAAGAAACATGTCCCCACATGTGTTGAATGCTGTTATAAATACCTCCGGAAGACGGCGTTTTTCTCATTGTATATAACAACAAATCGGACAATGCCGAAAAATCCTCACCCGGCGACATGCAGGAAATTTCTCTTCCCAGCTCCCGGTAGAGCTTCTGGTCCCTTGCCATGATGGAATATTTATGTTGGCGCCATATTTCCTGAGCCGTTTCAGGAAGCGGGATACGACCTTTCTCTTTTTCGATATATTTTTTCTTTAATAATCGGTATTGAATCAAGGGCAAATCAATAAACGCTTCGGGCCAGTAAGACTGGTTTGAATTCATCACAACAGGGGATTTATCCTTGTATCCCCGCAAGGCCATTTCAGAAGCAAGCAGGGCATGGCGTTTTTGAATGGCCCAGCCGTAACCCACCCAGCGTAAGGTTTCCGGATGTCGGGCGTATCCTTTTTTATGATTCTCCAAAATCGAAACAATCCCATGAAGCTCCCGATGCTCCCCCAATAAACTTTGTCGATTTAAATATCCCGGATGAATATCCCAAATTCGCATCGTTTCCCTTAAAACAAATCTGATTTGAAATATATTATTCAGGAATACCAGGGGGAACGCGCTTGCAACAAGATATTCCCCCTGGTATTCCAGGTCACCTATTCACGACACTTCAGCTGCCCATTTCTGCAATGCTGGTTTTCAGTTCCTGATACTCATTATTCGACGGATCGATACGGATCGCCTTTTCGATCGACGTCATGGCCTCTTTAAACTTCATTGCACCCATTTTAATCAAGGCATTCATATAATGATCCCTCGCTTGCATCGGTTGATCCATCGAGGCATCTTTTGCACACCGAAACCCCAAACCGATGCCATAACTATTGTTGAGAGGGTTATTCCAAAAACGATGTGTACTCGTAATACTTTGTGCCGGCGTGTACCAAGATCCACCCCGAATCACCTTTTTTGCCCCTGCCGAAATACGATCAACATAGGTTCCTGTGGTGCCCAAAACAACCCCTTCCTCTGGACCTGTCGGGTTTTTTGTTTGTTTCGTTTGTGCATAATAATTGGGGTCATACCAGTCCGAGACCCACTCAAAAACATTACCGGCCATGTTGTAAACCCCATAGAAACTTTTTCCTTCCGGGAAACTGTCCACAGCGCTCGTCACTTTTTCCTGGCGATTAAAATTCGCGATACCGGTTTTGAGCGTATCCCCCCAAGGGTAGCGCGAGCCTTCCGGGCCACGGGCCGCCTTTTCCCATTCTGCTTCGGTGGGAAGCCGTTTATTCGCCCAGGAGCAGAAGGCATCGGCATCAAACCAATTGACGCCAGTGACGGGCTGACTTGGCTGATTAAATCGATGATCATCCCAGTACGCCGGGGTCGCATGGCCGGTGGCCTGCATAAACTCATCATACTGTTTGACGGAAACTTCAAATTGGTCAATAAAATAATCATCCAACATCACAACATGCGCCGGGCCTTCATCGTGAAAGGCCGCTTCGGACACCTTAAACTTCAACTGTTTAATTGGACTCATGCGCTCCATATCCGGACCCGGTTTTTGGTCAACCCCCATGACAAAAAATCCGGAAGGGATATGCACCATGCCTTCAGGAACCGGGAACTCTGACGCCCCTGACACCAGTGTGTGACCCAAAATAGAGCCCGCAAGAATAGAAAGAGATAGACCCGTCTTCACCTGACTGAATGTTTTTCTCATCGAATTTCTCCTTATTTGAAATGAATTGTTTATTGTGAAACCTGCGCAAAACCTTCAAACCTGGGCTTTGCGCAAACACTTTTATTCTGAAACTGACGGAATTGTTTTAGCGCAACGAAATCCGATTCCGTCAGTTTTCAGGGCAAAACCGCCTTTATCCCGGGCCGCGGCGCGCAGTCCTCTTCCCTTGTGATGCCATGAACCACCACGAATCACCTTGAGAATGCCGTCTGAAGGACCCGTTGGATTGATTTGTTTTGCATTTATATATGATTCCGGGTGATACCAGTCTTGTACCCATTCCCGAACATTGCCCGCCATATCCTGAACCTTGTAAAAGGATTGTCCCTCTGGAAAAGAGCCACCCCCCCTCAGGGTATTCACATGCTGCCAGTCAATCCCGAAATTGGCCTGTTTAGGCCTTGGCAGCGCGTCCCCCCAGGGAAATATTCTGCCCTTTGGACCTCTGGCGGCTTTTTCCCATTCCGCTTCAGTAGGAAGCCGTTTTCCGGCCCAGTGGCAATAATCAAAGGCGTCATACCAGGTCACTTGCACAACAGGTAATTTTAAAACCCCTTGCATTTCGGACAAAGGCCCCGGTCCATAAGGATTGGAAGGGGCCTTGTGCCCGGTGGCCTCAACAAAGCGTAAATACTGTTTGTTCGTCACCTCGAACACATCAATGGCAAAGGCCGAAAGGCTGATTTTTCGTTGAGGTCTTTCATCCGCCCGCCCGGTGTTTTCAGTGCTGCCCATCAAAAAATCGCCTTCAGGAATCTCAATCATCGGTGCGGAATCTTTGAATAAAGATTCAGATTCAGCGGCCCGGAGTCTTGTGGGAGACATGATTTCTACCCAAAACACGATCAATAAAAACACGATAAAAAGGCGGCCCGAGACGACTTGCCTGATCTCGTAATGGGCACTCATTGTTTTTTCTCCTGACTCTGACGAATGACCCGAACCGTGATGGATTCTATTTCCTTGAGCTTTTGTTGAAGCACTTGTTTTTGATTTTTCGATTTCGCATCGCGGGCCTCGACCAGTATCGTTCGGACAAGATGTAAATCCTTTTCGATATTCATCTGAATTTCCGGCGATGCGAGCGTTCCCGACAAGGCCGCTGTGTGGTATACTTCCCAGGCATGATCTACATGTCGTTGCGCCGATTGCAGGTTGACTAGCAGCCCGCCGTGACTTTTACCTACAGTGACCACCAACAGCATGAACAGGCCCAAAAATATCCAACCGGGCTTTGACCGTTTCTGTTTTTTCCATCTATGCATTTTTTTCTCCTGGCATTTTTAAAACAAGGATAACCCTCTTTGTTTTTTCCCTTTCCTTTCCCGGGGCATTCAGGAAAGGAAAGGGAAATCGCTTATTTATGACTCGCCATTTTTTGAATGAGCGCTTTTGTTTCCAAAAACTTTGTATTTTCGGGATCAAGCTTCAAGGCCGTGTTAATCGCGTTTAAGGCCTCGTCTGTTTTCCTGGAACCCATGAAAATAAGGCTTTTCATAAACGCCTGCTGTGTTTCTTCTGTCACACTTCCGGATGCATCTTTTGCACACCGAAAACCCAAACCAATGCCATAGGAGTTGTTTTCAGGTTTTTTCCAGAATCGCTGACTGGTATGTTGCGAAGAACTGGGGGCAAACCACGAACCACCACGCAATACCTTCATTTCACCCATCGCGCCCCATATATAGGCTTTTTCAGGCCCCTTGGGATTTAATGCTCTGCTTTTCACGTAGTACTTCGGGTCATACCAATCCTCAACCCATTCATAAACATTGCCCCCCATGTTAAATACGCCATAACCGCTCACCCCTTTGGGGTATGCATCCACATTGCTGGTTGTGCGAACATTTTGACAGCAATTGGATTTATCCTCGGAATATTCATGGCCCCAGGGGTAATGGTTTCCCTCCGGCCCTTTGGCGGCCTTTTCCCATTCTGCTTCACTGGGAAGACGCTTGCCTTCCCAGGTGCAAAAGGCCTTGGCGTCAAACCAGTTCACACCGACAACAGGCTGCATGGGTTTGTTCAGCATCCGGTTATCCCAATAGGCCGGCGCAGCATGTCCGGTGGCTTCCATAAATTTGGCATAACGTGCATTGGAAACTTCGTATTTATCAATATAATAAGCATCCAGAACAACCGGATGAGGGGGACTGTCGTAATGCATTTCATCCCCCATGGTAAATTCACCCATCGGGATCAAGGCCATGTCCTCCGTACCATTTGCATGACTTAAAGTCGCACTCAATAGTAAGACCCCCAGCAGCGCACTTAAGCCGGAAAATAATATCTTCTTGGTGTTTTCTATGTTCACAGTATTGGTCTTCATCTTTTCTCCTTTTTTTGTATGAAGTGTTGTACATAAACGCTTCATGTTATTTTGATTCCCTGCCCTTTGTATAAAACGTAAACCCTCCCGTTTTTAAGGAGCGGAGTGCTCCCTTTTAATTCAGGTAAAACTCAATTTCCAGAAACGAAAAAAGCGCCAGGATGTCTTTCTCGTCCGTTGAAAACCCGAAACGATTTAAAATGACATACAGATCGATCATCTCTCCGCACTGCACACAAGTACGGCCCACAAATTTTTCTTCACCTAAATAAAACGCGCTGACCATTAAACCGCCGCATCGTTGACAGGACGGATTGTTCAAGTATTGTTCAATCAAATTTTTGTCGATTTTTTTATTATTTTTCATGACTCCCCCCAATCCCCTCAATTCATTGTCCATAGTTTGTCCATGCTTAAGAATGATATAACAACATTGTTCAGGCTTTGTCAAGTCTTTTAACTAAAAAATCTTTGACAATCATTAGACATGATTTTATAATCAAGCATTATGAACACACATCGTATTCATCGGGTTTCAAAATTAACCGGCTTGACCAAGGACGTCATCCGGGTTTGGGAAAGACGTTACGGGATCATTCAACCCAAAAGAGGAGAAAACGGATATCGAATCTATACTGATGAAGATGTGGCTTTACTGCGTTACCTCAAACGGGAAATGGACCAGGGCACCTCAATTGGTGATCTGGCCGCGCTGGGGCGGGAAGCCTTACTAGAAAACATTCATGCGCTGCCACCTGAAAAATCAGCCACACCGACATCGTTTGATGCCCTCATCGATGAAATCACAGCGACATTGGACCCGCTGGATATCCTTTCCTTTGAAAACCGTTTGAACGGCTCCGTCGCAGTCATCCCCTTCGAAGAAGCGCTTCACGGCATTCTTATTCCTTTACAAGTCCGGATTGGGGAGCTTTGGCACGAAGGGAAAATCAGCGTGGCTGTTGAACACTTTGTCACCCATCATGTTCAACAAAAAATCTTTACTGCAATGAATCAATTCAAAATCAACGACCAGGGGCATAAAATTGTCATTGCCTGCGCACCCGAAGAAGAACACGAAATCGGCGCACAAATGTCGGCTTATTTTTGCAGGCTTCATGGACACCAGGTTCATTATCTGGGGGCCAATGTCCCGGCAGAGGCACTTCATTCGCTCTGCACGCAGGTTCAGCCAGATCTCGTTTTAGTATCAATAACCTTAACTCCTTCAGAAGAAACCCTTGAAGCGCTGATCCGGGTTTGCGCAGAACACGTTCTTTCAATCTGCCCGGTCTGGATCGGCGGGACCGGTGCACAAGGCGTCATGGAGAGACTTCAGAAAAACGGCCTGACTGTATTCAACAGCCATAAAGAAGTGGAAACACGCCTCTCAAAATTTTTTCAAAAAAACCGTCTCAAAAAATAAACAGGCTTGAAACCGCCCGGACTTAAAACGGCTTTAAACGAAGTGTTTTCTGAATCTGCTCTTGTGTGGCCTCCGGTACTCCGGCGGCTTCTGCATAGTGCTTCCAGCGTGAAACAGTCTTATGTATCTCTTGAACAATCGTTTCGGCGCGGCCGCGCTTCATGGAGGCTGTTTTTGCACACGCCTTAAAATCTTCCATTGTAAACATTTCACGCTTGCCATTCAGGGTCATTTGATGACTTGCAGTCCATGCCCCTTCGGGATTGTAACTATATGTCATGTCATAAGCGGGAGACAGTGACCAACGCCCGGCCTTGTCCATTAAAAAGGCAATGTTTTTAACATGATCGTCCTGGTTTCGTGCAACGATGTTAAACACCATCCGGCGAAATTGCTGTTCAATGGCAGACATGGGCAAACCCAATCGTCGGATTACCAGCAGGGCCTGCTCATAACTGTATGCCCCGGCCAGGTTGAAATCGTAGTGCGCCATGGCGCATAGGGACTGCATATGCAGTTTTTCTCCTCCGGGCAGCCGGTCAAAACGCCGGGTCATAAAATGGCGGCGGCCATTTTCCTCAAACAAACGGCACGCGCTAAATTCAATACCGCAGTCTTCGGCCATCATTGAATACGCATATTCAATCTCCCCGTAACCCTTTGGATCTTCCAGTTCCTTATCCCGGTTGCCACTCACTCCATCAAATTTTAATAACCAGTATTCAAACCCTTCGCCTGCCGGCATTTGACCGGAACGGACCTCGTGGGTTTCCGGATGCCAGGCAATCACGGCCTTGGCCCGCGCGCCGCCGGCTGAAGTGCCGACACGCAGGATGTCGGTCAGCGCCTCAGCTCTGTTTACATCTGAGAAAGAAGTCCGAAGCTGATGTCGATGATTAAGGACTTCGGATGCCAGAGCCACCAGATGATCAATCTCGACCTGTCCTGTCTGCCGAGCTTTTGGACCGAGTGCGGGCGCAAATTCGAGAGCGCCCATCCCCCGTTTCCCGGTGTAACACAAACGCTCAACCGCGCTTAGCGCATTGGGCAGCCGCCCCTGGGCGGCCAACCAGGCATCAATAATCGTATGCCCAAACTTATCCGGCAGTGAATCTGCCAGCATACCGGGCAATCCGTAAAAGGTTTTTCGGGAGAGTTCAGGAAAACGATAAAGATCTGGGGAAAGCGGCATCATCAACGGGGAAACCTGGATGCCGCTTTCTGCAAAATCCCGGTCATATTCAAAAACAGCAACACCATTCGCTTCGGGTTGGGAAACCGCTCCGATCGTCCGGCCCCATAATCGAACTTCCGCGAGACGGGTCATTGCCCGTCCTCCCATTTCCAAGCCTGGCCGCTGCGCTTTGAGGAAGGGATCGAACGGGCCCGTTGACGGTTTTTGCCTTTCCGTTTTAATAAATCCATCGGACGGGGACCGGTTTCTGGAATAAGATCATTCAAACCGGAGGTCAGGTCGAGCACTCGAAAAATACGAATAAGACTGGAAAATTGTGCCGATGCGCCCGCTTCAATCCGCTCAAGGGTCCGTTTAGCAATGCCGGCCTGTTCAGCCACGGCAGCCTGTGTCAAACGGAGGTCAAGCCGACGCTGCGCAATACGATGCCCGATTTCGCTTAAAATCGCTTCGTCTGCAAGAAGCTTTGTAATTTCCATAATCGCCCTTTTTGTCGATTTACAGCATAAATACTTTATTTATCGTAATATATGGCGACTTACAATGCAAGAAAAATATCTAAAATAAGTCGCCTTTTATTACGATTTATATAAAAAATATGGCAGATATCGTATTTTTTGGCGAATTAATATACATTTCTTTCTTCAATAAATGAAAACAGGCCATGCAAACAAGCATCGCACACGGAGAAGCCATTATGTTATATTTCCTTACTTTTGTTATATCAGTCCATTTTTTGCCAATGGATATTGCAAGCGTCAGGAAGGATTCACCCGGTTTATGGCCATTCAACTGACCAAAGAAATCTCGGATGCGCTCATTGCCCATGCTCGGGCGGAAGCCCCCAACGAATGTTGCGGACTGCTGGCGGGAACAGACAAAACCGCCACTGAAATCTATAAAATCACCAACCTGCCCTCAGATGACCCGTCCATCAAGAACTTAAATGTTCCTGCGGACCGGACACTGCGATATGTGATGGACCCCAAGGAACAAATTACCGCCTTTAAACAAATGCGAGAAAAAAAGACAGCGCTGCTTGCGATTTATCATTCCCACACCCACTCCGAAGCATACCCCTCTGCAACCGATGTGCGGCTGGCTTTTTACCCCGATGTCTATTATTTAATCGCATCACTGGAAGACAAGAATAACCCGCACATTCGGGCATTTACGATCGTGGACGAAAACATCTCGGAAACAGAAATCGAAGTGGTGGCCTGATGAAAAAAACAAAAGAAAAATACGAGATACTCCCCGACCGGCAAATCAAGGCCCTGATTCAGTTGCTGACCGATGAGGACACACAAGTGGCCGAGGCCATTCAAGCGCAAATTCTGGCGCTGGGTGAGCAGGCCCGCCCGTATCTTGAAGAAGCCTTGTTTCATCCGAACAAAACGATTCGAAATTCTGCCCAGATTTTATTATTAAGGATGCGTTCCGAAAAAGTATTTCGACAATTTCAAGGGTTTTCCGAAAGCGATGTCGATTTGGAAGAAGGCGCATTCCTGATCGCTCAATCCGCCGACCCCGATCTGGACATCACGCCCTATCAGCGGCAGTTGGATGAAATGGCCGCAGAACTTGGGAAACGGCTTTCAGAAAAAACCACGCCGGAATCAATAGTACACCACCTGAGCCATTATCTTTTTGCCGAATTGGGTTTTCAGGGAAACAGTACGGATTATATCAATCCCGACAACAGCTACATCAACCGGGTGCTTGACCGGAAACTGGGCATTCCAATCTCACTTTCAGCCATTTATCTTTTTATCGCACGCAGACTTGATCTTCCCATCGCGGGCGTAGGCATGCCCGGTCATTTCATCACCGCCTATCGCACCCGAAAAAAAACAATTCTGATCGATCCGTTTAATGCGGGTCAAGTCCTGACCCGAAAGGCCTGTATGCAGTTTATCACCCGCAGTGGACAAGCCTGGCATGACGGCTATCTTGCCCCCACTCCAGACCGGCAAATTCTCGCACGCATGATCCGAAACCTGATTTCCAGTTACTCACGGCTCGGAGAAACCGAAAAGGCGAAAAAAATGGAACAATATATAGCCTGCCTCATTGGATAGAGAGCAGACCCGCATAGGAACTTATGCACTTTGCAACCGGGTCTTTTCTACAATGACAATCGTGATGAGCGGCAGGGCAAAAACCAGCAAGGTCACCGTTCCCAGCAAAAATCCGAGTTCACTGTAATCTGCAGGAGTGAGCACTGCGCCAGTCGCCGGATCTTTAACCTCTCGCGTCACGGTAAAAACCTGGTTTAAATACTTTGTCCCCAATTGACTGGCAGAAAGTGCCAGGTTCGTAAAAGAGGCCATGACAGCAAAATAAGTGGCCTTGAGTTTTACCGGAGCAGAATTGGCAATCCAGGCCAGCATGGGAATCATGGCGATTTGGCCCAAAGGGGATTCGAGTGCAGTATCGACAAGGGCAATAAACCGGGCATCCACGACGCCTCCGGTATACAGCGCCGTCCACTGATGCAGCCCGTAATACATGCCCAGTATGGGAAGCGCCAAAACAGTACTCGCCACCGTCAGGGCTCCGGCCACATAAGCAATCGATTTTTCAGCAATAAACCGTCTAAAAACAAACATACCAAGAAGGGTCAGTATCCCGCCGATGAGGGATAGGATCGATAAAAAATGTTGATCAAATTCCAGCACGTCGATCATCCACCAGGTGGCTCCCGGACCCGGTGTCGGCATGGCACGAAATACGAAAATAATGACGGCTGTTCCCACCAAGGTCCGGCGTGCTTCGGGGGTCAAGACCTGAACCAAGCGATACATCAAAAAAAGCACAATCGCCATAGAACCGATAAAAATAATTTCCTGGTTGAACGGAACATCGGATAGTCCTACCCCCAGCGTAAATATGACGAAGCAGAAACTGCCTCCCAGAATCCACCAATTGGGCCTCGGCGCTTCCCCCTGAACATTAAGCATGCCCCAGGCCGCTTTGAAGGTATGCCCCTTCAGTTGCAAGGTTTTTAAATTCCGCCATTTCAAAAAGATCCCCAGGCTGACTCCGGTCACGGAAAAAATGGGTATCATCAGCGCCATCTGATAAATATCCGTATAAACCCGGACCTTGCCGCTTTCATCCAGCGCGGCAGTCCCTTCAAACATATAGACATTTAAAAGCGCGACCAAAATTCCGCCGCTAATAATCGCCACCCGCCCCAGGGTTTGCATGGTTGTATGCATCAGACGGGTTTTTTCCTGGCTAAAAGGCTGGCCCTGATCATCGACGACCGGGATCGCTTCCACCGTCATGGCATCCGCGACCACATCCTGGACCACATAACCGACCGGGGCCAAAATTGTACTGATGACAAACCAGGTTTCAGCAGGCAGAATCATGCGCATCGCTTCCGGGTCGGACAACAAGCCAATCATGATCAGCAAACTACCGGCAATCAGCGCCGCACCGATAAAAACCAATATGGATTTAAAGCGCCAGATTAAATCAACAACATGTCCGACCGGCATTTTCAGAGCCCAGGGCATCCCGGCCCAAAACCCCAGAGCCGCCAAAAACTCTGCGCTCAATCCAAGATATTCCTTCACAAAAAATGTGCCGACAATATTGGTAAAACCGGAAATGCCCGCTGCGACATAAACCATTAATGGCGGCAGGTAGGAAAGGCGCATTTCGCGTCCGAGCTCGATAAAATTGCGGTCAATCCAGTGCTTTATTTTCAAAAATAGCGTCATATCTTTTAGACCTGTGCCGACCGGGTTGGATAAAGGCTAACCATCAGGGCCTTCTTCCCGTATCAGTGGAGAAGTGATGCGAAGCACCGCTATGCCCTGCTCCAGAGTGCGGACAATCACACCCGCCATACAAAGCCGGTCCAGCAGGGTTTTAGAGGGCTTTGTTCCATCTTCCATTTTAAGATCGTCCAGAATGTGCCATTTTCCCTTCGGATCGAGTCGATTTAAAACCGCTTTTTCTGCCGGACGAAGATCAGACCATATCCTCTGATTCCATTGATCAAGAGTATAGTTTGGGATCCCTCCAAAATATTTTTCGAGTAAAAAGGGATGTCCTCCGGTTTCTTCCCAGACCGGCGCCACTTTTTCCGGCCCTAGTTGTGTTTGTATAATGGACCTGGTTTCCCGGATCGGCACAGTGGAAAGCGGATAACGGCGAAGCGGGCCACCAAAATCCTTCTCATGAGTATCAACCCAGTCGAGCCATGAAAGTCCGCCTATCCAGCAAATGGCTTCTATGGAGGGCGCCATTAATTCCATTCTCATGTTCTCTATTTGAGCGATACATGCCGCGGCATCGGGTAGAAAACGGTCACAATCATCAATGAGCAATACCAGCTTTTTCCTGAGAAAGCGCTCCGGCTTTTTTTCAGAGAAATAATGGAGTTGTGTCATCAGCTTTGCCAGGGAATCAGGCCCCTTGCGATAGGGGTTTTGTCCATTGGGGTCTAAAAGGTCCCGAAGTATCCCTTTCATTAAAATACCCCAAAAATCTGCAGAACTCTGCATTTGTTCCAGGGGGATAAACACAGGGCTAAGGGATGCGGGGTCGTCTTTGAACTTTTGAAGTAATTGCCGGGCCAGAGTGCTTTTTCCAATCAAGGGTCCTCCGACCATCAGTGCAGATTTCCCGTTTTGAAGCGATTGATGAAGGTTTCGGATCAGACCCTGTCGGCTGATAAAAGCGGCATCCGGCATGCGTTACTGTAACATCCCAGAAAAATGGGAACAATCAAAATCCGGAAGAAACGAGGCAATGCGGCTAATACCCCGATGCCAACTCAAAGGTATGGCCCATTTCCGAGGTGTTGATTTGTCTGGTAAAAAAAATGACTTGCCTTTTCTTGGATATGATTTCAAGAATTCGCAAGGCACTGGTTTGTGAAAGATGATCCAAGGACGAAAACGCATCATCGATCAGGAGAGGAAATGTAATTTCGGGGAACTGGCTGATTGCGGAAAGGGAGACTGAAATGACCACTTGATCGGCCGTACCTTCACTCATCGAAGAGAGCGGGGTTTCTCCCACAAACAGCGCCCCCTGTTCATTAAACCGTATGGCTTCAGTATTCTTGGGACGAAACCGGCGATAAACAATCGCCGCATCACGTTCGAGTCGTTTTTGGCGTTCGGCTGGGGCTGCGCCGCCAATATTCATGATCGACGTCATATCAGAGACTTGAACATCCGGGACAGTCGTTTCCAGCCCGGGAAATTCTCCAAAAACAGAATCAGGGTTTTGGGGGCTGGATTCAATTTCCCGAAGCCTTTCCTGAAGGCGATAGACTTCTTCGGAGATACTTTGGTGTTCCTTGAGTTGTTCTTTGAGTGCGTTGACTTCTCCATCCAGCTGTTTTGCATCGTTCTTGAGGGTTTCAACCGTACCTTCGGCCAGCGTTTCCTTCACCTTTTGGATGGCTGCTGATTTCTTTTCCTTCAGGTTCACATAGTTTTTCTGCCGGGTGTTTAAGTCCGAAATATCCTTGGCTCCTGTCTTTTTAATCAGGGCCAAGACCATTGCCTGTTCCTTATCAAATTGCCGTTCAAGCTGCCGGCCTTTTTCCTTCGTCGCATTGAACGTCACTTCCAGCTTTTTTTTGTCGGCCGCCATCCTGTTGCTTTTAAAATAGCCAAAAAGAGCAAGCGCACTGCCACCCAAAAAACCTGCCAGAAAAATAAAGCGTGCCGGCCCCACCAGGGTCACAATGAATGGAAGGAAGAAAGATATCCCTGCAATAGCTCCCCCGATCATGACGAGGATATTTTTTTTAGAATCCCCCCGTCCTTTTAAAATAAGCTGCGCCTCCAGAGACTCGGATTCCATGTCCAAATCTTCGAGGGCATTGTCTAATGCCGCTTGTCCGGTTTCATAAGCCTGCTCCTGTTCCGTGCTCATCATACCGTCCTGTATAAAAACAGAAAATTTTTCCTTTTCGACCGCTTCCATTTTGACTATCTTTTGCTGCATTTCCTCAACAAGCGCTATTCTTTTTTCAATAGCCGCCGCCTGATCTTGTTTTAACAGCATCTCATCCTCAAGTTCGACCATGTCATCCAGCTTTTTTTCAGCGTTCTTCAGGGCGATTTCTAATTGGGAACGCTCCTCCTCCAAGGCAGGATCTTTTTTAGATGTGGAACGATCTTTCTCCATGAAAGAGGGTGCATTTCCGGCGGAAACGTCCGTCAATTTAGAATAAACACGTCCCCCCGCATAAGAAGGCAGGCGATGCCGATCAAGCATAAAAAGAAGCCGGCGCTCATTTTCATCCAGCCCGCCGGTTTCCTTTTTAAGCCATTCCAGAATGCTTGATTGATCCGTCTCAAGGCTCGTAAATTTTTTTGTTCCCGGATCCATTTGAGACAAATGCCAGGCCTCTTTTTGATAATCGCGTGCAATCCGAAAAATACGGCCGTTATCCACCTGAAACGAAACAGCCGCCTGCGCAGGCTGATTGTCTTCAAATGCAATATTTTCTACTGATGTATTCGAAAAAATAGAAGAGATTACCTGATAAACCATTGTTTTTCCAGAACCATTTTGTCCGAGGATCGAATTAAAACCAGGCTTGAAAGAAATCCGCTTCGGTTTTTGGAAAGGACAAACGCCGTATAGATCAACTGCTAAAAAATTCATGTGCATCTACCGGAATATTATGGGAGGCTTCAGTAAATTCTTGCTGGAAAGTATACCAGAAGATTCCGCGGAGTGGACAAAACGGCCTCATTTCGGTTGCGAAACAGGGCTGCCATTTTGTTCCGGTGCACTTTAGTCCCCTTCGACATAAACAAGGCCGGCTTAAAAAATGGTAACCCTCATGAATCCAGCCTGCCACAAGACAGGGTCGTGACACACCACTCGTCCGGGTCGAAAAAAAGGAAGTTCAAGCGTTCAAGGCATTGATGAGTCGGCCGGTGTCTCCGATGGCAAGGGGTGTCGATTCAAAATAGTCTGACAATACTGAAACAAGGATGCGTTTTGGCGCTTTTTCGCCCCTTTCATCAAAATTTTACTTTTTTGGTACAACATCCTGCGCGCAGCAATGTCGTCTGCCTTCTTTAAATTCCCGCCAGTCAAAATACGATCCAAGGCTTGTACACGGAAACGGTCCATTCCCCAATACTGCCTGGACAACTGATCCTTATGGCCGCCATATTTAATCGTTAATGGCGCATCGAGGTACAACACGGGAGAGCGGGCACAGATTCGTAACCACAAATCATAATCTTCACACACGGGCAGGCCCTCGTCGAACCCTCCCAAGGCCTCAAGAAACCTTTTATTCACCAGGACAGACGAAGGGGAAATCGCGCATCGGGGTAAACCATGTTGAAAAATCCATCCCCCCTTTTTTTCGTGCTTTTTCATTGCATTGACGCGGACGCCGTTTCGAATCCAGATTTCGTTCGTGTGACAAAGAAGGTATTCAGGCTGCTTTTTCAAGGCCTCAATCTGGCAGGCAAGTTTTTCGACTGCCCAGGCATCATCAGAGTCCAGAAAGGCAATCCAATTTCCAGTCGCCATACGAATCCCGCGGTTTCTCGCGGCACTCACCCCAAGGCGGTTTTGGCGGATATAACGGACTTGAGGAAAGTTTTGCAGAATCGCGTCCCTGGCTCCATCGGTGGAACCATCATCCACAACAAGAACTTCATGCGCGGGCAGACTTTGTTTTAAAACTGAATGCAGCGCCCTAAGGATAAGAGTCTTCCGGTTAAAAACAGGGATAACCACACTGACAGCGTATTGCTGCATTTTGACCGCCGAATACTTAATCACTAAGCATAAGAGTGAAACAGACCAAAAGCAGGCCCTAGCGAAGTACCTGTTGAACGTCGTATAGCTTCACGGTCCGATCCCCGCCGCCTGTGGCAAGCAGCCGACCATCGGGAGAAAAGGCCACGACGGCCACATATAAAGCGTGTTCATTCCTTAAAGCCTTTTTCTCATTTCCAGTCTTCACATCCCAAAAACGGACAGCCTGATCCGCGCCGCCGGAAACAATGGTTTGGCCATCCGGAGAAAAAACAGCCGTATGGACGGCATCTGTATGACCAACAAGTTGTCCCTTTTCCTTAAAGGTCTTCACGTCCCAAATACGTATTACTTTGTCGGTGCCGCCCGAAATCAACAAGGCCCCATCCGGGGAAAAAGAGACCGATGAAACCAAAGCGGTATGGCCTTTTAAAACCGCGACTTGTTTCCCTGTTTCCATATCCCACAACCGGACCGTATGATCGGTACTCCCGGAGGCCAGTAGTTTCCCCTTCGGAGAAAAGGCCACGGCATTGATTGACTTTAAATGGCCCTTCAGTTTCTTTCGTTCACGGCCGGTCCGGATATTCCACAACCGGAGCGTGTTGTCTTTGCTGCCTGAAGCCAAAGTTTTTCCATCGGGAGAAAAAGCCACGGCGCGCACCAGCTTTGAATGACCTAAAACCGCCTTTCTTTTTCCGGTATCGACTTCCCAAAGATCCGCCGTTTTGTGATAGTTGCCAGAAGCGACCAATTGACCATCGGGTGAAAAAGCCACGGCCCGGACCAAATTTTTGTGGGAGAATGAAAACTTCGCCTCTCCGGTTTTAACATGCCATATTCGCACTGTTTTATCATAGCTTCCGGTCGCGAGCAGTTTACCGTCCGGGGAAAAAGCAAGAGAGCGGATGATGTCGCCATGCCCTTTCAAAGCACGCGTTGGTATCAAGAGATCATTTTTCTCAGCGAAACTCGGACTTGCCCATATTAAAGCAAGCCCGAATATGAGTTGGGGAAAAAAGTAAACCGGCTTTAATTTCCAGCAAAAAATTCGCATGCGCCATCCCTCATGAATGTGTTATAAAAAATTATAACATCGACGGTTGTTTTTTTTCACCTCCTCTGCTTTAAGTCAAAAAATATGACTATTCGCCCCGATTGTCATCGTCTATGTTAAAAAGCATTCCGTGAGATGATGGAAACACCCGTCTTTGATCAATACAGAGGCACCGTTGTCACAAAAACCACCCAAAATGTTGTTTTTTGCCCTTATTACCGGGGTAATCATTTTCCTTGTTGCCTGTAAACGTCCCGATGACAGCGGGGGATCGCCAGCGGCCGAAACCGAGGAGGCCACAGCCGACCCGGTAGAAAGCACCACAGACCCGGAAACATCGCCAAGCACCCCGGAAACACCTCCTGCCTTTTCCTTGGGCGGACAGGTATTCGGTTTATCTGGTGGTGGATTGATCCTCCATAACAACGACGGGAATGATCTCTCCATTGCCTCCAACGGCCCCTTTGTCTTTTCAACGGCGCTTTCCACTGGCGCTGCGTATGACGTCCGCGTTTCGTCGCAGCCCACGTCACCCACACAAATTTGCACCCTTAGCCGGGGCTCAGGCATCGTTTCAGGGGAGCCGATTACGGACATCATTGTGAGTTGTGTACTCCCGGATGTCCAGTTTGACTTGAAGCCGTTCGCTTCGGGATTCGACAGCCCTGTCGGCATTTACAACGCAGGCCCCGGTGATCCTCGGCTTTTCGTCATTGAAAAAGGAGGGAGAATTCGGATCATCCATCCGGAAGGCACAGTGCCGGCCACGCCGTTTTTGGACATTTCTACACGGGTCACGGATTCTGGCGAACAAGGACTGCTGGGCCTTGCTTTTCACCCGGACTTCGCCTTCAACGGGTTTTTCTACCTCAACTATATCCACACCGAAGACCAACGGAGAACACGTATTTCACGCTTTCGGGTCACGCAAAACCCCGATATCGCCGATCCTAACAGCGAAATGGTGTTGTTGACGGTCGATCAACCTTTTGCCAACCACAATGCCGGAGACATCCATTTTGGCCCCGACGGATTTCTGTACATCCCGTTGGGAGACGGCGGATCGGGCGGCGATCCCGACAACCACGCGCAGACGACGGACACGCTTTTGGGAAAAGTGGTTCGGATCGATGTGGATTCGGGGCCCGGCCGGTCACCGGATTGTGTCGGGGCAGGCGGCGGACAGTACACCGTCCCCGCCTCCAATCCTTTTATTGATGGAACCGGCGGTGTCTGCGATGAAATTTGGGCTTTGGGTCTGCGTAACCCCTGGCGCTCCAGTTTTGACCGGCTCACAGGGGATTTTTTTATCGCGGATGTCGGTCAAAACAATTTCGAGGAACTGAATATTCAAATGGCCGGATCCTTGGGTGGAGAGAATTACGGCTGGCGTTGTTACGAGGGCAATGCAGTGTTTAACCTCAGTCGTTGCGACGCGCAGGCTTCATACGCCTTTCCGGTTTTCGACTATGACCACCGTAACGGGGAATGCACCATCATCGGAGGATACAGTTATCGCGGCGCACTGTTCCCCGCGCTTTTCGGCCATTATGTCTTCACCGACTTTTGCACGGGTGATTTTTGGGATATCACGCCCGACGGCAGAGGTGGATGGCAAACCACACGACATGATCATCTCAAGCGGTTCGGTTATGTATCATTTGGCGAAGACGCCAACGGCGAGCTTTATGTGGTGTATCAGGACAACGGCACGATTTTACGTCTCGAAGGCATGCCGTGATCACCACACTGCTGTCGTCCTGACACCGATGTAGGCCTCAGGACGACAGCAGAGGTTATTCAGGAATCAAATCAAGCACTTCTTCAATCGTGTCAAACGGGATGGCCGCCGTCTCATTGACTTGCTGCACGACCTTGGCATCCGGACCTTCAAATAAGCAGGTGCACTTTGAATCTTTTGGATAAAAGTTGCTCCGAATATATTTTACCGGCTGACCGTCCCGCGTGAATTGGTCGCTGGTTTCGATCACTTTTTTTTGCGCCCCGGCGAGTTGATCCAGGGTAATGCCCGGTAATTTACGTTGTACGGCATAAATTGGCATAATCTCCTCCTTGCATATGATAGTGGCATTGTATTTTCCATGCTTTCATCCACAAAAGGGATCAACAACTAGATTAGAATAAACAATAATACCTTAAGATTCGATCCGCCCAATAAATAGAACATTTTTCAGAAATAACACGCAAATGGTCCTTTTACCCCCATGGGATTTGGAAATTATGGCAGAAATTCGGTCAAACGACAATAACATCATGAAACATGAATAATTTCATGAATAATTTAAGGTGAGGGACAACAGGCTTTCTCAAACAGGTATTTGAACAAATACCTTTTAATGATGAGTACAATGACCCGGATAATCTCAAGGCCTTACAAAAGAACAGGGCCTCAGGTCTTATTTGAACGAAACCGGGCGGCAGGGATAGGATAAAATTCACGTGTTTGTCTTCACAATGTAACGAGTGCTACCACCCTGGACATCTTTTCATTTTATTTCGGCCGTCATTCGCCGAACGAATCGACGTATTCATCGGGAAGCTTATGGGCAAGACCTTTATGGCAATCGATACAGGATCGCAAAAAACTTGCGTAGCAGTTTGGGCATAACTTCCTTGGGGACATGGCAGTCCGCACAGCTGACACGCATGCCGCTTGCGCTTCTATAGTGCGGCGTTTGTTTATATTCGCTGTAAGCATAGGCCTGCATTGAATGGCAGGAAATACAAAACGTGTCTTCGTTCGTCCAATTCACCGCTAAATGGGAGCCGCCTAAAAAGGTGAGACCGAAGATAAATCCCGACACAAAGACACCAAGGGCAAGCCTTCAACGGTCTCGTCGTCGTACCTTTAACCAAGGCAGAAGACGGCTGTTCTCCCCCTTCGGGCTCCTCCGGCGGTAGAAGAGAGTTCCTGCGCATTTTCCGCAATATGGCCGGCGGTCCGTGGTCCGTGAAAGCGCTTCAATTGTTGTGGACACCTCGGTCACGGTGGAAGACTGCTCCGCCGCCCCGGCGGCCTGCTGCCCCGTGCCACTTTTGATTTCTGAAGAAGAATGGTTGATCTTGAGGCCCTCCTCCCGAACCCGAATCAGAAGATCCCGGAGTCGTCCCATCATTTTGTTAAAAGATAAGGCCATCTGCCCGACCTCATCCTTCGACCGCACCTGCAATCGTTTCGTCAAATCACCTTCGGCCTCAATGTCCTTCAGCAATGCTGCCGCGCCTTGAATAGGCCGTGTGATCACTGATTTCACCATCAGGGAAAGTGTCGCGCAGATCCCCAGGGGAATCGAGGAACCGTAAAGCATCCATTTTCTTTTACTGGCGTCCAAGCCCGCATACATCTCATCCAGAGAGGTGGAGATCATCAGGACGCCCCTGATCTTTTCTCCGTGCTCAACATGGCAGGCATCGCACTTCTTCTTAAGCACCGGCTCCAGATATGTTAAGAATTGTTTATCCCCTACTGTTTCAATGTAATGAACACTCTCTTTTTGCCCATCGATAAAACGTTCCAGCGCCTCCTCGAATTTCGGATGCTCAATCCCTTCCGCTGTTACATCTTCTCTCTCCTCATGGTCATCAAACCACTCCGCGGGAATTTCCTCATCGAGTTTCTTGTATTCCTCCTCAACTTCCAACAAGGTCTTCAGATCCAGAAAACCTGCCTCTCTCCCGTTATCCCGAAGCACCTGGACCCGTTCCACACTGGAGGTCTCCTTTATCCCTTCCATCAAGTAGCGCGCCATGTCCGGCCGCTCTTCCATCATGTCTTTATATAGACTGTAAAGAAGCGGTTGAGACATGAGTGCTACCGCTTTAACCTTCTCCTGAAACAGGTCTTCTTCCTGCTTTACAACCGCCGAAATAAAGACCCCCCAGCCTATGACCGTAATACTGATAATCAGCCCCAGAAGCTTTGCAAGAAGGCTCTTCTTGAAGAGATTCAATAATTTCACCTAATTCAAATCAACAAAGACAGGACCCATCCAGTATTGACCGACTGAATCTGTATGATGAGCGGCACATCCAGGGTTGAGTGAAGCCTCTTTTTAAAAATATTAAAATCCTCCAGACTTCTACTGAGTGCAGCGTCAATCTAAAGGCTGTCAATCTCCTGCCTTTAATTAAGGGATATTCTCTTGATTTCTTGTAAAAGATAGATTTATCGGGGGATTGAGAATCCGGTCGTGTCTCAGGTCGGTTTAGAAAGAAATCTTCTTTAAAGTGTCATTCCCGTGCAGGCGGAAATCCAGTCTTCTAAAACATTTGGATGCCCGTTTGCACGGGCACGACGTATTGAGGAGTTTTCAAACTGAGACATGACCGAGAATCAAAACATGTTGATTCTGGATAGATCAGAAGAAAATACGGGCAAAACCTTATCTACATTTAATTTATCTCTGACCAGAATGAGGAGTCTTGGGAACCAGGGATGACGGGTGAATCGAAAACTTTAGCTTGATCGCGTCGGTTTTGTTTCTGTGAATGTATACTTTTGGTGGTCCCAACGGGGTTCGAACCCGTGTTTTCGGCGTGAGAGGCCAACGTCCTGGACCACTAGACGATGGGACCATAGGACATAAAACAAACAGATCAATCCGTGATAATCACGTCATAGATCAAGTGTTGCTCGGCCGAGAATTTCCAGCCGTAGCGGGCCTCAAATTCAATCGTGGTCTGGCCCGGGTTCACCCCGACAAATTCAAAAGAGCGCATACCCGAATCCGTGACCCGAATATTGCGCGTCCGCTCGTATTCATCCCCCAACAAGCGCAGCACCGCCGTATCATAGGTGGGTACCCAGCGGCAGCCGCCTTTTGTACGGTCTTCCCAAATGCGGATCTGAAATGGTTCCCCGGCTTTCGCAGTAATCTTTGTTTTCTCGCTTTTTCCTATCGTCATGTCCGCTGCCCTTCAAAATCGCTGAAGGCACTTTAATAAAACAGCCCATATTTGTCAACATGATCCGTCTTGGCGAAACCCTCTTTTTGCAAGCCGGGATGAGATCACTGCCTTAAATGAGATGAGGGCATCCGTTTTACGAGTCCCCTTATAAAGATCATGCGGAAAACATTGAAAGATCGATTCAAGTGTGATAGATACCAAGCCGGTGATTTTTATAATATGATTTTGTTACAAAAGATCAATAAGTTCTATTTTTAAAAAGGAACAATGGAAAACGTTTATATCGAACTGGTTCGACTCATCCCTTCACTTTTGTGGTTTTCACTGACCGCGGTCATACTCATCCTCTTTTATAAACCAATTCGGCATGAACTTCTGCCCAAGTTGACCGGGTTTAGTTTTCGCGGGGTCAAGTTTTCCTTTCTGGAAAAATCGATCGATGCCGCCATTATCGAATTGGCTCAAAAAAACCCGAAATGGAATGTTGTGATTCCCGCCGAGGCCCGTGAAATTGCCGTGAGTCGCGCGAAAAAAAACCTGGGCCTTTTCGAAGGCGTCCACATTTTATGGGTGGATGACGAACCCAAAGCCTGCCAAAACGAGCGCAACATGTTCATAAAATTAAAGGCTGAAATTACAGTCGCCATCAACACAGAAGAAGCGCTTGAAAAACTCAGCCGTGCCCGTTACGACTTTATCATTTCAGACATGGCTCGCGGAGAAGAATCCACTGCTGGTTTGACCTTGTTGAAACAACTTCAAGAAAACAAGGACAGGACGCCCCTTATTTTTTACATTGGTGTGCTCAATCCCCAAAAAGGGGTCCCGCCTTTTTGCTTTGGCATCACAAACCGGCCTGACGAGCTCCTTCATCTTAGTCTCGACATCTTGGAACGGACTAAAAACTAGGATCTTTCTTACGCATGACCCTCTCAACCTCTGAACTCAATCAAACCCTTCGGGAATTATTGGCCTATCTGAAAAAGGGAAACTGCGTCTTGTTCCTGGGTGCGGGGGTGCATGCCCCGCCGCCGGACGATTCCGAATACGACTATCCCGAAGAACACCGGCTGCCTTTGGGCGGGGATCTGGCCCAGCAGCTTTCGGAAGAATTTGGTTTCGTCACCCACAAGGAGTTTCAAGGGGAATCCCCCAGAGATTTGCAACGCGTCGCCCTTTTCGTCGAGACAAATTTCGGAAGAAATGCGCTTGTTAATTTTCTGGATGAACACCTGAAAAAAAACAGAAGACCTTCCCCTGTTTTAAGAATGCTGGCAGAAATGCCCTTCAAGATTTTCGTGACCACCAACTACGACCGGCTGCTGGAAAAAGCCCTTGTAAACTGTGACAAGGAACCGGAACATTTTATCTACAATCCGGATTCCTCCGAGCGCACGCCAGACATGATCGACGACCCGACACCCGAAAACCCGCTCTTGTTTAAAATGCATGGGGATTTACAAAAACGGGAATCCATCGTCATTACGGATGAAGACTATATTACCTTTGTTCAGCGGATGTCGGACAAGGATGCCGTGCATCCCGTACCCCAGACCGTCCGCTACCGGATGCAAAAATGGCCGACCCTTTTTTTTGGTTACAGCCTACGAGATTACAATCTCCGCCTGCTTTTCAGAACATTGCGCTGGCGCGTTGATCCGGCAAATTTTCCGCTTTCCTATTCTGTCGATAACCACCCCGACCCGTTGATTCAAAAAGTCTGGCAGGAAAAAAGCGCGCTTATCGCTTTTGTCACAGAAAACCTCTGGACTTTTGTGCCCCAGCTTTATAAAGAAATAATGGGAAAAACATTTACGCCATGAGTCGCGAAAAAAAACAATTGCCTGAAAATCCTTTTCCGGGAATTTTCCCCTTCAGTTATACTAACCGCCACGTCTTTTTCGCGAGGGAAGCCGAAAAAAGGAGTCTGATCCGAAACATCACGCTTTCCCGCGGCATGCTACTTTACGCCGACTCAGGAACAGGCAAATCTTCACTCGTGAATTCAGGGCTGATTCCGCTTGCCATTGACGAAGGGTTCCAACCTGAACGGATTCGTGTTCAACCCGTTCAGGGCAGTGAATTCATCATTGATCGGATTTCAAAGGAGGTCGAAGGAGACCCACCCTTCCTGCCTTCAATTTTTGCCACAGATGAAACACAGCGGCAATGTGTTTTATCTGTGGACCGCTTTATCAAAAAGGTCCGGGATCACGCTGGCGAGGTCCATCCGCTCCTGATTTTTGATCAATTTGAAGAATGGGTCACCCTTTTCGAAGAAGCGACTGAAAACCAAACAGTAGAATCCCTGAAAGCAACCCAGCATGACATCATGACCGCGATCACAGACCTCATCAATGCCCCCATGATTACGGTCAAAACATTGATCACGCTCCGTGAAGATTACCTCGCGAAACTTGCGCCTTTTTTTGAACGCTGCCCCAACCTGCCAGACCGCTACCTGCGTTTGACCAAACTCAATAGCAGCCAGGTGGAAGAAGTGGTTCGGGGCCCCTTTAAAAAATATCCTGGCCAGTTCCACCCCGAACTCAAAAACGAGCTGGCTGCCCGCATCCGCTCTGAATTTGAAAGATTGAGTGCCGGCAGTGATATCCGCCTGACGGAAGTACAAATTATTTGTAAAAGCCTCTTTGATTCCGGCATTGAGGAAGACACCCTGGTTTCGCATTTTGAGTCCAGCGGGGGCGTCAAAGGGATTCTTGAGCAATACCTCGAACACGCCATTCAGTCACTGGATTCGGACCGGCAGGAGCCCGCGATCGCTCTTTTAAGCCGCATGGTCACCTCGGTCGGCACCCGGAATGTCGTGAATGGAGAAGACCTCATCGGCCGTGTCACCCGCGAAGATAAAATTCCTCAGGATCTGCTGACGGAGACCCTCCAGGATCTGGAATACAAGGCAAAGCTCATTCGAAAGGAAAGGCGCAGAGAAGTCTACTACTACGAAATCGCGAGTGAATTTCTCGTGGGATGGATTGGCAACAAGGCCCGCGAATATAAACGCCTGGCCGATCAAAAAATGATGCTGGAGCAGAAACAGCGGGCGGAGGAGCAGGCGCAAATCGCACAGCGTTTCAGGCGGCTCTCGGTCTCCCTTGCTGCTGTTTTTGTCCTCGCCGCCGGATTCGGAATATATGCCTGGGATCAGCGTGATCAAGCCATGCGCGCTCAAAAGGAAGCCGAAGAACAAACACTATTGGCCGAAACCCGTTTAAAGGAGACACTCGCTGCCCAGGAAAAAGAGGCTGAAGCCACCCAGCTTGCCGCAGAAAAAACAGAGCAGGCGACCGCGGCGACGATCATCGCGGAACAAGAACGCAAACGGGCGATAGAACAGGAAAACCGCGCAGAGGCTGAAGAAAAAATCGCAGCATCCAGAAAATTGGCCATTGCAGCAAATGACCTCTTAAAGACCGACCCGGAAAAAAGCGTGTTGCTGGCCTTGCAAGCCATTGCGGTTGCAGATCAGGGAAATATTCCATTTGAAAGCATTGAATCTCTGCATCAGGCCTTACAGCATTCTCACCTTCGGCTCACCTTAGACAATCATCAGAATTTTGTGACCACAGTCTCTTTTAGCCCCGACGGGAAACTAATGGCCTCAGGCAGCTGGGATAAAACCGTAAAATTATGGAATGCCTCCAATGGCAAGGAGATCGCTGCTCTAAAAGGACATACGCGTGAGATCATTGACCTCGATTTCAGTTCTGACGGGAATAAAATAGCAACCGGCAGCGGAGATGGTACTGCAAAAATCTGGGACATCCCAAAACGCGCACTGCTACAAACCTTCAAAGGGCATACAGGGAATGTCCGCTCTGTTGCTTTTCACCCTTCAGGAGAGCAGGCCGCGACAGGAGGTGAAGACAGCGATATCAGAATTTGGGATGTAAAGACCGGAAAAACCCTCCACACCTTTCGAGACCACATTAAACCCGTCGTTGCTTTGTCGTTTAATAAAACCGGAGACCGGCTGGCATCATCCAGTGCAGACAGTACCATTAAAATTTGGGATATAAAATCCGGGAAGCCTCTGCGAACACTTTCTGGACATGCCAGTGAAGTGACGGACCTGAGCTTTAGTCCCGATGGGAAATACATCGCAACCGCCAGCAACGACCAAAGCGCGAAAATCTGGGATGTCGAAAATGGGGAAGTGATTCAAACCTTTAAGGGACATACAAAAGGTATTCGAGGCATTGCCTATCGTTCAGATGGGGAATTTGTCGCCACGGCCGGCTGGGATAAAATGGCGAAAGTCTGGGATGTGGCGTCCGGAGAAGCCATCGCAACACTGAAAGGCCACACCGGCGGACTCACCGATGTGGCCTTTACGCCAGATGGACAGCAGCTTGTCACAGCCGGTTGGGATAAAACCTTGAAAATCTGGGCCGTGGCATCCGGAGAGGCCTTTCCTGTCCTTCTTGGTCATAGGGACAAAATTACCGGAGTGACTTTCCAACCCAAGGGTCAGGAAATAGCCAGCGCCAGCGCCGATAAAACCCTCAAGCTTTGGAACATCAATTCCGGGAGTCCCCGACTGACGCTCAAAGGACATACCAAAGCAGTGACCGATGTCACTTACGATTTAAAAGGAACCCGACTCGCCTCATCCAGTGCGGATAAAACAGCCCGGATCTGGGACAGCAAAACGGGGAAGACCATCACCACCTTGAAAGGACATCAAAGCGAAATCACGGGCATTGATTTTCATCCAGACGGAAAGCACATTGCAACCGCTGGCTGGGATAATAATGCCTTAATTTGGGATGCGGCTTCTGGCAAAAAGCTCAAAACCTTGAGTGCGCACACGCAGGAAATCCACGGGCTCTCCTACAGCCCGGACGGTTTATTTCTTGCGACGGCCAGCGGAGATAAAACGGTCAATATCTGGGATGCTAAAACAGGAACCGTCATTCGCACATTGAAAGGACACACCGGCGGGGTTAAAGCGGCGGTCTTTAGTCCAGATAACAAAAGGCTGGCGACGGCCAGTTGGGACAAAACGGCAAAAATCTGGGATGCCAAAACAGGGAACAACATTCTGACGCTGACGGGTCACCGTCACGTTGTCACAGGGGTCGCTTTTAGTCCGGATGGAAAATATATCGGGACAAGCAGCCGGGACAAAACAGCTATTTTATGGGATGCCAAGACAGGCGCCAAACAATTTGAAATAAAAGCACACTCCGGAGAAATACTCGACCTTGCCTTCAGCCCGGACAGCCAATATCTCGTAACCTCAAGCACGGATAAAACGGTCCAAAACGTCACACTGGATTTAAAAACCCTTTTGGCCTTGGCACGCAATCGGGTAACCCGGTCTCTCAGCCCGGAAGAATGCAAGTCCTTTCTACCCAAAGGGAAGTGCCTGCCAAACCCTTGAAAGCGCCTGCTCTTTCTGTCACGCCATCGCTTACTGCTGCATTTTTCTAAACAGTGATTCTCCCGGGGTTCAAGACACAGACTGAGACAAGCGGCTAAAAAAATCCGGAATCAGTTTCACCAGGCGGTTTACGGCCTCTTCAAATACTGTCAGGCTCTGGCTCATGCCCCGGTACTTTTCTTTGAATATTCACATAACTCCAGGATATTTCCTTCAGGGTCATAAAAATAAATCAGGCGTTTTTTAACGCCCCCTGCGTACTTCACCTGACTTCCCGGTACAGCCTGAATATTTCCGAAAAATACCACACCCTTGTTTTGAAGTTGTTCCACCCACATGTCGATGTTCGTGACGCGAAATGCAATGTGGCGTAATCCATAAGTGTTCGGGATATTCAAACCATCGGGAAACATGCCCTCTGGAGCGAGATAGTGGATCAACTCGATGCGAGGCCCTTCGGGGAGTTCGAGATAAACAACTTTGGCTTTCACATCCTTTAAATGCACGACATCCTCAATCCAGTCTCCGCTGATTTCAACCTGCTTTGAAAGCCTGAAGCCGAGGTTTTTTTCGTAAAAATCAATCATCGCATTCAAATCACGGACAACGATATTGATGTGGTCTATTTGTTGAATCATGGATATTCGAGTCTCCATTGGATTTAAAACAAGATTCAATACGACACCCTCTTGTCAATCCGCAAGAGGTGTTTGGTCTTAAAATAAAATAACGCCCGTTTCTTTACAAGATATTCTTCATCATAGAATATACATCATCAATATTTTTCACTCGTCACATCCGCTATAAACTCAAGCCATAAGCTTAAAAGATTCAAATGTTCTTGACACTCCCAAGGACAATTCGCTAACATCGCCGTCAGGAAACACTATGAAAATTTCGGTTGCCTCAGATCACGCCGGGTACGATTTAAAGAACCATATTCTCGCATATCTTTCCGAAAATCAGATCGCATACAACGATCTCGGAACAAACGGGAATGACTCAGTCGATTACCCTGATTATGCACTCAAGGTCGCTTCCCTGGTTTCCAAAGGGGCGCTTGAAAGAGGAATACTGATTTGTGGAACAGGCGTTGGAATGTCGATCGCAGCCAATAAATATCCAGGGGTTCGGGCCGCACTCTGTCATAATATCGAAACGGCAGAGGCCAGCCGTCGTCACAATGATGCCAACATCCTCGTATTAGGCGGCCGGATTTTGGATCATGCCGTAGCGCTTTCCATCCTCAAAACCTGGCTGGAGACCCCCTTCGATGGCGGCCGCCACCAGAGACGTCTGGATAAGATCACTGCCATTGAACAGGAAACAACCCGGGGAAAACCC
Source organism: Nitrospiria bacterium (assembly GCA_945787655.1). Lineage (GTDB taxonomy): Bacteria > Nitrospirota > Nitrospiria > SBBL01 > JAADHI01 > JAADHI01. The sequence continues at coordinate 2,562 of CALZIJ010000028.1, read as the reverse complement.
CTTTCAAAACAAGTAGAAAAATCACCCATTTCACCGTAGAGGAAAAACCATTGGAAAAAGGGACACCATTAAAAACATACGATCCTGCCGTTGAGACCGCTATTGCCCAGGAAATTGAACGGGAAAACAAAAAAATTGTTTTAATCGCTTCGGAAAATGTGGTGAGCCGCGCGGTTCAGGAGGCGCAAGGGTCAGTTTTTACCAATAAATACGCAGAAGGCTACCCTGGGAAAAGATATTACGGTGGCTGTGAATATGTTGATGTTGCTGAAAATCTCGCCATTGAACGGGCCAAGGCAATCTTTGGCGCAGACCACGTGAATGTGCAGCCCCATTCCGGATCACAAGCCAATATGGGCGTTTATTTCTCGGTCTTGAAACCGGGAGACAAAATCATGGGTATGAGTCTGGCCCATGGCGGCCATCTCACCCACGGTTTTAAAGTTAATTTTTCCGGCCAGCTTTATGAAGCCGTCTCATATGGGGTCGAAAAAGAAACCGGGCGGATCAATTACGACATCGTCGCCAAACAAGCGGAAGCAGAACGGCCAAAGATGATCGTCGTCGGGGCTTCCGCGTATTCCCGTACACTCGATTTCAAACGCTTTCGTGAAATTGCGGATCACATCAAAGCCTATCTTATGGTCGATATGGCACACATCGCGGGCCTGGTGGCCGCAAAAGTCCACCCTTCACCCGTTCCCTACGCAGACTTCGTGACAACCACCACGCATAAAACCCTGCGCGGCCCACGCGGCGGAATGATTCTGTGTAAAGCCGAATTTGCAAAAGGCGTCGACAAGTCAGTCTTTCCCGGTATTCAGGGCGGCCCCTTAATGCACGTCATCGCAGGGAAAGCCGTCGCCTTTAAAGAAGCACTGTCCGAGTCTTTTGTGGAATATCAACAACAAATTGTTTCAAATGCTTCCGCATTGGCTGATGCCTTGATTTCACGTGGATATCAAATTGTTTCAGGCGGGACAGATACACACCTGATGCTGGTCGATCTGACACAGCAAGGGATCACGGGGAAAGAAGCCGACGAAGCGCTGGACCGGGCTGGAATCACCGTCAATAAAAATGCGGTTCCCTTTGACCAACGGCCGCCGGTGCATGCCAGCGGCATTCGTCTCGGCACACCGATCGTCACCACACGCGGCATGAAAGAACACGAAATGGCTGAAATCGCGGATCTCATTGATACCGTCCTCAAAAACCGGGAAGACGAAAATACGTTAAGACAGGTTCAGACTCAAGCTGAAGCCCTCTGTACACGCTTCCCTTTTACAAGATAGATTAGGAAAAGTTAACTTGCAATGCCCTTATTGCAGTAGTCTTGAAGATAAGGTTGTGGATTCTCGCCTGAGCAAAGAAGGTGAAGTGATTCGACGGCGCCGCGAATGCCTCCAATGCCAGCGCCGCTACACAACCTATGAACGGATCGAAGAAAACCTCCCCATGCTGGTTAAAAAGGACGGGCGTCGGGAACCCTTTGATCGTCATAAAATTCTGTCGGGCTTAAAAAAAGCCTGTGAAAAAAGACCGGTGAGTGTGGATCAACTGGAGTCTGTGGCCACACGCATTGAAAAGGCAATCCAGGAAAGGGGCGTCAATGAGATTGAAAGCCACATTGTCGGGGAAGAGGTCATGCGCCAACTTCACGCCCTGGATCAGGTGGCCTACGTGCGATTTGCCTCCGTTTATCGGGAATTTAAGGATGTAAACCAGTTTATGTCCGAACTGAAAACCCTGCTGGACGATTCAGGCCAAACCGCGCCGGAAAAACATCCGGGCCTTTCTTCCTCGTAAACGATTTTTTAGATGTTCAGGTCTTTTTTTGAAGGGCCGAAAGGGCTTCTTGTGCGGATTTTTGTTCAGCGGATTTTTTACTTTTTCCGATGCCGACCCCTGCAATTTTCCCATTAATACAGACGGTGATCTCAAAATACTTAGAATGATCAGGGCCGCTTTCCCCAACCACGTCGTAAACAGGTAATACGCCAAACGCTTGTTGAGAATATTCCTGAAGCGCCGTTTTATAATCGAAATGCACTGCTCCCGAGCGCAAGACACTTAAAGGCATTTTAAATAACCGTAATATCACTTGCCGTACCGTGTCTGTTCCCTGACCCCCGCTATCCAGATAAACCGCCGCGATCAGGGCTTCCATCGCATCTGAAAGCAAGGACGGTTTTTCCTGGCCGGCAGTCATCGTCTCTCCTTTGCCCAAATAAAGGTACTGCCCAAGATTGATATCCCGGGCAACAGCAGCCAGCGTTTTTTCACTGACAATCTTGGCCTTCATTTTAGAAAGATCCCCTTCGGGGAGTTTGGGGAATCGATCCATTAAGGCATGACAGACGATCAGGTCGAGGACGGCGTCGCCCAGAAACTCGAGCCGCTCGTTGTCCTTCCGATCTGTTTTCTTGATTTCGTTGATATACGGTCTCTACGGAGATGAAATCCATCTGCAGGAATACAAGCAGGCGTTAGGCGCAGCCGCTTCCAGAGGGGTACCTATTTTTGCGATTGGCTTGCGCTACATTTTTGAGCATCTCCGAG
>CALZIJ010000027.1 GCA_945787655.1 Nitrospiria bacterium | reverse complement strand
GGTGGATGTGCAGGTGATATGAGGCGGATGCTTTGCGCACGCGCCCAGGATTTGGAAATCCATTATTCAGATATTCAGGCGGACGATACGAAGGGCAGCGCACATTGGGAGGCGATCTACACCTATGGAGAAAAATGCCGCTGTGTGCACAATATTGTTGATGCCGTGTTTGAATTTAAAGAGGGGCTGATTATCAAACACACGGATACGTTCGACTTTTGGCGGTGGACGCGGATGGCCCTTGGTCCGCTGGGTTTGTGTTTAGGGTGGACCCCTTTTTTGAAAAAGGCCATTCGCAATAAGGTGACCCATCGGCTGGATCGTTTTCGTCACCCTCAAAGATAAAAATCAGCCAGAAAATATGAAGAAAATCATACCTGTTTAGGGCTATGATTTCTTTTTCGTTTTTGCTATAAATATCCTTTTAAAGAATCTGGCTGATCCTTTTCAAAATCGAATTAATAGCAAAAAATGTACGAACACCCGTGATTCCAATAATGACAACCTTAAAAAATCAGGAGAGAGAATGAGCTTCCTAAGAAAAATAGACAAGGCACCCCGGAGCCAAAAATTTCCAATGGTTCGGCGGTGGATTGATGAGTCGCCACTGCCGCTTTTTGAAGAGCTGAGAAAAAAACGTCCGATTTTAAAAACCCCGGTGTGTACTTTTGTGGCCCGCTTTGACGATGTGGTGGAAATCTTACGTCTCCCCACCGTGTTTACCGTCGCACTTTATGCGCCGAAAATGGGTGAGTTCATGTTGTCTCAGGACGAAACCCCCTTGCACTATCGGGAAAAGGCCATCATGCAATCCATGTTGAATCGCGATGACTTACCGAGAATTCGCAACCTTGTGGCGGAACGGTCCAAGAAAAAGCTGGATGAAGCCAAGGGGGAAATTGAATTGGTGCAACGCTATGCCCGTTTGATTCCCACTTTGCTGGTCCAGGAATATTTTGGTCTGGACGGAGTGGCCCCTGAAAAATTGATGGAGTGGTCTTACTGGAACCAGTACAACACTTTTCATAATCAACCGTTTGATTTGGTGGATGACCCCGATATGATTGTGAAAAAGCATCAGGAAACGGGACTGGAGATGCAGAATTATATGAAAGAATTGATCCCGCGGCGGATCGGAGAGATCAGGGCCGGAGAGAAGCGGGATGATGTGCTTTCAAGAATGCTGCGCACGGTCTATCCCGAATCGGTTGGTTTTACGATTGACCGGCTCGCCCGCAATGCCGGCGGGCTTCTTATCGGTTCGGTGGAAACCACTGCCCAGGCGGTGGCACAAGTCGTCCAGTATATTCTGGACAATCAAAGTGTTATGCGAAAAGCACTGGCGGCAGTTCAGTTGGACGAATATGAAAAATTTGACGCGATTGTGTGGGAGGCTTTGCGGTTTCATCCGATTGCGCCTTACCTTTTCCGTAAAGCGGCGAGCGACTATATTCTGGCAAGAGGGACAAAACGGGAAGCCCGAATTCGTAAAAACACACTGGTTTTGCCGATGATCTATTCAGCGACTTTTGATGAGGCGGCGTTTCCGGAACCCTATAAGTTTAATCCAAAACGTCCCTGGTACAATACTTTTCACTTTGGTTTTGGACACCATGAATGTCTTGGGAAATATGTCGGCATGGTTATGATTCCGGAAATGGTGCGTCAGGTCTTTCTGCGCCCCAATTTAAAAGCCGAGATGGCGATTGATTACGAGGGCGGTCCTTTCCCCGAAAAATTTGTGGTTTCATGGGGGAAAAAGAACGAAAAGAAGAAAAAGAAAGTCCCGTCCCAATCCAGAAAAAAGAAAAAATAGATTGTGTAATTTGACCCTTTTCGGCGGTGCTTGAGCGCATGGACGCAAGCACCATTAAAACGGATCAAGCGCCGCCGAAGGTTTTTGGGGGAATGCCGCCCCGCCTTTTATGTTATGATTACCATGATTCTTTAATATGGATATCATTCATATGAAGTTACTTTTCTCTAATCTTTGGTGCAAAAACCCACGCATTAACCGGGCGGTTGACCGGCTTAAGGAAGCCGAAGCAGATTTAATTGTACTGTCTGAGCTGTCCCCCGTGCATAGCGAGAAGGTCATTGCACAGTTGCGATCCTATCCTTATTTTAAGGTCGTTTCCCCGAACCCGGTCGGAAGCATCGCCATTTTTAGTCGATATCCAATTACTGATTTTGAGGAATTAAATAAAGAGGAATTCAACGGGAGACCGCAAGGCCTCATGCGGATCGGTTATCAGTCTGGTTTTCAGCTTCTTGCTGTTCATGCTTCCGCGCCCTGGACCTACCCCAGATATCTTCGGCGAAACCGCCAGTTGTCCGCCATTTCGAAACTTGTTAAGAACTTAAATGAACCACTGATTATCGCGGGAGATTTTAATGCTTCTCATCGTGTTCGGGAAATGCAGAGGCTTAAAAAACACTGTGACTTGGAAGAGTGCCGCAATGGGGAAAGGAAACAGCCTTCCTGGCCGATGTTCGGAAGTTTCTGGTGCATTGACCATCTGTTTTATTCAAACCATTTTCAGATGAAACAGTTTCAATGTCTTGATTTTGTTTATTCGGATCATTTACCGGTAATAGCAGAATTTACGCTGAACTAAATCCCTCCATATTCCTGGTGAGTCTGTTTCATCCTGTCTGTTTTATATCAACAACGACCGGTCACTGATGATGTCCCCATATTTTTGCGGCGCGTTTCAGCGGTCTGCTATTTTTGCGCTTGCATGCGGATGAACGATCCTCAATTTTCAGGACAAAACGAGGACAGGGCATTCAGGTATTTAATATTCAGTCACGGCATGCAACAGTTGCGGAGGGATCAAGGAATATGTTAATTTCCGCCGCGTATTATGAATACGTCATATCTTATTCTGGAGGATTAAAATGAAATTGCAACGACTTCTAATGGGAATTTTCTTTTCCGGTGTAATCGGAATTCAGACGGCTTTAGCCGCGCCGATTGGTATTCCGGGTGCCACAGTTGGAATGAATCATTCTACAGTGGGGATAGAGCTTGATTTTTTGGTAGATCGGGATATGGATGGCCCGACCGATACAGAAGGGATGCTCGTATTGGCCAAAGGACAGGTCGGGGTCTCTGAGCGGATTGATTTTGTTTACCGCGCTGGTTTTGGCCGATTTGAAAGTAATCGCAGGGATTCGGATGCCGGCCCCGCTTTCGGATTTGGAACTAAAGTGACCTGGGCGACCATGGACAATATTAATCTGAAAATTGGATCTGTTGCACAATTGCTTCAGGTACGGGCAGATGTGGATGGCGCGGGGCGTCAATCTTTCAAGGAATATGATTTTGCACTGGGCGCTTTTTTAGATGCGGGATCTTCAGGCAATCGTTCAATGTTAACGACCTATGGCGGGCTGGCTTTTTCCGGTGTTGAAATCACCGGCGGCGGTGGCGCTGGACTGGAAAACAATTCTTTCGGTGTTTTTGCCGGTTTGCTCATGCATATGAATCAAACGACGGAAGTCGGGCTTGAGCTTCGTTTGCTGGATCAAACGGCGCTTGCAGTGTACACTTCTTTTGCGTTTTGAAAAATAGTTAACCATCGGAAGGCGGGTCTGAAGCCATGCAGGCAATCGATATGCATGTCCACCCCGGGACCAGGGAATACTTGGTGGACGGGGGCGGGAAATATCTCTCTGATGCTCTAAAGTATTTTCATAAGGAAGATGCGGTAGTCAGCGTTGAGACGATGGCCGAGTATTATCAGGGGCTGGATATGATGGCGGTGTTGCTGGCATGGGATACCGAAACCCAGACTGGATTGCCGCCGGTGACGAATGATTACATCGCCGAAATCGTAAAACGCTATCCCGATGTTTTTATTGGTTTTGCCAGTGTCGATCCCTGGAAAGGAAAGGTCGCGATTGCCGAGCTGGAACGCGCTGTGAAAACCCTGGGGCTTAGAGGTTTAAAACTCCATCCGATCGCGCAGGCCTTTTATTTAAATGACCGACGATTTTACCCGTTGTGGGAAACCTGTTCGGCATTAAAAATTCCCCTCCTTGTGCATACCGGGACAACGGGTGTTGGCGCGGGTGTACCCGGAGGGGATGGCCTGAAGTTAAAATATGCCCAGCCGATCCCCTATATTGATGACGTGGCCGCTGATTTTCCGGAATTAACGATTATTGGCGCACACCCTTCCTGGCCCTGGCAGGAAGAAATGCTGGCTTTGGCTGTGCATAAAACCAATGTTTATATCGACCTTTCAGGCTGGTCCCCGAAATATTTCTCTCCATCTTTAGTGCGTTATTCCAATACATTACTGCAAGATCGTGTTCTCTTTGGTTCGGATTATCCTTTCCTGACGCCGGAGCGATGGATATCCGATTTTGAGCAGGCTGGATTCAAACCGGAGGTCCGGCAAAAAATTTTATCTGAAAATGCCAAGCGGCTGCTCAAGCTTTAATCTATAATAATAAAGTGATGGGTTTAAGAAAAAGCCTTGTTTCGGGATAGAAGGTGACAGTATGATCATCAGTTCGAGGTCTTGAGCTTAGAAAAATGCCGGAACCCACTGAAAATCCTAAAGTAGAAGACCCTAAATCGGGAGGTAAAATGCGGGTTCGCCGCTATTTTATCACGGGCCTGCTCGTCATCGTGCCGATTTGGGGAACCTATCTGATCCTGAAAACCCTGTTTGTCACGATGGAAGGGTTGTTGGGAAATTTTATGAAAACCCAGGAATTGTACTATATTCCCGGGTTTGGCATCTTATTGCTGTTGGCGCTGATTTTTTCGGCGGGTATTTTTACCACCAATATTTTTGGGAAAAAGCTATATCAATTATGGGAAAAACTGCTCAGTCAGGTGCCGCTTGTTCGAAATGTCTATTCCATGGTGAAGTCTGTTGTGGGTACGCTTTCTTTTCAATCCGGGGAGAGCGATAATTTTACCCGGGTCGTTTTGATTGAATATCCCAGGCGTGGACTTTTTACATATGGTTTTGTCACAAGCAATATGAAAGGGGAGATCGACCGGGTTTCACTTGGGAAAGTCCTGAGTATCTTTATCCCGACTGTGCCGAACCCCATTTCAGGTTTCCTCATCCTTGTGCCTGAAGAGGATGTTATTCCTTTAACGATAACGGTAGAGGAAGGCATGAAAATCGTTTTTTCCGTCGGGCTTTATCGTCCCGAACTCAAAGTCGATACAAACCGTCTGCCCAAACGGGCAATGGAGGAAACAACCATTGACTGAGTGTGCGGCGGTGATCTTGGCAGCCGGTCACGGCACCCGAATGAAATCCAGGTTGGCAAAAGTCCTTCACCCTTTGGCAGGGGTGCCGATGCTGAGTTATGTCCTCGAACTGATACAGACGCTTAAAATCGAAAAAAACTATGTCATTGTCGGGCATCAGGCGGAGGCTGTCTCGGCCCTGGTTTCTGAAAAAGCCAGCACCCCCATACTGCAAAATCCTCCTTTGGGAACGGGAGATGCGGTGCTTCAGGCGAAGCCTTCACTCCAGGATTTTAGAGGCCCTGTTCTGATATTAAATGGAGATACCCCTTTATTGCGGCCACAGACCATTCAGCGGTTTTTGGAGGCCTATAAAAAGGCCGAAGCCAGGACCGGACTTTTAACCGTGAGGCTTGACCAACCTGCGGGATATGGCCGAGTGATTCGAAATGCGAGTGGAGAGATTTCGCATATCGTTGAAGAAAAGGATGCCAGTCCGGACGAGCGGTCTGTGAATGAAGTCAATACCGGCGTGTATCTTTGTGATGCCGCATTTTTGTTCGAGGCGCTTGACCGGATTCAGCCGAATAACGAGCAAAAGGAATACTATTTGACGGATGTCATTGGTATTGCAGTCTCCGAAGGTGTGCCCTTGATCGGCGTGGAAGCCGACCCGGAAGAAGTCATTGGAATTAACAGCAGAGCTGACCTCGCCAATGCCGAAAGAATAATTCGGAACCGGATTAATCGGTATTGGATGATGGAAGGGGTCACCCTGATTGACCCGGGTCAAACCTGGATTGATGCGAAGGTCAGCATTGGCCGGGACACCGTGCTCCATCCTGGCGTTACATTGGAAGGGCATACGGTCATTGGAGAAGGGGTGACGATTTATCCAGGTCGAATACGCGACAGCCGTATCGGGGATGGTGCCCTGATTAAAGATCATTGTGTCATTGATTCTTCTGAATTGGCCTCAGACGTGACGATTGGTCCTTTTGCGCATCTGCGGCCGGGGACCATGATACACAAATCTGCCAAAGTCGGGAACTTTGTTGAAGTCAAAAAATGTGTCTTGGGTGAAGGGTCAAAAGCCAGTCATTTAAGTTATCTGGGGGATGCCTGTATTGGGAAAAATGTAAACATCGGCGCCGGAACCATTACTTGTAACTATGATGGAAAAAACAAGTTCAAAACGATTATTGAAGATGATGTCTTTATCGGCAGCGATACCCAGCTGGTTGCCCCGGTCCGCGTCGGTAAGGGGGCATTGATTGCAGCTGGAACAACTGTGACGAAGGATATTCCGCCGGATGCTTTGGCGCTTTCACGGACTAAACAGGAAAACAAAGCAGATTGGGTGAAACGGAGAGCACCGAAAAAGAATAAATAGCCTGAAAATCGGCGGCTTTTCAACAACAAATTAAGATAAAGATCTTTAGGGACAAATAATGTGTGGAATTATCGGATATATCGGAAAGCGTGATGTCGTTTCACTTGTCGTGGATGGGTTAAGGCGGCTGGAATACCGGGGCTACGATTCAGCAGGAATCGCCTATTTTCTCAAGGGTGAAATTCAACTCAAACGTTCGGTGGGCAAGTTATCCTCTCTGGAAGCCATCCTGCCGCGTAATCCTTCCGACGGGGTCTCCGGTATTGGGCATACCCGTTGGGCAACACATGGCAAACCTTCGGAAGACAATGCCCATCCGCATCGTGCAGGAACGTTGGTGATGGTCCACAATGGCATTATCGAGAATTACCTTTCCCTGAAAAAGAAACTTCAGGACGAAGGACGGGTTTTTACTTCTGATACTGATTCCGAAGTGATTATTCATTTGGTGGACTCTTTCTACCAAAAAGGACTTTCTTTGGAAGTCTCGGTTCAAAAGGCCGTTATGCAAATGCATGGCAGTTACGCGATTTGTATTTTATCGAAAGATGCCCCTGATGAACTTGTTGCTGTCCGCTCCGGGTGTCCTCTTGTGGTGGGCGTCGGAGAATCAGAATATTTTGTGGCCTCTGATATTCCTGCATTTTTATCTCATACAAGAAATGTGATTTATCTGGAAGATGGCGAAATGGTGTTGTTTAGCCCAAATGGTTTGGAAATATGCGACTTTAAGGGCGCGCGTCTTGTTAAGGAACAGCATCAGATTTCTTGGGATCCCGTCATGGCGGAAAAAGGCGGATACCGTCACTTTATGCAGAAGGAAATTCATGAGCAGCCGCGGGCAATTGTGGATACCATTCGAGGTCATGTGGCGCAGGAAGCCGGGGAAGTGTTACTGGCCGGGACCGAGGAAATCGGCCAATGGATGGAAAATTGCCAGCGGATTGTGATCATCGGTTGCGGTACTTCATGGCATGCGGCACTGGTGGGTAAATTTCTTCTTGAAGAAATTGCAAAAATTCCGGTTGAAGTGGATATCGCTTCGGAATTTCGTTATCGAGACCCGCATCTAGTCAAGGGGGACTGGGTGATTGGCATTTCCCAATCCGGTGAAACCGCGGACACACTCGCTGCGATCAAGGAGGCGAAAACGAAAGGCATTCCGACCCTTTCAATTTGCAACGTGGTGGGCAGCAGTCTGAGCAGGGAAACCGATGCTGTCTTTTATACCCATGCCGGCCCGGAAATTTCGGTCGCTTCGACCAAGGCCTTTACCACGCAGTTGACGGCCTTGACCTTGCTCGCGATTTATCTTGGACGGCGGAGGGGGCACCTTTCTGAAAAAGCGGGCAAGCAACTCATCCATCAATTGTTTTTGATTCCGAAACAGATTGAGGAGGTTCTGGCCCATGAAGACCGTGTGGCCGATATTGCCCGGAATTTTTTCCGGTATCGGGATTTTCTTTATCTTGGGCGTGGAATCCTTTATCCTGTGGCCCTTGAAGGGGCATTGAAGCTGAAGGAGATTTCCTATATTCATGCAGAAGGGTATCCCGCCGGAGAAATGAAGCATGGCCCGATTGCCCTTATTGATGAGAACATGCCCGTAGTGGTGCTGGCTTTGAAAGACAAGGTCTATGAAAAAATTGTGAGTAACGTGATGGAAGTCAAGGCACGTGGGGGGGTGGTGATTGCCTTCGCCGAAGAGGGGGATACCGAATTGGCGCCGTTGGTGGATGAAATCTGTTTTATTCCGAAAGTCGTGTCCGCGCTCAGTCCGATTTTAATGACGATTCCGCTTCAACTGTTGGCCTACCACGTTTCGGTCTCTCGCGGCAGCGATGTGGATCAACCCAGAAACCTGGCCAAAAGCGTGACCGTAGAGTAGTGGAAGAGATGTTGCACCCGATATTGGCTGATCTTAACCCTGCACAGCGGGAGGCCGCGGAACAAGTCGATGGTCCGCTGTTGATTCTCGCCGGTGCCGGCAGCGGAAAAACACGGGTCATCGTCCATCGCATTGCCTATTTGATCGAAGCGTTTCAGGTGTCTCCTTTTAGAATTCTGGCAGTGACCTTTACCAACAAGGCGTCCCAGGAAATGCGGGAACGGGTGGCCAAACTGCTTTCTCCTGAAATCAGCCGCCGCTTGATGGTGTCTACTTTCCATTCCGCCTGTTTAAGAATATTGCGGCAGCACATTGATTTAATGGGGATTCGCAAGGATTTTGTCGTGTACGATGCGTCCGACCAACTGGCGCTGATGAAATCCTGTGTTTCCGAATTGGAAATCAATGAAGATCTTTTTCAACCCCGTTCACTTCTAGGCCAGATCAGCCAATTGAAACACAAATTGATATTACCCGAAACCTATGCCGATCAGGCCGGGGATTTTGGTTTTGAATCGGTCCTTAAAAAAGTCTATCACTTGTACCAGATTCGTCTGTCTGCACTGAATGCCCTTGATTTTGATGATTTGATCGGCTGTACCATTCGATTGTTTCAGTCGCGTTCCGATATACAGCGTATGTACCAGGACCGTTTTCAGTATATTATGGTGGATGAGTATCAGGATACCAATCACGCCCAGTATCAATTGATTCGGCTCATGACTTCCGAAAAAAGAAATCTTTGTGTCGTTGGGGATGACGATCAATCCATCTATGCCTTTCGGGGGGCTGACGTGGGGAATATCCTGAGTTTTGAACGGGATTTTCCGGATACCAAAGTTGTGGTTTTAAGCCAGAACTATCGATCGACAAATACCATTTTGTCCGCCGCCTCTGCCATGATTGAAAAAAACCGGCATCGGAAACCGAAAAACCTTTGGACGGAAAACGGGACTGGGGAAAAAATAGTCTGGGGCAAAACGGCGAGTGAAAACGAGGAAGCCCGTTTTGTGTTAAGGACTCTTTCGGGCCTTCAGGAAAGCGGTGATTACGGGCTTTCTGATTTTGCGATATTGTACCGAACCAATGCGCAGTCCCGCGTTATCGAAGAATCATTGAGGAATGCAGGCCTGCCTTATTTTGTTTATGGAGGACTCCGGTTTTACGACCGGAAAGAAGTCAAAGACCTGATCGCTTATTTAAGACTGATTGTCTATCGGGCCGATGATATCAGCGTGCGCCGGATTATTAATTTACCCCCAAGAAGCATTGGCCGTGTAAGTTTCGAGCGATTGGCTCAATACGCCGAGACAAACCAATACCCTTTATTGGACGCCCTAGCTCATGCCGAAGAGATGGGACTGTCCCCTCAAGGGAAAAACGGCGTTGTGGCATTTATGGAACTGATTGAACGCCTTAGTGATTTCGCAGAAGATGTCCCGCTGCCTCAGTTGTTGCGTTTTTTGGTGGATGAAGTGGACTACATGGCCTATCTGAAGAAGGCCTTTGGTCATGAGTCGGAAAGCCGGATAGAGAATGTCCTCGAATTTATTGCAGCGGCGGATGAGTTTGTCATGGCATCAGAAGATGAGCAATATGGACTGGATGGGACTCTGATTGAAATCGAACGCTCCGGATTGGGAGGATTAAAGGCCTTTCTTGATCAGATTGCACTGGTGTCCAGTGGGGAGGAAAATGATCAAAACGGACGGGGTGTGACCCTGATGACCTTACATTCGGCAAAAGGTCTGGAATTTCCCGTGGTGTTTCTGGTGGGCATGGAAGAAGGGCTTTTTCCGCATTCAAGGGCGCTGACACAGCCAAAAGAGATGGAAGAGGAGCGCAGACTCTGCTATGTTGGGATGACCCGGGCAAAAGAGCGTCTTTATTTAGTGAGTGCGACGCAACGGCGTCTTTACGGCACATCCCATTGGAACAACCCTTCGCGGTTTATTCAGGATCTGCCGGAAGAGATTGTTCGAACAATTGAACCGGCCGCGCCGTATACGTCGAGGGGGTATTCAAGGGAAGGGTACAGAGAAAATCGGTATCAAAACCGGTCCGATCGAACAGGGAAAAAGGACTCTTTCCTTAAGCCTGCCGCAACAAAACCGGAAACGGCGAACCTGCCGGGTTATTTTGAAGTGGGATCGATGATCCGCCATGCCCGTTTCGGCATCGGCCGGGTTGAGCGTTATGAAGGGGTCGGAGAGGGGTGCAAGGTGACCATACAATTCGAAACCTCTGGAAAGAAAAAAATGGCGCTCAAGTATGCAAAACTGGAAGAATGGTAAGCATAAGGAGGGGCGAGCAATGGATAAAAAGGAAGTTGAATATGTGGCGACTCTGGCACGCCTGTCGCTGACGCCGGAAGAAACAGCGCAATTTTCGAGTCAGTTGAATGAAATATTTTCTTATATCGAGCAGCTAAACAAGCTGGACACAAGCCAAATTGAACCAACATCACATGTGTTGCCGCTTTCCAATATTTTTCGTGAGGATAAGGTAAAACCCTCTTTATCTGCTGAAAAAGTAGTGGAAAATGCACCCGACCGTGAGAACACTTTTTTTAAGGTACCAAACATTATAGAATGAACCGTATTTGAAGAGAGATATGAACCGGCAAGAGGGAATTAAATGTTACGACAGATGTTAAAGACAAAGATTCATCGGGCGACGATTACCGAATCGGAACTTGATTATGAAGGCAGTATCACCATCGATGCTGCATTGATTGAAGCGGCAGGCATGCATCCTTATGAGCAGGTGATGGTGTCTAATTTAAACAATGGTGAACGATTTGTGACCTATGTCCTGGCCGGAGAACGGGGGAGCGGTCAGGTGTGTTTAAACGGGCCGACGGCACGAAAGGGCGCAGTCGGAGATCAGGTCATCGTTTTTTGTTATGCCTTTTACAACGAAGAAGAAATGAAAACCTATGAGCCGCGTCTATGCAAAGTGGATAAAAAGAATCAAATCGTCAGTATCAGGAGTTCCTTTTGAATTGGACAGACCTCACGGCCCATGAACTGCACGAAGCGCTTCTTAAAAAAAAGGTTTCATCAAGAGAACTGGTCACTGCATTTTTTGAACGGATTCAGTCCGTTGAAACAAAGACCAAAGCCTATTTAACCCTTTTGCAAGAGTCGGCCCTGATTCAGGCTGATCAAGCAGACGCATCCATTGCCAAAGGGGAAGCCGGGATATTGACAGGTGTTCCCATTGCTTTAAAAGATAATCTTTGTACCACCGGCGTTCAAACGACCTGCGCCTCTAAAATTTTAGAAGGTTTTATCTCTCCCTATGACGCAACCGTTGTTTCACGTTTAAGAAATGCAGGCGCTGTTTTCATCGGAAAAACAAACCTGGATGAATTTGCGATGGGCTCATCCAATGAAAATTCGGCTTTTGATCCAACGCGAAACCCCTGGGATCTCTCCCGCGTGCCGGGTGGATCAAGCGGTGGCTCCGCGGCGGCTGTTGCTGCGGGTGAAGCGGTTTTTGCCCTGGGTTCGGATACCGGAGGTTCAATCCGGCAGCCAGCGGCATTTTGCGGCCTTGTTGGCATGAAACCCACCTATGGCCGGGTTTCGCGTTACGGTTTGGTGGCGTTTGCCTCTTCTCTGGATCAAATCGGGCCGCTTACACATGATGTGACCGATGCTGCGATTGTGTTAAATGTTATCGCCGGAGATGATGAAATGGATTCGACGTCAGTCGATCTCCCTGTACCGGATTTCAGGGCGGGTCTTCCAGCTGAAATGGCAGGCGTTCGTATCGGCATTCCGAAAGAATATTTTATTGAAGGGATTGATGCTGAAGTTGGGCGGGCAGTGGAGCAAGCCATAGAAACTTATCGCCGGCAGGGCGCTGAAATTAAGGATATTTCCCTGCCGCATACCCCATATGCAGTGGCAACATATTATATCCTGGCGACGGCGGAGGCCAGTTCTAATCTTGCACGTTATGATGGTGTGCGTTTTGGCCATCGAACCTCTTCTGCAAAGGACTTGATGGAAATGTACATGCAGAGCCGGAGCGAAGGTTTTGGCGCAGAAGTCAAACGACGGATTATGATTGGCACGCATGTGCTCTCATCCGGTTATTATGATGCCTATTACAAAAAAGGACAGCAGGTTCGTTCGCTGATTAAGCAGGATTTTGATGCGGCTTTTGAATCGGTCGATTGTATTTTAACGCCGACGACCCCGACGGCAGCATTTGAAGCGGG
Organism: Nitrospiria bacterium; assembly: GCA_945787655.1. Lineage (GTDB taxonomy): Bacteria > Nitrospirota > Nitrospiria > SBBL01 > JAADHI01 > JAADHI01. Next base: position 14,693 of record CALZIJ010000027.1, on the reverse strand, counting down.
GGAAAAAATCAATGACCCCTTGCAAATGTATCTCTCCGACATCTTTACGATTTCAGTCAATTTGGCGGGTCTGCCTGCGCTTTCAATGCCTTGCGGGTTTACTGAAAAAGGTTTGCCCATTGCCTGTCAGCTTATTTCCCGGCCTTTTGACGAGGAAGGACTATTCAAAACTGCATATGCCTTTGAGCAATGCCATGATTATCACCAGCGGAGGCCGCAACTCGGATGATTTATTTTGCTTACGGTTCAAACATGGATTTAGACCAAATGAAAATACGGTGCCCTGGAAGCAGTGTGATCGGAATCGGTCAATTGACCCATTACACTATGGCGTTTACGCGCTGGTCCCGGTCCTGGAAAAGCGGGACGGCGGATATTTTGCCGGAACGGGGCGCAATCGTGCACGGGGTACTTTTTAATCTCACATTGGAAGGCTTGAAAAAACTGGACAAGTTCGCCGATTATCCGAATTCCTATCTTCGTCAGGACGTCACTGTCTCCTGCGGAGAAGAGTTGTTGCCCTCTATGACTTATGTGGCCTGCCGACAGGGGGTTTATCTGCCTTCACAATCCTATTTGGGTAAAATGGTGCATGGCGGCATGCAAAATCATCTGCCGGAAGAATATATCGACTATTTAAAATCGATTCAGACACACGATTAGGGACAAAACATGAAATATGAAGCCGTTATTGGCTTGGAAGTCCATGCTCAGGTCATGACAAAAACGAAGATTTTTTGCGGGTGTTCGACGGTGTTCGGATCGGAGCCGAACAGCCAGGTCTGCCCTATTTGTCTGGGTTTGCCCGGGGTACTCCCTGTGTTAAACCGGGATGTGGTTGAATTAGGAATCCGGCTGGGAATCGCAACCCATTGTAAAATTGCCTCTTATTCCCGTTTTGCGCGTAAAAACTATTTTTATCCAGACCTTCCAAAAGGCTATCAAGTCTCCATGTTTGAATTGCCTCTGACCGAGCATGGTTTTATCGAGATTTTAATAGACAAGCAAAATGCCGGTGACAGTAAAAAAATTGGTCTGACCCGGATTCACATGGAGGAAGACGCGGGAAAGAATGTACACGATGGCATTGAATCGGGGAGTTTGGTGGATTTAAACCGGGCGGGAATGCCTTTGCTTGAAATTGTCAGTGAGCCCGAAATCTCGAGCGGGGATGAGGCTGTAGCCTATTTGAAGGCGCTTCGCGCCATTCTGATTTATACCGGTGTTTCCGACGCGGATATGGAAAAAGGGAATTTTCGTTGTGATGCAAATATTTCGATTCGTCCGGAAGGATCTAAAAAACTGGGGACCCGGGCCGAAATTAAAAATATGAACTCTTTCCGATTTGTTCAAAAAGCGATTGCTTATGAAATGATCCGGCAAGAGGAAATTCTTGAGGAGGGTGGCCGGGTGGTTCAGGAAACGCGGCTTTGGGATGAAAAAAAGGGAATGACCTTTCCGATGCGCAGCAAGGAACAAGCGCATGATTATCGATATTTTCCTGAACCCGATTTAGTCCCGTTAAACATCGATGAAGCCTGGATTTCCAAAGTAAAAGCCGAGCTGCCTGAGTTGCCGGACGCCAAGCGGAAGCGCTTTGTAGAACAATATCAAATCCCGGCCTATGATGCTGCAATATTAACCAGTACGCAAGCGCTGGCGGATTTCTTCGAAGCCGCGGTATCCAAGTATTCCAAGGCGAAACTCGTGAGCAATTGGGTCATGGGAGACCTGATGAGGGAGTTAAATCAGGACAACAAGGGGATTGAAGACGCGCTGGTTAAACCGCAACAACTGGCTGCACTGTTGAGCTTGATTGAAAAAGGAACAATCAGCGGGAAGATTGCCAAAACGGTTTTTGAAACAATGATGCGTACAGGAAAAAACCCTGAAGAAATTGTAAAAGAAGAAGGACTGACCCAGGTGAGTGATGAAGGGGCGCTTGCTAAACTGGTTGACGGCGTGATTGAAGCCAATCCAAAGGAAGTCGAGGGCTACCGTGCCGGCAAGAAAAAGCTGATGGGGTTTTTTGTCGGTAAGGTCATGAAAAAATCGGGAGGAAAGGCAAACCCTGGCAAGGTCAATGCCTTGTTGAAAGAGAAGCTCGAACCAAAGTAGATACTAAATATTCCAAGGAATTAGGACAGGAGTGATTAAATGAGTGCGATCACCGCATTGAATGCGATTGAGATACTGGATTCCCGGGGAAATCCAACTGTTGAAGTTGAAGTCCGTTTAGCGACGGGTGCAATTGGGGTCGCCGCAGTCCCTTCCGGGGCATCAACGGGTTCCCGTGAAGCACTGGAGATGCGCGACAAAAACCCTAAACGATATTTGGGCAAAGGGGTTTTAAAAGCCATCAGGCATGTTGAAAAAAAAATCGCCCCGAAACTGATCGGTCTTCCTTCTGAGGATCAGGGATTGATTGATGAGACCCTGATTGCCCTTGACGGCACAGAAAATAAAAGTGCCTTGGGCGCCAATGCGACCCTGGGGGTTTCTTTGGCTGTTGCCAAGGCATCGGCCTCAGAGCAAAATGTCCCTTTTTTTAAATACCTGGGCGGGGTTCAGGCACATGAATTACCGCTTCCGATGATGAATATTATCAATGGTGGCGCCCATGCGGATAACGGGCTGGATTTTCAGGAGTTTATGATTATCCCTGTCGGAGCAGATTGCTTTTCGGAGTCGCTTCGCATAGGGGTCGAAGTGTTTCATGCCCTTAAAAAAGTGCTTGGAAAAGAAGGGTACACCACTGCTGTGGGAGATGAAGGCGGTTTTGCCCCGGCGGTCAAGTCACATGAGGAAGCGCTTGAGCTGATTATTCGAGGCATTGAAACGGCGGGATACCGCCCCAAAGAGGATGTGCTCCTGGCTTTGGATGTGGCCGCAAGTGAATTTTACAAAAGGAAAAAATACTATCTCGCTTCAGAAGGGACTGAGCTGACCGCCAAGGAAATGATCAGTTATTATGGCCGTTTGGCAGACCGTTTTCCGATCGTTTCTATTGAAGACGGGATAGCGGAAGGGGACTGGTCAGGATGGAAAGACATGACCGAAGCACTGGGGCATCGCTTGCAGTTGGTCGGGGACGATCTTTTTGTCACCAATGAAAAAATTCTGAAACGGGGTATTGAAGAAAAGGCAGGCAACGCCGTGCTGGTAAAGTTTAATCAAATCGGGACACTGACAGAAACCTTGAACACCATTCAACTTGCGAAGCGGGCAGGCTTTGGGACGATTATCTCCCACCGATCGGGTGAGACGGAAGACACTTCCATTGCAGACCTTGCTGTGGGTGTGGAAGCGGGTCAGATTAAAACCGGATCCTTATCCAGAACTGACCGAACAGCAAAGTATAATCAACTCTTGCGAATAGAAAAATTGTTGGGAAAAAGTGCCTGTTTTCGACCTCAACAGTTCTCCCTTTAGTCTTCATTTTTGAAGATAATAAACTGATAAAAAATATAGATTTATCAACAGCTTTCACTCAATTATACGGCCCTGTCGTCTTTTTGAGACACTTGACAGCGGTATAATTTTCTTCTAGATTTTTCCAGTCATCTTCCGTCCGTACTGTATCAGTGCGAAGCGCATGAAGACAGAATCTCAGACTTGGAAAAATATCATGTTTAGCAACATATATTCACTTTATAATTGATGGTTTTTTAGAGAAAGTCCTCTGCCTGCGGGGAATTGGTCCCGGGTATTTTGGAGTTTTTTCGGACAATAATTGTCTGTTCGATGTAAATCATTACATATATAAAATTTTTATAAAGGGTAATCTCATTGTAATTGTTGAATAACATCATCATGAAAAATCGGGAATGGGAATTGCAATGTTCAAAGCAGATTTTGAAAAGCCCAACGTTAGTATTTTTTTAACCGCATTGTATGTTCTTCCCCTTTTTCCGCATGACATTATACTTATTAATCCTGTTTATATCATACATAAGGTGATCGGAGGGCTTCATGTTTATTACATTTCATGCAATAAGACGGGTGCTTGCTATCCATTTTTTTCTTTTAGTCCATATTTTGTTATTTTCTTGCTCCTCAAAACCCAGTTCCACAACCACCGAAGAAGATTTACCCGGCATTGTATTCACAAAGCGTTCAGTCGATGCGATCGGCGACCCGCTTGACCCGATAGAGTTTTCAAAAGGCGGGGATTTAATGTCTTTGTCTCCAGCAACGCCTTCGGGGACCTTACGCAATTTAACTGCCGATGTGACCCTGGGAGAGGGGGATGTGTCAGATCCTGAAATTTTCCCTCAAACAGGAACTGAACCATTTCGAATTGTTTTTGCCATGAGAAAAAATAGCGCCGATAACTGGCACTTATATGAAATGGTCTTGAATGCAGATGGCAGCCGGGCCTCGGCCCCGAAGCAATTAACTTGCGGCGACGCGAACGAAGTGGACCCCGCGTATCTCCCGGATGGACGAATCGTGTTTTCATCGGACCGGCCCGGTCATCTGGATGAATATGAGCGCAGGAAATCTGCTCTGCTCCATATACTCGACCCTTCAAAGCCCGTTCTTCCCGGCCAGGGCGTCTGTGCCGGCGGCCTGACAGATGCCGGAGAAATTGTCCAGATTTCCTTTAATCAAAGTCATGACCGAAATCCGACGGTACTGAAGGACGGGACGATCATGTTTAGCCGGTGGGAACATTTAGGCAATGTCAACAAGTTCAGCATTTTTAAAATAGAACCCGACGGGACGGACCTTTTTGTTAAATATGGTTCCCACTCAGGAGTGAATTCCTTTTTGGATGTTCGAGAGCGGGCGGATGGAAAGCTCACCGCCACAATGATGCCCTTGACCGGCACTTTTGAAGGCGGCGCCGTGGGTATTCTCGATGTGGCGAATGAAGCGGACAATGCCAAAACCGCTTCTCAGCAACTGCTTGAATCACAGAATATTCCAACGGGACGTCAAGCGTCGTCCAAGGGGCGCTATTACAGTATTTATGAGGTTCCTGATGGGACAAACCGTTATTTGGCGGCTTATTCAGTGGGAAGTGTCGTGCGGGACATGGAAAACGATGTGGTTGAGGAACCCACTTACGGGATCTGGATGCTGAGCATCGACGGAAATAATAAACCGATACAGCTTCCATCGCCAGGATCCCGAACTGTCTTTCTTGAGCCGGTCCCTTTAATGGGCATTCCCCAAAACCAAATTCCCACTTCAAAACCTGCCAAGGCGGCGAATCTGGCGAGTCAGGGCACAACAGGGGAGCTGGCCGCGGCGAGTGTCTATGATTCGGAAGCCAACCGTGCATTGTCCAATGCAGTTTTATTTAAAGACGGCCAAGAAATTCCCAGAGATGGAAGCGGCAATATTGACTTTAACGGATTAATCGCGGATACAGCGCTTCAAGTCGTCAAAGAAGTCCGTGTGATCGAAGCCGTGCCAAGTCTTCCGGGAACAGGCCGGGAAGATATTGGTTCGACGAATTTTGAGCGGCAGAAAATTTTAGGGTATGCGGATGTCGAGGCGGATGGTTCATTTCGTGTCACGGTGCCTGCCGACACGTCTTTAACGCTTCATGTTGTCGATGAAAACCGACGTTCTTTTAAGGTAAAGGAAAATTGGCTGCAAGTCCGTCCCGGGGAAAATAAAACCTGTAATGGGTGCCATTCCCCCCGCCGTGGCGATCCGCAGCGACTGGCGACGGAATCCATTGCCTTAAACAGGACCGCTTCTTCCTTATCGCCTCCGAATATCCCTGTAATTGATTTCGTGAGGGATATTCAAAGTATTTTTGACGCAAAATGTATTTCCTGTCATGTCACTCAAGCCGGTTTGAGCGGTCCGGCCGGAGACCTGGACCTTACCCAGGATCTTTCCGGGGCCGGCTTTATCATGTCCTATGATCAACTGGTTGATAATATGAATGGATCGGGTCTTGTGCGCGTGGGCGAATCCCGCCAAAGCCATTTAATAGAACGTCTCTTTCATGAAGAACTCCGTGCAGAAAAAGACATCCCTGTTTTGGATTCAAATAATCATGCTGCGATGCTGACTTCTGATGAACGGGAAATAATCGTCGAGTGGGTTGATCTGGGCGCGCAGTTTACCAACGAAGCCATTATGACTCAAATGGCCCGGGGTAATTTGGATGAAACGGTTTTTGAAGCGGATATTTTACCCATCATGACGGCACGCTGCGGGAGCTGTCACGTCGCTGACGGAGACAGCGATTTTGTGTTGACTGGCAGTGCCGAAGGAGATTTTGGGGCCGTGGCGGCGAGGACAAATATCACCACCCCGGAAAACAGCCTTTTATTATTAAAAGCAACAGGAGGACTTCCCATGGGCCCGCCGACACAGCCGGTTTCGCCCTCTCCTTTGAGTACGGCGGATGCCGACTATACAACGATCCTCAACTGGATTACCTCGGCACAACCCTAAAGCTGGAAGACGAAGGTTAAAATGGTGTGTTTGTTTAAGAAAAAATGGCCCAATGTGTTCATGCAAGGAACCCATTTTTTCTGGGTTTTGGTTTTGTTCTTGTCATTTAGTGCATGCGGCCAGGTTCAGCCGGGTGAGGAAGGCACAAACGGCGCGCTGGACCATGATATTTTTAAGTCCACGATTCAGCCGGTTTTGGATGTGAGAAACTGTTCAGAGGCCGGGTGTCACCAACGGGATAAAAATGAACCCAGCCGCGGCGGGCCGGGTGGTAGCCTTCGCCTTTTCGAATGTACGGTCGTGCCGTGTACGACTGCCGAACTGCAAGCCAATCATGATTCGGCCGCAGGCATGGCGAATATGGTCAACCCGGATGAAAGCCGTTTGTTGACCAAGCCGCTTGCCCTCTCGGAAGGCGGGATACAACATTTGGGAGGCAACATTTTCTTAAGCCTTGTCGATGGAGATTATCTGACGATTCTTGCATGGATACAGAGTCCATTGTGAGTGCCGCTGCTTCGGGAGGTAATCGTGTTAAAGCCGGTTTTTCGTGGGTAATTTTATGTGGAGTCATCATCTTGTTTGGATCCCCAAGTTCATTAAAAGCAGAAGAAACCCACTTTCAACGGGCAAAAGTAATTGAAGCTTTTCTGGAATTACATACCGGCCCGGGACGAAGTTATCCTGTGTTTTATATTGCTGAAAAGAATGAAACATTGTTTCTTATGAAAAAGAGAACAGATTGGTACAAAGTCCGTCTTTTAACCGGCGAGGAGGGCTGGGTGCATCGGGATGAAGTTGAAAAAACACTTCGGGCTTCGGGTATCCGGAAAAGTTGGAGCGAACGGTTCTATGAACGGTTTATCGGTGGTTTTTTATCAGGATCCTGGAGCGGCGGACAATTTGAAAACGATCCTGCACTTTTTCTTCGTTTGGCTTATCGTTTAACGAAGGTGCTTTCCGCTGAACTGACTCTGGGCAGATCTTCAGGGGATCTTGGAGATACTGATTTATATCTTGCGGGAATGACGTTGACGCCATGGAAAGGCCGCTGGTTTTCGTTGAGCGCTGTGATTGGCGGGGGCGTGGTAAAAACAGCCCCGGCCCAATTGCTGGTCAATGCCCAATCGGATCGTTTTGAAACAGCATATGCAGGAGCGGGATTTTCTGTGCCCCTGCTTGACCGCCTCTTTTTAAATGGGAATTTTAGGCATTACACCTTGTTTATTAATCCCAAAAGAAACCGTTCATTTCAGGAATTGAGTCTTGGATTGGCCTTTGCTTTTTAGGAAGTCTATTGAAAACAGAAACTAAAATAAAATGGATGATGGCCCTGCTTGGCGTATTCCTTCAATCTGGGTATGTCTTGGCCCAGGATTCACAAATGCCGCAAGAAGATACCCCGCTCATTGCTCCACCGGTTGAAGAAAGACAGGTCAAGGAGGCCCGGATTGATCAGGAATTTCTGGAACTGACGCCTTTTTCCGGGTTTTATGCCATAGAGAAATTCAGCACGTCGCCTGTTTACGGCTTGCGGGCCGCGCTCTATCTTTCCGAGGCGTTTTTTCTGGAAGCCAATTATGGACAAACAAAGGCAGACGCCGAAGCGTTTGTTGTGCGGACGGGCACCTTTGTCTTTACAGATGATAGCGTCAGTTACTGGAATGTAAACGTGAGTTATAATGTGTTCCCCGGTCAGATTTTCCTGACCCGAAATCGTACGCTCAATGCCACGATTTATTTATCAGGCGGCGTAGGCCAGACCGAATTTGATGGCAGGAACCGCTTTACCTTTAATGTTGGAACAGGATACAGCATTTTTTTCACAGACTGGATGAATGCCGGTTTTCGATTGACGGTTCATTCTTTTGAAGCCGATCTGGCCGGAGTCAAGGACCGTTATTTTAATCTGGAAGGGTTATTGGGAATCGGCTTCTTTTTTTAAAACAAATGTATCATGAGGTAAAAATGAACCCAATCAGTAAAAGGGCTGTTGTTGTATGGATTGTTTTTATGGTGCTGGCGGGGAAAACCGGTTTGGCGAACACGCCCTCGACTTCACAACGCGCGGCTGACTTTACGATTAAAAGTTTGAACGGGAGAAATATCAAACTGAGTGAGCACCGGGGCAGAGTGGTTATTTTAAATTTTTGGGCAACCTGGTGTGCGCCCTGCAAGGAAGAACTGCCCTATTTTAATCATCTTTACGGGAAATACAAAGATCTTGGCCTTGAGGTGCTGGGTGTCAATATCGACAAAAACAGCTCGGAAGTGCGAAAAATGAGTGAGGATCTGAAACTGGCTTTTTCGATATTGCCTGACCCGACAGGTAAAGTGTCCACTCTTTATAAAATCAGAAGTATGCCGACCACCTACGTCATTGGAAAGGACGGGATGATTCGGCATGTTCACTGGGGTTTTGGACCTGAAGAACCGGAACGCTACGAAAAAGAAATCCGGCGCCTTTTAAGAGAGTAATGTGTTTAATTATCAGAAGTCGTGTCTTTACTTTAAATGTTCAATGCTCTTGTTTGTCCTGTCTGTGCTGACGGGCTGCGCCTCGGTGAAGCCCTGGGAAAGGGAATATCTGGCGGATGAAACCATGTATTTTGATCCTGACCCATTAGAAACAGGATGGTATTTGCATATCCAGGAGGTGAGGGAAGGAAGCAGGGGAGGGTATAGTGGTACAGGTGGCGGATGCGGTTGCCGGTGAGACAGTTTTTTTGGATGAGTATGATCATTTATATGACGGGCTTTTCGTTGACAGGAATCGCGATGGCCATTGATCCTCCCGAAGATGAGGCGTTTGCGGGTTACAATTTATATGAAGGCGGCGGGATCACCGTGCAGGGGCCGGCGGTTATTGTCCGAAAAGCCTACGAGGGAAAAACGGCCATTGAAGCCGGCGCGCGCGTGGATCTGGTGAGTTCAGCTTCAATTGACGTCGTGACGCAGGCCAGCAAATATTCTGAAGAGCGGCAGGAATACACCTTGAGCGGTAGTCACATCATCGGTGAAACCCTGGTCAGTGCAAGTTATACATTAAGTGACGAGCCGGATTACACCTCGAATACCTATGCCTTTGGGGTTTCACATGATCTGTTCGATAAGAACCTGACAATGAGTTTTCGTGTGGCCAGATCGTGGGACCGGGTGGGACAGAACGATGATCCCAGTTTTGGCTGGAAGGATTTTAACCGAACGATTTATGCCGCAGGACTCACCCAGTCTTTTTCTCCCAGATGGCTGCTTCAGATAAATTATGAAATTTCAGCAGATACCGGTTATATGAATAATCCGTACCGGAGCGCGCTGAGTACAGGGAATGCTCAAATAGATGAGCATTATCCAGATGCCCGAACAGGTCAGGCCGCCGTTATACGAACCAGTTATGCCTTTTTTGAAGAAACCGCTGACGGGCCGGGCAGATTGGAAAGTAGTGTTCAGCTGGACTACCGTTATTATCAGGACACTTTCGATATCCTTTCTCATTCAGGCAAATTAACTGTTCAGCGTTATCTTTTTCCAAACTGGCTTGCGGGTATTTTTTATCGATATTATCAACAGGAAGCCGCCAGTTTTTACGGGGACCGGCTTCCTGTCACTCAGGTTTTTAGGGCGCGTGATAAAGAGTTATCTACCTTTTCCAACCACTGGGTGGGTTTAACGGTGAAGTATAAACCGCTTCAACGAAAATGGGGATGGTTTAAAAACCCGTACTTTAAGGCGGGATACAGTTTTATTCTTTTTAAGTATGATGATTTTACAGATCCCCGCAATGGGGAGCTCTACTCAAAGGAAGCCAATGTTCTATCGGCAAGTTTCGGCTTTAATTATTAAAACGGCGGTTTTGCTGTTGTTTGTTGTTCCGCTAAATGCTGAGGAGTGGGACGGCGAAGGGCATCTTTTGACTGAAGAGCGCGTGTTGATGGGTACGCAAGTCATCATTAAGGCGATTGGCCCGGATCAGGCGCAATTAAAACAAGCGATGGAAGCCGCGTATGCTGAAGTCAAACGCCTGGAAAGGTTGATGAGTCACTACATGCCTGAAAGTCAGCTTTCACAGATTAATTTCCAGGCGGGGAAATCTCCGGTCATCGTCGACAATGAGTTGTATCGATTAATAAAAAGATCGCTCCATTTTTCAGAGTTGACTGACGGGGCCTTTGACATTTCCTTTGCCTCAGTGGGGAAGTTATGGAATTTTCGCCGTGAAATGGTCCCAACAGAAACCGCGATTCAAAACCAGCTGCCGTTTGTGAATTATAAAAACATTCAGCTTGATGAACAAAACAGCAGCGTGTTCTTGCCGGATTCCCGAATGGAGATTGGTTTGGGCGGCATCGGCAAAGGCTATGCCATGGATCGGGCCATGACAGTGCTTCAAAATCATGGCATTCAAAATGCCATGGTTATGGCAGGTGGGGATACACTGATTCGAGGGAAAAAAGGCAGTGCGCCCTGGCGGGTCGGGCTCCGTGACCCAAACCGGGAAGGGGGGATTCTGGCAGTGCTGCCTCTTGCAGATCAGGCGATCTCTACTTCTGGCGATTATGAACGGTTTTTTTTCAAAAATGGTATCCGATATCACCATATTCTGAATACGAAAACCGGGTTCCCGGCAAAAAAAAGTCGCAGTGTCAGTATTCTCGCCTCAGATGCCACAACCAGTGATGCCCTCTCAACTTCTGTTTTTGTGCTGGGGCCTGAAAAAGGATTGATATTAATTGAAAAACTGGAGGAGGTGGAGGGCATTATTATCGGCCCAGAAGGACGGATGTCCCTTTCTTCAGGGTTAAGCACCTTGAATACCGAAGGGGAGAATATAAAATGAGGCGGAACATCATGAATTGCAGAGGATATGTATGGGTCTCCTTTTTTTGTGTCATTTTAATGCTTTGTCCATTGACGGGCCGGGCAGAAGCCGCGGAAGACTCAAAGGAGCAAAACACCGTTTCTGCTGACATCGATGTTCTTGAGCCTGAGATCCAGGCCTTAAAGGAAGAAATTGTCGAATTAAATACCCTTCTTTTCAAGCTTCAGGAAGATTTGCTTTTTCCGGAGGATTCTTCCGTTGTGGTCTTTCTGAGTGTGGAAGGAGACCATTATTTTCAGCTGGATTCTGTAAAATTAACGCTCAATGACCAGATGGTGGCCAGCTATCTGTACACGGACCGTGAAAAAAAAGCCTTAAAAAAAGGAGGAATACAACGCCTTTATATTGGAAATGTCAGATCCGGGGAGCATCATCTGGTGGCTATTTTTAATGGGGAGGGCCCTCAGCAGGTGGATTATAAACGTGCAGAAACATTTTCGTTTAAAAAAGAAAAAGGGCCGGTTTTTATTAAACTCATTGTGCGGGATCATCTTGAAATGAAACGCGTTGAATTTGCCTATGAAACCTGGAACTAAAAGGCAGGCTAAACCCAAACTAAAAGTCTTGGGCCTGGTTTTTTGCTGCCTTGTCATGCAACTGCTCACTGTGGTTGAAGTCCGGGGAGAAGCGCGCGCTTCCATGAAAGAATCCGTCTTGAGCTTAATGGAAAAGGAAGCGTATTTTTATTTCTTTTTGGAAGATTACCTGAATGCGGCCACGCATTTTAAATTATTGGAAGAAGCGGCAATGTCAGCCGGGGAGACCGAAGTATCGAAAATGAGCCGTTATTTACTCGGAAGCCTTTATTTAAGCTGGGGCATGCACCACTCCGCTTTTCGTATTTTTAATGCCTTACTTGACGGGCTGCCGGAAGGGGAGCAGCGTTATGAAGTATTCCTGGCGATTGAGCGGATGCAGTATCGCCGCGCGCAATACCGCTCGGTTCTTAAGACCTATCAGCGTTTGGAGATGGCCCCGCCATTGACGGGTTTGGATGAAGGCGCTTACCTTGCGGGGATGAGTCATCATGCAATAGGGGAAATGGGGGCAGGGAATGCTGAATTAGCGCGCATACTCCCCGAAAGCCGATTCTATCCATTTGCGCAGATGGCGCTGGGGAAGTCTTACTTTTCACTCGGAGAAACCCCAAAATCGCTTCATTTGCTCGAGCAACTGAGCTTTTTAAATACCCGCCAAAATCCACTTTTAAACGCCCTTAAAGAAAAAGCCCGCTTAACCCAGGGACACATTTTAATTGAGGCGAAACGTTATGGCAGGGCCTACAGTGTTCTTTCTAAAATACCAGAGCAGAGTTCTTTTTATCCGGATGCCATGTTCGGAATGGCTTGGGCGAAATTTAAGGAGACTGATTATCTGGCCGCCATACTTGTTTTTGAAGATCTTATTGAATTCGCTCCCCAACATCTATACGCCCTGGAGGCCCTGACGGCGCTGGGACACGTTTACAATCGTTTGGAAGCCTACGGGAAGGCGATTGATCAGTACAGCCATTCGGTCACTGTGTATGCCGCGGCGGAGAAAGCCCTTCGGGATTTTCAGTTGGAAATTAAGGATGTTGGCCGTTTGTCAAAAAAAATAGATGGGGGGAAAATAAAAAAACAGGGACTTCTTGCTGAACTGATCGTTGAGGACGACGGGGTGAGGTACTGGGTATCAGAGTATCAGGCGCTCCATCAGCTTGCTACATTACTGGAGGAAAAAAAGCAGGACCTGGATGTGTTTGAAGTGATGGCGGATCACCGGGAGAAGGTCTTTCGAGAATCAGAGGAAAAAATAGCATTGTTTTATTCTCCCGATTTTAGTGTTGAAAAGAAAAATAAAGTGGCTGAATTAAAGAACCGGCTTAATCAGGCCATTCGTGAAGAGCATCACGCCCTCTTATGGACTCCGGAAGAGGCGAACATACTGCGCCAGTTGGCAGATGCTCAAAATAAAAGTGTTGCAATTGAAAGAAAAATCCAAAAACTGCTTGAGAAAGGATTGAATCACCCGGATCTTTTGGATCTCAGGAAAAAATGGGAACAAACCAAGCGCTGGCTCAAAATCGCCAGGGGAGAACAATTTTGGAATTTGAGTATCGCAGTACCCGGCAGGGTGGATGATTTGAAGCGGGAGGCAGGCCGACTTCAAAAAGCCTACAACCAGCTTGAAGCCAATCAGGCACAATTGCAAGCGGCCGTTCCGGTTTTAAAACTAAAAATAGGCGGATTTCATAATCGAATACAGGCCGCACGAAAGCAATTGGAAGAAAAACACCGGAAAGTCCTTCGGATGCAGCAAGCCATTTTACCCGCTCTCCAGGGTAAGCTTCTAGAAGCATCGGAGAGAAGGCTCAAACGCCTGATGGCCTGGACTTCCGCTGCGGAACTCAGTCGTCTTCAAATTCTCGATGTACAAGGGTTAAATTAGCCGGATGCTGAAACGCCTGCAAATAAAACGGGGTTTAACGATCTGGGTGTATGCCGTCCTGTTTTTGGGTCTTTCAAGTGGAATATGGGGCTGCCGCGGTGGGGAAGGAGTAAGCATGCAACCTCCGGCCCGGCTTGGCCTGGAAACCCGGAAAAAGGCGCTTCAAGAGAAAATCGCTGCACTTCGGGACGAGCCGGTTTCCTCAACGGAAGCGGAGGTGCATACCGGCTATCAGCATTTTTTGACCCGGCATACCGGGCCTGCATTAAAATTGCGTGCACCGGCCTTAAAAAGGCTGGGGGATCTACATATGAAAAAGGCCCATGAGCAATTTCTTTCTGATATGCAGTCCTATGATTCAAATCCGGACGGTCCCCCTCCGGTCGTGGATTATCAACAAGCGGTTTCGGCCTATACCGAGCTTTTAAGGAATCATCCCCAATACCCAGAAAACGATCAAGTGCTCTATGCATTGGCTCGGGCCTATGACGAAATGGGGGAAAAGCAGGAGGCCTTGCCTTTGCTGGAGTGGCTGGTTAAAAGTTATCCCGAAAGTCCTCACTTGCTTGAGGCCCATTTTCGCTTGGGAGAATATTATTTTGACCGGAAGGAATATCGGAAAGCTGCTGCAGTCTATGACAAGACTGTTTTATGGGAAGACCCTTTTTTTCAGGAGAAAGCCCTTTTTAAATTGGCCTGGACCTATTTTAAATTACAATCCTATCTTGAGGCCGTGGATCACTTTCTGGCGGTCGTCGATCAAAAAACCCAAGAGATGGAAACCTTTTCTCCCGAAGAAGGTTCTCTGGTTTGGGAGTCTTTAAGTTATGTTACAACCGCTTTTGAGAGATTAGGCGGGCCGGTCCCAATGACAGCGTATTTTCGAAACAAGGGTCACCGTCGATATGAAAAAGATCTCTATCTAATGATGGGGAACCGTTACATGGTGGAAAAAAACACA
>CALZIJ010000026.1 GCA_945787655.1 Nitrospiria bacterium | reverse complement strand
TATCAAAAACAGGTTCTTTTGAATCGGGTTTCGTAAACACGATTTCAGAAGCGTCATTAGGGTGAAGCGTGCGAATATAAGCAATAATGGCCCACATCTCTTCCTCAGAAAAAACCTTTCCCCAAACAGGCATTGTTCCAGCAAGATCTACACCATACCCACCCAGCTCCAATACCTCATAGATTTCTTCATTAGACAACTTCGCCATATATTCTTCTTGGCTATCGGTTAAATCCCTTGGAACTGGATCAAGATTGGCAGCGTTATACCCATTACCATCACCGCTTTCTCCATGGCATGCAGAACAATACCGGTTATAGAGTTTATGCCCCTTGGCAATGTGCTCATTTTCACATCCAACCGCTGTCAACATAAAAAAGAGCAGAAGCGGAATGGTCTTTACCAACGTTGCTTTTTCAAGCCGAAATCTTTTTTTCACCTACTCCCCTAAAACTCTTTTCTACCTGCATATAATTGCGTTTAAACATTTTATATTGATACAAGCCAAGTCAAAGTTGAAACCCTGAACCAAACCATCATATCCTACAACCAACATGGTTATTTCATGGCGATGTCTTCCGTCTCCGCTGCCTCTTCTTCTATATCATTATTTTCAATTGGAGTATCTTCTATTGGAGCCACTTCAGGAATGCCTTTTTTTTGCCGACTGATCTCGCGTAATTCTTCAGGTGTAACGGTCACTTTCCCTCCATTACTTTGAACAAAGGCAATCACTGTCAGCATTTCCTCTTCAGACAGCCCAATCGGTGGCTTATTAATAATGGGCATTTCAGCCGAATATTCCACAGGTTTTGCAGAATCATAATCCAACTTCACATAGGCTTCGGGCTTCGTAAGCGTTTCATAAATAAACTCTCGTGTGAGTCTCCCGCCAACACCCGCCAAATTTGGACACCGGCCATGCCCCGCTCCAATAGCATGACAAAGTGCGCATTGACCTTTACTGTAAAATATCTCCTGACCAATTTGAACCATATCATCGCTTGTTTTTATTTTCGTCAGATCAAGTTCCTTTTTCTCCGGTGGAAGCCCTATTTTTTGGGGCACTTGATATCCAACGTAGGAATACGCAAATAGAAATACTCCGACCACCGCCGCGACCTTTAAAATAACAAACCGGGGACGGCCTTCCACATCTTTTGGAACCTGTTCCCGATGCTCCCCAAACAGATCCACAAGATACATAAACACGGAAGGGATGAAGAAATAACGTGTTGAAAATCGATTATGACGGATTGTATGTGAAGTCCAGAAAACAACCCCGACCAAGAAGCAAAAAATGGCCGTATTGACAACAAAAAGGAATGAAGCCAATCCCAGTGTCGGGGTATACCCGTATGCCGATGTATCCTCCAAGACTCCATAAATATGCCAGTGCACGCGGGAAGCAGAACGCGCATATCCCATTAGCGACATGGTTAAGACCACAAAAACGGCGTTAATCACCAAGGCATATTGTGAACGTTTCGGCATGACGCCCCATTTCATTTCATGGGTTAATTTTGCCGATTTTAGAGAAAGCGCGGTAAGCGGGGTAATTGCGGCCAAAACGAATAATACAGCGAGCACCTGCGCAACAGATAATACATTCACCCGGTATACAGATGGCACGAAATAGCCATAAACCCCCAGCCAAATCACAACAACAACCGCACCCGCAATCAATACAATAGAGAAGATGTTGGCGGCTTTTCCCCACTTCACCGTAATCACCTTATCTGCCCGCCAGTAAAGAATAAAGCAAATAAAGGTCACCATAATCATCAGGTTCACAACGGTCAGCTTGGCAGACATCACACCAAACACACCTAACAAGGGATGATGAGACCCCCCCATCGCACGCGCTTCGGAAACGCTGGCCACAAGGGAATGAGGCGTTAACCAGACTGAGAAAGAACCCACCAAAGCTATCAACATAATGACAATGGGTTTTTTATATTTCGGAGCAGAGTGTGTTCGATAGGCGATGCCCTGCCAGAAATAATAATTGGACCCCACAAACAAGACCCCAATCAACACCGCCTGAAGAATAAACAGCCATGAAAGAATTCCACCCATGAGTGTAATTCCCATTTGCTGGTTATACTCATACACTTCCCGCATTAACCAGTACCCTGCAAATGGCATCGGTAACAGACCAAAGACACCAATAAAATTACCGGTGTAACCCATCCAGTCGTAATGTTCCCGTTCTTCCTTCGTCTTGGCGCCCAGATAGGCCACACCCGCATATGCCCCGCAGATATATCCGCCCAGCACAACATTCCCGACTATTCTATGAATATTTACGGGCCACCATGTGGGGTTATTAATCGCAGTCCATGCTTTTTCCCAAGGACCCAGTTCCGGATTTAAAACCACTGGGCTGGCCTGAAACGACAAAAACCCACTAGGAAGGCACATAATGAGAAAACCAAAAATATTGAGACTCAAGCCCCAGAATAAATGCAGGGCCTTTCTATTCTGCCATTTTTCCCATTTGGACCAATATAAATAGATGGATAATGTTTCCCCCAGGAAAAGAGCGACATAGACATAATATGCGGGCTTAAAAATACCAGCCATCACACTCATGAGTTCCGGGTAGAAAACAAGCAATGCGAACAGGAAAAAGATCCCGATGGTAGCCGTCGTCGCAAAACAGGCAACAATTAAATCTGTAAATTCTTTCGCTAAGCGGTCATACCTTTTTTCCTTGGTTTTTATCCCAATAATCTCAACAACAAGCACAAATATTGGAACACCCAGTACAAATGCCCCAAACAAAATATGAACCTGCGATAAAATCCAGACAAGGTTTCGGCTTCCAATCATGCCGATATCACGATACTTGATCGCGGAAGCGGCTTCTTCGGCAAAGGCAAAACCGGAGGGCAGAATAAACCAGACCAGCATAAGTAGTCCGGCCCATAACATTGATTTTTTGTAATTTATGTTAGTTTTCATGAGAAATCCTCTTCATCCTATCTAAAGGTTGTTTTTCTTTCCTCATGGTCACCATCTCTCTTTTTAAAATTGTCATGTAATGTTTCTCAAAAAAGCAAAACGATGGGCCACCCAGACGAAGCCGGCCGTCGCTTTTCTGTAAATATAATCCGTATCCAGGCTAATATAATTTTCAGGCGTCAGCTTCTTCAGGAAGATAATGAAGATCAAAAGCGTAAAGCCCATATATTGAAATGATTTCACCAAATGAGCCATCGTATAAGGCTTGTAATCCATCTCATATGGCAACAGACCATACAATAAACCTGGGAAAACACCAAAGACGACACAGATTGCTGCAAGGATACGCATCCCCCAAAGCATGTTTTCGGGCGGGTCGGATGCAGGTATTTTTTTATCTTCACCCATAAAAACCATGTAAATCAATTTAAGGGGATGCAACCAGGTCCCACATGCGCCAAAGACCAGCATCAGGATCACCCAGCCCTGATTCATTTCACCGGCAACCGTCACAACAATAGACTTACTCACAAAACCAAGGAGCGGAGGCACACCGGCAATCGCACACCCTCCTACGACAAAAAAGACAAACGTCCACGGCATCGTCCTGAATAATCCGCCAAGCTCGCTCTGCTTCCTCCTCCCCGTCATATAAGTCACGGAACTGATTCCCATCATGAGGAGGGCCTTGTAAATAATGTTGGTATACGCCAGGGAAGCTGCGCTATTTAAACCCAGCTCAGAACCCAAACCGATTCCCGTTACCATGTAACCGTTCTGGCTGATCAAGTGATAACACCAAACCCGTTGACAGTTATTTTCATTCACGGCGTACATCACCCCGTAAACGGCCATAATAGCCCCCAGGACAACAAGAATTGGCAAACCGGGAAAACCACGAATCATCGCGTAAATCGCTGTTTTTGTTGTAAAAACACTCAGAAAAATAATTCCCGTAATCGTCGCTTCAGGATAAGCATCCGCAAGCCAAGCATGCAATGGAGGAACAGCCGCATTAATTAAAAAGCCCAACAGCATTAATGTTGAGGCCAAACCTTCCTTTGGCATTTCGGTAAAGGCCAGCCCTCCGCCGCTACCGACATGCAAAACAATCCCGCCAAATAAAAACAGGCCTCCGACGATATGCACCAACAGATACCGCATTCCCGCCGCACTGGATTGCTCTTCCCCTCTCAACCAAATCAGAAACACCGAGGCAAAAGAAGCCATTTCCCAAAACATAAAAAATGAGAAAAGATCCCCGGCAAAAACAGCCCCGGTAGCGCTCCCAACATATAACAACGAAGCAATGTGCTCCCGGACGTCTTTTACATGTAAAGCAAAAACCAGGCTGGCAAACGCACTGACCATAAAAACCGAACCAAAGCCGAGGCTCAGTTTATCCACCCGCCCAAAGACCAGTTCGTATCCAATAAAATTGATCACCCCATGCATACCCTGGGACGATACCACCATCGTCAGTAAAGCAATCGCCGGGATGGACAATAGCAACGCAGAACGGGCCTTCCCTTTTACGAAAGGGACGATGGCCGCGCCCAGAAAAAATAAAATAGAGGGCTGAACCCAATCAATCATAATAATCCTCCGGCTTCATCAGCCAGGCGTGACCAATTGCTTTTGAAACAACGATCATCAGGAAGGTCGAAAGCGCACCATACATAGACCAAAACCCGGGAATTGAATCCCAGAAAAAAATTTTATGTTCATGCGGCACAATAAAATCTGCCACAACGGTAATCCCCAAAAATATATACAACCCTTTTTTTGATTTTTTCCAGAAAGTAGGGCTGTCATTATATTTAATCAATGTTTCTTTTAAATTCATCCGATCACCTGTTTTATAAGATCCAAAAGCAGATTTGGAAATATCCCTAATAGAATAGAGATAGCAGCAGTCACACACAATGGAACCACCACAAACCGCGATGCTTCTTTTATATTGTCCGGATGACTTTCACTTTCTTCCATCACGCCGTCCTTGTCACCGGCAACAGCAAGATTTAATTTCACCGCATCAGGGGCCTTAAAAAAGGCCTGATGTACAATAGGGATAAAATAACCGGCATTTAATAAACCGCTGGCCAACATCACGAAAAGAACGGGGATTTCATGCGCCTCTATCGCTCCCATCGATAAATACCACTTACTCAAAAAACCGGAAGCGGGAGGCACACCCACCATACTTAATGTTGCAATCGCAAAGGCCCCCATCGTCCAAGGCATTTTTCTTCCAATCCCGTTTAACTGAGAAACATTGGATCTTTTTGAGGCCACGTAAATTGATCCTGCACAGAAAAACAAGGTAATTTTGGCAAAGGCATGGTTTGCGATATGCATCACCCCTCCTGTCATGGCACTTGGGGTCAGCAAAACACCTCCCAAGACCATGTAGGACAGCTGACTGACTGTCGAATACGCAATCCGCTCTTTTAGATTATCCCGAGAAAGGGCGTAAATGGACGCCATAATAATTGTAAAACAAGCGATATATGATGCTATCGATACAATATTGAGGGTTTTCATCAGTTCAATACCATAGGTATTAAACACAACACGAAGAATACAAAATGCCCCCGTGTTAACAACCGCCACAGCATGAAGCAGTGCGCTTACCGGGGTCGGCGCAACCATAGAAGCAGGCAGCCACGCCGAGAACGGCATAATCGCCGCCTTCGCTACCCCAAATAAATAGAGGAAAAACATGACAATCAACATCGTCGAACCAATCTCACTGGTCAATACGCCCGTCGATGTAAAACTGATGGTTCCGGTGTAATAGTAGGTTAAAAGAATCGCAACTGTTAAAAACAGCTTTGAAGTGGCCAGGAGATACAGCAAATATTTATTCCCCCCAGCCCAAGCTTCCTTGGTTTCATGGTGAGCCACCAAGGGATATGTAAAAAATGTGATCAACTCATAAAAAATAAAAAGCGTGAACCAGTTATTTGAAAAAGCCGCACCCATTGTGGCCGACAAGGTCAGGGCGAAACAAACATAAAAGCGTGTTTGAGAATGCTCATTCAACCCACGCATGTATCCAATGGAGTATAGTGTTGTCAGCACCCAGGTCACCGCAGCCACAAGTGCAAACAAAAGCCCTAAACCATCAACACGAAAACCGATGGGGACCGTTGGCCAAAACTCAAAAAGGGTATAATGGAGCGTCTTTCCAGCAAGAACGGGAGGAAGCATGCTCAGGACAACCAGCAGCTTCAATACCGCAGTCCCCAAGGAACAAGCTTCCCGGAGGTTGTGATTTCTCCGAAATCCAATAATAAAGCCTGCCCCGATAAAAGGGATTAAAACTGCTAGGAACGGTTTTATTGATTCAATTTCCATATTCGTCCTGAATTTCCCGTTAAATTATCGAGACGGACCCATCCAAAATCCGACCCGCCCTGGTTATTTCTCTACCGTACGCTCGATCTCGGGATGATCATGGTTTGCTGGCTTATTCCCATGAGACCAAGTATGCTCATATGCGATTACTTTCCATATTTCTTCTTCCGAAAGCTCTTCTCCCCAGCCCGGCATACTGGTTTTTTCGACGCCCTCGGATGTCCTCCAAAACCAATAACTGTCGGAGAACCGGTTTACTTTTTTTTCCGAACGAAAATCACGAGCCCCTCTTTTTTTAGGGCGGTCCTTCTTTTTATTAATCCCGTGACAGGTCGCACACCCTTCTTTCGCCGTCCTCTTCTTTCTTTTGTACACATATTCAAGCTTCCGTGTTTCAAATATTTTTTTGCCTTCTGCAATAATTTTTTCATCTGTCCACCACCCGCTGGGCATATGCTTATCAGCAAACGCTTTAGGGACCGGCTTTAACGGCTTATCATCGTCTTTTTTTGCATGACCATTTTGCGGCATAACCAGCAAAGCAATAATCATCAGACCTAACATTGCAAGAGGAAATTTTCGGAACATATTCAAACCCTTTCTCATCGTTTACCTTTCGTCTATATATTGCAGGAATACCCCGACGGCCCAACCCTTGGCCATGTTAGTGGTCGGCCCCCTGCTGACTATTAAATGAATCGATTAAATGACAGCCCTGGCAATTTTTAGACTCGACCAACTTTTTCCCTTTTTTCAGACTCATCGGGTCCACCGCCCTCTCATTCGACACTGTTTTGGCTGCCGATGCACTTTCACTTGAACCATAAATGTAAGAAAGAATAGATAGAATCTGCTCATCCGGGATATTGAAATTCGGCATTGGGGTGTTCGGTCGGATTAACTGTGGATTTTTAATCCAGTAAAACATCCATTCCGGGCGAATGCGCTCAACCGCGTAGGACAACTCAGGCCCCACCGTACCGCCAGGACCATCCGGAGTACTTTTGTGACATCCATCGCAGGCATAATCTTCGATGAAATACATTTCCCCTTTTTCAATTTCAGCTGGATCGAGCGGGTCCCAACCCGCTAAAACGCTTGAGTCAATCCCTTCATCCTTCAAGGTCATCAAGTAATCAACCAAGGCTTCAACCTCGGCGTCTGTGAAATAAAAATTTGGCATCCTGGATTTCGTGAAGGGCATAAACCCAATCGGACGCAACTGCTCAGGCTGCTTTAAAAAATCAACCAGCCAACCCCGCTTTAGCTTACTCCCCTCATGGCCGATATTAGGCGCTATGGGGCGAAGGAGTGTTTTCTCCTGAGAATGACACATCACACATTTTTTGTCCCCCTCACCCTGTACATCCACAAATCGAACAACATCCGAAATTTTCTGTCCGTTTGCTTCGGAAAGCGTACGGATATACGCAACAACGTCGTGAATCTGTTCTTCAGAAAAGACACTTCCCCAAGGGGGCATGTAGTAAGAGATATCAATAGCCGCACCGCCCCCCTCAATCACCTCGTAGATTTCCTCATCGTCCAGCTTGTCGATACTGTCGCTGGTTAAATCGGTGGGGTGCACATCACCCAGGTTATCAGCATTGATTCCGTTGCCTTTTCCGGAGATGCCATGACAAACGGCGCAATAATGTTTGTAGAGATGCCTGCCTGCTTTAGGGTTTCCTTCACCCTCTTCAGCCAAAACCCGCACAGGGGAAGACAGAGACACCACTAAAAACAATCCCAAAACTGCGAACAAAAAGCGAAAAGGCGTTCTTTTTCTTTCCAGCAAACCTAAAACCTTTCTACCATCAAGATTGTCACTGAAACCTCGATAGCATAAAATAGAGCTTCACCTCTATTACTTCGCATTCAGATAAGACCTTAGCCCTACTCTAATGACAAAAAAAGGGTGACATTCCATGAATTCCGGCCATGAATTCCGTATGCTCCCAAAACAACGACTTATTTTGATAAACCCGACAGCTAATATCTTTCCCCAAAGAAAGCCTGCTTTTTTACAAGCACGTTCTGGTTTTGCCTCTTTTTATGGAACCCCCTGCTAGAAAATTGCTTTTGAGAATAGTTTTTATTAGAAAATTGCACAAGGACAAGGGAAAGAACAATTGAAACAGCGCATAATATAATGACGGAAGAAACCACCCCTTCAATCATCATCTACGACATTCCCCCTTACAAACTTTTGATCGCATTATTTCAACTAAACCCTTGATAAATTCAATAGTTACGTAAAAAATAATCTGCTTTCTCCAGCGAAAGTTTTCGAGTTATAACACACCGAATAAACCTTGTCAATTTTTTTTGGAAGAATCACGATTCCCCCATAAAACCCATTTTTTTGTTAAAAAAAGCCGACTGGAATATCGCTTTTAAAATAAAAGACAGGGAACCATCCAATGAAACAGACACTGGATGTCATTTCTTAAAAAGGGAGTAATAAAAAAGCAGGTATCCTTTTTTTATATATCTTGTAAAGTTTAATATCAGGAGAGAGAAACAATTAAGTCTTTGAAAAAACATGTTTTTAGATAAAAAAATGGCACTTGCACCAAATGGGATATCCCCGGATGAATAGCAAACAATCGTTCAAAAATTATGATTCCGTATTTATAGAGATTGGTCTTTAGTTTTCAAACTGAAATCCAATTCACCACTCAGAAAAGACCACACCCTCCGTCCCTAAAACCGACTCGGCATATCAAACTCATTCTTCATTGTTCAGGGCAGCCAAAACAATATCACCCAGGCAGATGACTTTTAGTGGCTTCACCATGATTCACTTTAATGTTTTTATAATGAAGGGTTGTTTTTTTTAAAATTATCCACTGCCCTCCCCATTTTAGAAAAAACCAGGGTTTTGCTTTTTCAACGTTTCTCCGTATAACCGACAAGGCTTGAAAACGGATATTCAGACACGGATTCGAACTGATGGGGCTAAATAAAGCTAAAGTGTGTCGTTATGGAGAGATCTTGTATCCCTTTTCCCGGATTTCATCCTTAAGCGCAAAAAGACGAGACTCCGGTGCTGGATGTGTTGAAAACAATGCCAGAGAAAGATGCGACTTTTCCTTCTCGATTATTTTTTTCATAAATGAGACAGCGCCATCGACAGTATCATACCGACGGTTCAAAAGATCCAGTGCAAATAAATCGGCAATCGTTTCCTGACGTTGTGAAAACTGCATTTGAACGCCCACCAGGGATTCCCCTAAAAAATCACTTGCAAAATTGTCAGGCCCCGCCACGATGGAAATAAAAAGATACAAAAGAAGGCCTCTACCCAAACCTTTTAAATGGTCACGATGTGCAAAATGTCCCAGTTCATGCGCCAAAACAAAAGCCAGCTCCTGATCAGACTCAACCGCGTCTAATAATCCCGAATAAATAACAATCAGCCCTCCGGGAAGTGCAACTGCGTTAAAGAGATCATTTTGAACCAAAGAGACCTGATAAGTCCTTTTTTCCCCTGTCGTGAGCCCGACCAGTTCAGTGAGCATCTCTTCCAGCTTTTCGGAAGAGGCATTCTTTTCTGTCTCTGAATAGAACTGCTGAAACGGCACACCCAGCATTTTTTCGGCCCGAAGCGACAGCCTGGGGACAATCAAGTCCACTCCAAACCCCAATACAATATAAAGCAGAACCATCAGAGCAAAGAGGCCGCCCAATAACACAAAAAAATCTTTTAACAGTGATGTCTCGGAGACATTGACATTCTTTTGGAATGCCTTGGGTGTATATTTCAAGCTATTTCCGGTAGGTGACCGCCGTACCGTAAGCGAAAGCTTCGATACTGCCGATATTTTTTTTCCGGTTTGCATCCTGACCGATAGAAGATGTTTCGACACGGATATTCAAAATCACATCGGAAAAAAGGGCCTCTCTCTTCATACGCAGGATTGCCTCCCGGCGTGCCCGGTCAATCAGTGATTCATAGGACTTCACTCGGCCGCCGAAGACATTTCTTAACCCTGCTAATATTCGTTTAAAATAGTCGACCGAAATGACCGCATTTCCGGAAACCAGCCTCACTTGTTCCACTTTTTTCGTTGTCGGACCGCACTTTTTAATGGTAACTGCCGGCAACGATAAAAACTTCTCTTCCCGGTTTTCTATAGAACGATAGTGCTTTTTTTCGACAATGGTTCCAGACACATATCCTAATGTAATCAAAATAATAAAAATGATCAGTTCCATAAAAAAGGCCCCCTATTCCACACGCACTGCAGTACCATAAGCGTAAAGCTCTGATGCGCCCTGCGCAACCGAAGACGTTGCAAACCGTACATTAACGATCGCATTCGCGCCCAGTTGGCCCGCCTGGGCAATCATGCGGTTGGTTGCCTCATCCCGCGAATCCTGCAACAGTTCTGTGTAACCCTTTAATTCTCCGCCGACCAGATTTTTCAAGGAAGCCATAATATCCCGGCCCACATGCTTTGCCCGAACCGTACTACCCGAAACCACCCCAAAGTGCTCGACAATATTTTTCCCCGGCACCGATTCAATGTTTGTTAAAATCATCTCACTCTCCCGCTTTTTTTATACATAAAGATGCTTATATTAATAGTATACTGAACCGCTAGAAAGACAAGACGGCAGTTCTTGTCTTGACCAAAAAACTTCTGTACGGGACCAATAATGAATAAAAAAGGCCAACATAGAATACTCGGATATGATCCAAAATTTCGTACGGTTCATTTTTTACTCGAAAAATCGGAAGGGATTACCCAATAATAAGATCAATAAAAATAAAGGCCATTTATGAATACATACGCTATTATCATTATCTCTGCCATTGGCATCGAATTCGCCTTGAATATGACTGCGAACTACTTCAATTTAAGTCAGTTGAAGAGCGCCCTTCCCGAAGAGATGGAAGGCATCTATGATCCTGAAAAATACAAACAATCTCAGGCCTATACCCGGGTGAACACAAAGTTTGGATTTTTCACATCCACCTTCATGCTCCTCGTTTCCCTTATGTTCTGGTTTTCCGGGGGCTTCAACCAGCTCGACCTTATTATCCGCAGCTGGAGGTTCAGCCCGCTCGTTACGGGCCTGATTTATATTGGCCTGCTGATTTTGTTGAGAAAAATTATCACCCTCCCTTTTTCGCTTTACAGTACCTTTGTCATTGAGTCCCGCTTCGGGTTTAATCAAACCACCCCCTCCGTCTACATCAGCGACTTACTCAAAGGCACGGCGCTTTCACTCTTGCTCGGCACACCGGTACTTGCCGCGCTTCTGGCTTTTTTTGAATTCGCCGGGACACACGCCTGGCTCTATGCCTGGGGGCTGACCACCCTGTTTTCATTCCTGGTTCAATTGATTGCGCCCACATGGATTATGCCTTTGTTTAATCAATTCAAACCCCTTGAATCGGGGGAATTAAAAGATGCGATCATCGCCTTTGCACAATCGGTTCGCTTTCCACTTCAAAATGTTTTTGTGATGGACGGTTCCCGGCGCACCCGAAAATCCAACGCCTTTTTTACAGGATTTGGCAAAAACAAACGCATCGCGCTTTTTGACACCCTGATTGAAAACCACACGACACCAGAGCTGGTTTCCATACTGGCGCATGAAATCGGTCATTATAAAAAGAAACACATCACGCAAGGCTTGATTCTCAGTACCATTCACACGGGCGTCATATTCTACTTGTTTTCCATTTTTATCAGCCACACGGGCTTGTATGAGACCTTTTACATGGATCAACCTTCGTTGTACACCGGGTTTATCTTCTTCGGTATGCTTTTTGCGCCGATGGAGTTTTTTCTCTCTCTTTTTTTTAATATGCTCTCTCGTAAAAACGAATATGAAGCAGACCGGTTTGCAGTGGAAACCTATAAGCAGCCTGAGACCATGGTCAACGCCCTAAAAAAACTTTCTGCACACAATTTGGCAAACCTCACCCCTCACCCGATCTATGCTTTTTTAAATTATTCACATCCGCCGCTGCTGGCCCGCATCCAGGCCATTCGGTCCGCTTCAGCCTTAAACCCGAATTACGCGGAGTCAACATGACACGGATAACCCCAGATCATAAGCGAAATAAAAGGAAAGTGGCTCATGGAATACAAAGACTACTACAAAATCATCGGCGTTAAAC
Organism: Nitrospiria bacterium; assembly: GCA_945787655.1. Lineage (GTDB taxonomy): Bacteria > Nitrospirota > Nitrospiria > SBBL01 > JAADHI01 > JAADHI01. Next base: position 15,433 of record CALZIJ010000026.1, on the reverse strand, counting down.
GAGATGCCACACAGGATGAAATTAAACGCGCATATCGAAAACTTGCCCGAAAATATCATCCGGATATCAATAAGGAAGCCGACGCGGAAGATCGTTTTAAAGAGGCAGGAGAGGCGTATGAAGTCTTAAAAGATCCTGAAAAGCGGGCCGCCTATGACCAGCTGGGGGCAAACTGGAAAAGTGGTCAGGAATTTCGTCCGCCGCCCGACTGGGACACCGGTTTTGAATTCAGTGGCGGAGGATTCACAGGCGGAGAGTCCGCCGGGTTCAGCGATTTTTTTGAATCTCTTTTCGGTACACCCAGAGGCGGGTTCAGACAACACCGGACAAGCACACTGCGCATGAAAGGAGAAGATCACACGGCAAAAATCCAAATTAATCTTGAGGACGCCTATCACGGCACGACCCAAACCCTTACCCTGCGTTCACCGCATATGGATGAGACAGGTCATGTCTTAACACGCGAACACCGTTTAAATGTTAAAATACCCAAAGGCATCAATCAGGGGCAAAAAATCCGCCTCGCCGGACAAGGCGGTCCCGGAATGGGCAATGCGCCATCCGGGGATCTTTATCTAAAAGTGGAATTTAAACCCCACCCCTATTATCGCGTTGATGGGAAAAATGTCTATCTTGACCTTCCCGTCACCCCCTGGGAAATGGCGCTGGGCGCCACAATTCAAGTGCCGACACCCGAAGGCACCGTTCATTTAAAAATTCCTGCCGATTCAAAACCAGGTCAAAAACTGCGTTTAAAGGGCCGGGGGATTCCATCAAAAGAGAAAGGCGATTTGTTTGTGGTGCTCAATGTCGCCTTGCCGTCTATCGAAGATCAAAAAGCAAAGTCCCTCTATGAAGAAATGGCCAGGGACTTAAACTTTAATCCACGGACTCATTTAGGAGTGTGAACGATGAGTAAACCCAAGCAGAATGCCGTCATCAACGGCATCATCATTGATCACCACCCCCATTATAGTTTGTCTCAACTCTGCCTGGAAACGGCGGTTCACGCCGAATGGGTGATGTCCCTGGTGGACGAAGGCATTCTCGATCCGGCGGGAGAAACCCCCGAAGAATGGCGTTTCCCCCTCGAATGTTGTCATACAATCAGCGTTGTGATCCGCCTTCAGCGGGATTTGGGACTCAACCTCGCCGGTGTCGCCTTGGCCCTGGAACTTTTAGAAGAAGTCGAAGCCTTGCGCCACCAGCTTCAAATCCGATCCGGTTTCATGTGACACGGGTCTCTTCCCCAGAACAGGGAAGAGACCCGTGTCATGGAAGGCCTTCCAGCTCAGATCATGCGCCGGAAGGGGTTATCGAAGCCCTACGGTCACGCGCCCTGCGGCCATTGTTTGGTTCAGGCCAGTATAACGTCCCCGCGCGTGCAAACGATCCATCGTCGCATCCGAGTCAAGCCGTTGGATCAGGTCATTCACAAAATGTCCAAAATCACTGTGGACGCTAATGGTTTGCCCCTGACGAATTGCATAACGTCCACGCCCGTTTTCTTTCGGCAAAACCCAGGGAGCCGGCACCGGGGTCAATGCCGTGGCAAAACGCGCTCTGAATACATGGTGCAATCGTCCAACACCAGTCAAATCTAATTCAAGACCAGTTTCGGAAAAGGATAAAAACGGGTTGGCCGTTGCCGGGTCCCAATGCACAGCCATTGCGGCGTTCGCACCATTGACATCAATAATTGTTTGGGCGATAAAATCAGGAGGTGCTGCGCCAAAGGAGGCCACATGTCCTCTCAACCTCACGAGGCCGCCTTAGTAAATGGACTCCAAACCCAGCCCCCCTGTGGCAACGACATAGGCTGAAGGATCACTACCGGTACCGCTAAAATCATAGAGTTCAACCGGACGCCCGTTAATCAGTTTCAAAGTCACCTCAAGTTCAAATCTATCTGCCCGATGCACATTGACCGTCCCGGCAATCGACGCATAAAGCAGACGCACCCGGCCTTCTGTTGCGTCTATGGTCAGGCCGTCTGTGACCGTGCCCGAGACCGTCCCTGATACGGTAATGCGCTGCCCCACGGAGATATCACCCTGATCCAGCGGGTCGCTTTCATCAGCATGATGTCCCTGTTTTGTCACAAGGGTTTCGCTGCCTACAAATACCCGTACATCGTGACGCAGTAAAATCGCACTTTCTCCTCGCAGCAAGGTCGCGCCGCGTACGGTCAAGGTGTCCCCCTCCCGCGCGATCACGCTCCCGCGAACAGCATCCAGATCCCCGCCCGGCACACTGCTGCCAACCAATACTTCATGGGCCTTAAAGACGCGGTTTCGGATATCCAGCTCTCCGAACACAATCACCGCCGTCAACAACGATTTTTGTGCCAACAAATGAAAACCCTCGCTTCCTTTACCGGTTACGCCATCCACTTCATACACCGTTTCAGCATTGGGCATGATTGTGAGTGTTCCAAAATGCCGACCATCGCGGTGAATGCGGTGACGAAAAGGGCGTATCCCGATTTGAAACGTTTTATCCGTTTCATCGATGGCCACCAGCGGGCCGCGCATCCTGTGCTTTTTGAGATGATCAAAATCCGGATTGACTTCAGCAATCAGTACCGGCTTAACCGTCACCACCGGCGGGGTTATGCCTGTATCCACCTTATGGGTCGCTTCCAGGTCAAAATCAAGAGACAAGTGCGCCGGAACGCCCGGTGCGATAACCAGCGGTCGATTCGTATCCAGCTTTACGGTCACTTCGAGTGTCGTCAAGGGATCACCGGCCTCATCTTGAACCACTGCGGGTGATGCCGCCCCTCCGGCTTCCACCTGAATATCGGCATTCGTGTAATCCAGCACCATTATGGCTTCTGTGTATGCCCCCAAAGGGATGGTTGCCGTGGTCACGATTTCTTCCATTTCTACATATTGTGCAAAGTCAATTCGTGCCGTCAGCGGCAAGGTCTCAACAATATCCCCATTTCGCTTTTTCAAACGAATGGATCGAATATCAAGTTCGTATTTTTCAAAATCGCCTTCGGCATCGGTTAAACTAATGACCACATCACCGGCATCGCCAGTGGCCCCACTGCCGTCATTTCCCTGTCCGCATCCGCTCAAAAGCAGCGTGCTCATTAAAAATCCCATGATTCCTATCAACGGCGAATACCGCTTATAAATCCTGTACATCCTGGACCTCCTCTAGATATGTTCATTGTTTATCGAAAACGGTTGTTACACCGCGTTTTTGCAAATCGATTCAAGCTGCGATTCACCCAATACCTGAAACAACGCATGACCTCTATGTTGGTTGACAAAGAAATGCGTAAAAAATTCTGACCACCCCGACACGGATTTAAAAACATTCACCTTCCCTGCCTTGAAGAACATTCATTTTCTCTGTTAACATGTGCCACAGCTTAAGGAGGGAGATTATGGATACCCTGTTTACAATTCAAACGTTAAGGAATTACACTCAGATCTGGCAAAAAATCGATCAAGGCGTGGATCTGGTTGATGACGAAGCCTTAGTCGCGAATGCCATGCGGCATCACCCGGAATTTGACTCTTTTTGGTCTGAAGGGGATGCGGCCATTCACCCTCAGGAGGTGGATGGTTATGTCGTCAATCCGCTCATTCACACCGGACTCCATTTCATTGTCGAGAAACAGATTCTGGAAAAAAATCCGATTGAGGCCGTAACTGCACTGGATGCCCTGCTTGAAGACGGCATTGACCGGCACGATGCCCTGCACCAACTTATCGGCCTTTGGGGAGAGTTGTATTTTCGCTCCATCCGTCAGGCGTCACAGTTGTATGAATGGGAATATATTGAGTTACTGAACCGGTTAACCCGGAAAAGTGAATAAAAACAGCGCTAAACTGACCTGAGAACATAATAAGGAGAAACCATGCCCAAACCGAAGTTTCATATTCTTGTCTGTACAACCACACGTCCTCCGGGGAATCCAAGAGGGTCCTGTGGACAAAAAAGCAGTCAGGATATTATTCCCGCTTTCTATCAGGAGATGGAAGAAAAAATGCTTTTTGGTCAAATCCTGATTACCGAATCAAGCTGCCTCGGCCCCTGTGGTATGGGCCCAACCGTCGTCGTTTACCCCGACGGGGTGTGGTATAAAGGCGTTACGCCTGCCGACACCAAAGAAATTATCGAAGAACACATCGTCAATGGCAAACCGGTCGAGCGCTTGATCGTCCCCGAAGAAATGTGGGGCTAGACACCACGGTCCCCGATTAAGGTCAACCGTACAATTCGCCTTGACCGGGGATCGCAAATTCTCATATACTCAGCACGGCCTATGGATTGGATCCTAAGTCGTATCCTCAATTTATCTGAATCATCACTTTTATATCGAAAATCTAATGGAGTACTCCAATGATATCTATACTGAATAAGATCAGGATTTATCTCAGCCTATTCATGATGGGAACCTTGGTCGCAGCCTGTGGCTCAGGGAATACCCCAAACGACCCCAACTCTGCCGGGGGAATTGGAAAAACGGCGATTTTGCTGACTGACCACAGGGAAGCCCGTATTGAAGACCATCGCGGCGGCCTCGTTACGACTGCAAAGGAAGTCTGGGTCAGCATTCGTTCTATCGACTTAAAACAAAAGGACGGTAACTGGGTGACCGTCTTCAGTGGCCCGTCCAACCAGTCCGTTGACCTCTTAACCCTCGACGGCACGGCCATGTTGCTCGCCATGGCAGAGATCCCCCCAGGTCGCTACGAAAAAGCACGGTTTAGCATCGAGGAAGCCCACTTCATTGACCGGGATGATGTTCATCATGACTTGATCGTTCCTTCAAAAAGCATCAAGGTGAAGTTCGATCGGCCCCTGAGAATTTCCGGAAGCGGAGATGAAAAGCTGCTTTTTGACATGGTCCCGGGAAAATCCATTCACTTAATCGAAACCGGCTCAGGAAAATTTCTGCTAAGGCCCGTCATTAAAGTCAAGTTAATTGGTGAAGATTCCAGCCGGGACATGGCAAAAATAAAAGGTGAAATCGTTTCAGTGAACTGTAGTGAGGAACAGTTGCACCTGAGGCTGGATGGCGATCATATCCTTGAAGTTGACCTGGAAGATGCCGTCATCATTCCTGGAAGTATCAACGATTTCAAGATCCTTCACAAGGATGGGGGGGATGATGACGATGATGACCGCGATGAACGGATTTTTAAAACTGCATGCCGCACGCTGGAAGAGGGGATGTTCGTTGGTATTACCGGGTCATTTGACGACGACGAATTTGAAGCCTCTACTGTTCAAATTTTGGCTGATGAAAGCCATGGCAACCGGCTCGAATTCTCAGGCCTGCTCCTCGATGTGGACTGTGACACCCGGCAACTCAAGGTCCCTTTCAGCGGGGGTGAAATCCTGGTGTCCTTTCACGATGAAACACGTATTGAGCAAGATGATCTCAACATCGATCTGTCAGAACATTGCGACGCGTTGACTGCAGTCAAAAACCGTCAAATCAGCATCGAAGGCGCCCTGATCGACAACCAAGTGATTGCCTCCCGCGTCACATTGCCGTCAACGGCTTCGCTGACGATTCTTGCCATAGGCATAGTGGATGATATTCACCGAAATAGCGAAAATGCGGTCGTCGGGTTTATTTTAGCCCAGGAAGATGGTTCTCTATTGACTGTGGCCGTCGACCGAAGATTTGAAAGTCACACAGAAATCATGGGCGAGAACGGTGAGGTCATTACGGCTGACATGATTAACGCCGGAGACACTCTGGAAGTCAAGGGTGTCCTCAACATGGGCACGGTTCCCCACCCCACCCTTTCGGCCACAAAAATAATAATACTGCCGAAGAACACTTCAGGATAATCCGAAGAAACACAGGGATAAATCCCGACCTCCGGATGCATAATACTCATGCCCGCCCGCTTTATGATCTCTAATAGACAGAAAGCGGGCGGGCATGAAGCCCTTTATTTTTCAAACATTTATTTCCCGCGTCCAGGGAATGTCAGCTCTGCGATGGCGGATTTATCCCAATCTCCCTTTCCAAGATCCTTTAAACGGCAGTATTGCTCAAAGGTGTCCTTAGCCAAGGGAAGATCCACTCCCAAATCCTCTGCCAGTTTTAATGCGATACCGGAATCCTTTGCCGCGTGCTCCGCAGAAAAATAACATTCATGATCCCGCTCCTGCATGTCCACCCCATCTGTTTCCAAAACCCGGGAAGCCGCGCCGGTTTGGGAAAACACCTCGCGCAGCAGAGTAAGATCCAGCCCCAAGGCCGCACCCAGACCCAGGCCCTCCGCCAGCGCCGCCGTATTCATATTCATCACCATGTTGACCAATGCCTTCACTTTGGCCGCCTCTCCTGCAGGGCCGATATATCGAATCGTTTTTCCAAGAGACTTCAGCAAAGGCATCAACTGATCAAAAACAGTTTTCTCTCCCCCACACATCAGGTAGAGCGTCCCTTCACGCGCCTGTGGAATGCTGCTGGCCATACAAGCCTCCAGGGTTTTTCCACCCTGCGCATGCACCCCTGCTTCAATGTCCACATGGATCGACGGAGATAAGGTGGCGCAATTGATAAAAACCCGGTCTTTGGCAAAATGCAAGAGACTGTCCGGATTGGACATCGAAAAAATTTCGCGCATAGCAGCATCATCCGTCACAACGGTTAAAACCGTGTTTGCATCCTTCGCGGCTTCAGCAGGGCTTGCTGCCTCCACACAGCCCAGTTCTTCTGAAAGCGACTTCGCTTTTGAAGGATCAACATCATAAACCGCTGTCACCACAAACCCTTCATCGGTCAAGCGCCGGGCCATGTTCGCTCCCATTCGTCCCACACCCACTAAAGCAATTCGATACTCTTGATCCCCCACTGTCCATCCCTCCTATGACATGCGTTGTTTTTCACTAAAATAAAACACTGTGTATGATCGGTGCAAAAATCTTGAAAGATTTTATGGGATTTCTTTTAAAAACACTACCGGGGATTCCTTCTGACACATCAAAACATACAGTCGATATAAAGCGCCTCAAGCGCTTGCTTTAAAAGTTGCTCGTATTTTTGAACGTCGTATGACCACGTGCCGTCGATAAAACCCAGGGCACGTGCACGTTCAGCAGGCACCTTGGACTTTTCGTCCACGATGACATAGGCAATGCGCTCACCCGGAACAAGATCCACCCCGCGACCGGAAAGCTCTTTTGCGACAATGGCGGAAAGGCTCGCCTTTTGATAATCCTTCGGCGCCTTGGAAAGTGTTTTGGAAATGGCCAGTTCAAAAAACGGCACATGGCCAGAATGCAGCTTTTCACGATAGCGCTCAAAACAAAGCTTTAGTTTCGGGATAAGCTTCTGATATTCTGAAGCACACTTAGCCGTCGAAAGAAGGTCAATCATCTCCCTTTGTGCCGCCTTGATAAAGGGCGGACTATCAGAGCGGCGTACTTCGAGACCACGCACTTTTATTTTTCCAGATTCAAAAAGCCCCAGATAACGGTTGGGAACACCCAGGTTCAAATGGCGTCGCGAAGGCGGGAAAAGCAGCCAGGCATAGATCCCTTCAAAAACAATCGGGATGCCGCAGGCTTTTGAAATGCGTTCGGACAAGGATTGATAATCCGTCTCTGAGGCATCCTGACGCTTTAACCAAAGAGAATCCACAATCGCATGGACCATCTCAAAACCTTCAGCTTCTGCGATTTCCTTGGCCTGAAGCAGTATTTCACGGGCATAGGCGGTAATGGCTTCATGGGCTTCTATCTTTCCAAAACGCGCGTTTTTATACCCCTGATATCCAAAAGTCGTCACCAAGCCCCACTTCAAGGCAGACTGCCGCTCATCATATGACCGTCTCAGCGCCGGGTCGGCCGCCGCCTTTTTCAGGGTTTTATACCGTGCCCGCTTTTCAAGCAGCGGTTCCAGAAAACGAGGCACAAGTCCCCGCCGTTTTTGACAAAGATGATGCCCAATTTCGGGTACCTTGTTTTCGGGACAACACCGGCAGTTGATTGTTTCGGGTGAGATATTGTACTTCGCCATGATTGCAGGGTACATCGAGGCGAAATCAAGCTCCCCGACCGATTCATACAGGCCCGGCCTCGGGGCATAGGTCAGACCGCCCTTGTCCGTCAGCAAAAGCTGACTCGCGGATTTAAAGGCCTCCGGCATGCGTTTTCGCCAGGGGATCAAAATCCCGTCCTGAAAGGCCAGATCCATCTGCATCGAAGTAATGCCCGTCCCGGTAGAAGTGCGTGCCATTTGCTGCACCGGAATTTTGGAAAGCCGGGCAAACTCAAAGAGGCCCTCCAGTTCGGTCAGGCCAACCAGAAATGAATTCCGGACATCCACATGCCAACGCCCCAACAGCGTTCTCGACTGTGAACGGTGTACCATTCGCCCATAAGAAAAATAGGACCGTTCTTTTTTTGACAACACCTTTTTTCCCGGCTCGCGATTAAGGCTCAGCGGGCGATTGAGGCGCGCGGCGGCCGCAAGTAATTTGGGCAGAATATAAGGGTCCCCCCACTCGGACAAAATGAGGTCAGGATCATGTCGTACTAACATCCGATCAAAGCGTGCGACCACGACGGACTCGTGTCCGCCCTCAAGTACGTGCCGCCGCCCCTCAACCTCGATTTCCAATGCCCGTGCCGTCGTTTGGGCAGGGTCAATGGCTTCCCCCTCCATGCGAAGCTGCATGATCGACAAAGGAGGAATCGCATAGTCCGTGGCCCAGGGGGAATCCTCCACTGAAAGCGCTAAGATCCGTGAATCCTCCAGCAGTACCATGCAAAAGGCCAAGGGGAAAGACTCTTTTGTATAAAAGTATTGTTGCGGCAAGGAAAGGTCCGCATTATAGAGTACGAGCGTTTTCCCCAAGCGACCTTTCTGATTTTCCTGCGCAATCACCCAGCGTACGACTTTTTTAAAATGAAGCGGATTCTCTACCGTGATTTGCATCACGGGCAGGGTTTTTCCGGAATAAAATTCAATGCCCTCCGAGGGCTTCATGTGAAGCGGCAGGCTCAGCCGGCTGAGAAATGCGCAGGCTTGTTTGAGTGCGGCAGGCGCGCCGCCCAGATAAAATACAGGAGAAAACCTCTCAAACAAACGATGTTTTTTTCCAGACCGGTCAATCAGCCAAAGCCGCATGCCGCCTGCGACGGCATAGACATCAAAGATCCAGCCGCTGAGGGTTTTACGCGTCATTACATTTTTTGATTTCGCCTTCCAACGCGGCAATCCGTTTTTCAAGCCCCGCGTTACATTTGTAGGATTCAATCAGCATGGCCACAACCATCGCTTCAAAGGGACTCGCCTTCGAGGCGTAACTGCCGGCGGCCACATGGTATTTCGCCGCACAAAAGAGCGCATCCAGAATGTCCTGATCCTCCCGCCGCAAAGCACGGCGAAAGGCACGCCATGAGGTCATTTCCTCGGAAATCAGTTGTGTGAAGGTTGAAAGTGTCCGGCCCAAGGATATCCCGCCTATCCTGTTTCAAGCGGAAAAATCCACTGCTGTTCTGCCGGTTTCTCTTCCGTGATAGACAATGATGAGGCGTTTTCTTTGCGATTCACCCGGAAAATACGGTTCGCTTTTTCTTTTAAATATGAAAGAAAAAAAGCGCGGCGTCCGGCGGACTTTTTAGGAAAGGGTGACAGGACAACAAAAATATGGCCGGGCGCAAGCCGACCCAGCGCCGCCGTCAAATGGTGCAGCAGGTTTCTGGCCTCAATCAGCGGGACGGACTCGTCATAAAAGGTTTCAAGCGGGGACGCCAGTATCACCAGTCGCGGATGGTGTGAACCCATTGCTTCTCTCAACTGGTTAAGCACCAAAGACCCCATTTGGTGGCAGGTAAAGGCACGAGACACAAACAGGGAGTCTAAAAAGGTTTTCGGGTTTTGCCCGATTGTTTTGGCAAGATTCACCAGCGGGTAAGGGTCAAAGCAATGATTCCCATCCAGAAAAAATACAGGTTCACCCAAACTCAAACGCCAACCGGCCAAAACCGGAGAAAGCGCAAAAAGCGCCGGGTCGCCATAAAAAAGAAAAAGGCCGCCCGCCGCGTCTGAAACCAGAGAAAGCGGCGGCCCGTCAAATCGTGTGAAGGCTTCAGCTGCAGTGGCCCGTTTTTTTAAAAAATCTGCCTTCATACGTTTAAACGGAAAAGCGCCACCACCTTGCCCAAGATCTCCACCTCAGCATCCTCTGCGGTAATCACGATGGGCGAAAAAGCCTCATTTTCAGGCTGTAAAATAATTTCATTGTCCCGTTTCACCAAACGCTTGACGGTCGCCTCGCCTTCAATCATCGCCACCACTGTTTCCCCGGTTTCCGCGTCGGCCTGCGGTTTTACCAGGACAAGATCACCGTCTAAAATCCCGGCGTCTTTCATACTTTGTCCCTGAACCTTGAGCAAAAAGACCTCTTTCCAGCGGGCGATCGTCGGATCAAGCATGAGATGCCCCAGCAAATGTTCTTCGGCCAAAATCGGCGACCCGGCGGCCACTTTCCCCAAAATGGGCACCGCGCGCCCTGATGAGACCTGTCCGCTCACTTCAATCGCCCGCGCCCCTTTTCCGCGCCGGATAAAGCCTTTTTTTTCAAGGGCGATGAGATGTTTCTCCACCGCCCGCGTCCCGACCATTTCAAAATGCGCGGCGATCTCCCGAAGAGAAGGCGGATAGCCCTGTGTTTCCACGGTTTTGCAAATCATGTCCAGTACCTCTTTTTGTCTTTTTGTTAGAATAGTAGTCATTTGCCTACCATTTTAGAGTGCCTGATTTTTTTTGTCAAGCTGAAATGAAAAAACCCGTTCTGTGTCTCAATCTTGCCCAAACTTGAGACTTCTTCTTTCGCCCAATAATCCCTTGGCTTATCCCGTTTCAGGAACCGCCGCTTTGAAGAACAGCCTCAATCAATGGAAGAAAAGGGCCTTAGTGGTGGTCAGACAGTGATTTTTCTATCAGGGCTTTCGCCTCAGGAGGAAGATGGAGGGACAGCGCGGCTTTATGAGCGCGCGGTGTCATTTTTTTCCAGGTTTTCTGGATGATGGGAATGATTTTTTCTTCATCAATTGTTTTTGAAAAATCAGTAAAATAACTTTCCAAAAACACGAGGCAGACCACATCTTCCATTAATTGCATTTCAGGATCGTCTTTTAAATGTTTTTTGAGAAGCAGGCTTTCGACGCGGGCAATGGTATCCTCCGCATATCCAACATCCCGGAGTATCTCCGCCGCCGTTTGTGCGTGAAAGCGGTTTAGTGTCGTCCGCCATTCAAGATAACCCTTTCGGTTCATGGGGTAGCGGGAACGGGGAATCTTCCAGCGGGCGATATGCTGGCTTCGGGCCGCAAGCTTAAGGGCTTCCGAAGCATCAGAGGCAAGCCGGTTAAGCCATTTTGTCATGCGTTTGGCATAGAGCAGTTCTTTCGGAATGTTCTTGCCTTCAAAGGTTTCCTGATGGGGGTCTTCAAGGTTAACTGCGTCAAAACGGTCTATGGCGGTTTGAAATCGCTGGGACGGGTTCATCATGGGTTCATCTTTCCATGTCTAAAAGTAAAATACAACATAGCATAATTGATGGAATCAATGCCGCCGCTTTTTACAAAAACACAAATGACCGCTTTCCTGAAAACCCATAAAAATAAGACGTGACAAAACCCGCCGTTCTTTTGTTACAATATGCTCCAAATTCAGGTCATTTATTCAGGAGAATATTGAGTCCCATGGAAGAATTGATTTTAACCAATGCGGAAGAAATTTTACAAACCCTCTCTAAAATTGCACTGAAAGGCAACGGGTTTACGACTGACTGCCTCGTCGGAGAAGTGATGGATGCCGGAATTTCCAACCCGGATTTCCTGAAAGCCAGCGGCTCTGACCCGGATGCCTACTACGATGGACAAGCCAATGCCTGGTCCGATATCCAGGTCAGAGAAAGCAAAAAAGTGTTCATGGTTTACGGCGGGGCGGGGAAAACCCGGCGGTCTCACATCGCAGATACCCCCTGACCCCTCTTTTCAAAAAGAAAGCACACCCCAATAAAAATCAACTGCGGGTATCCGGTTTAATTCGTTGATTATTCCGGAGGTTCAGGGTGTCTTTCATTATTGTCCACGACACGGACGGGGAAAGGGTCGGTCACACTTCCCGCGTATAATGTTCGGTGCGGAAAAGGAATTTCAATGCCTTTTGCATCAAAGCCGGTTTTAATGTCGTTTTGAATACCGTTTCTGACTTCCAGAAAATTTTCCCGCGCCACCCAAACCGAAAACTGAATGTTAATGGCCGAGTCGCCAAAACCCTGCAGAATATAGAGCGGCGGCGGCTCCTCCAGGCAGAGGGGGTTCCGGTCAGCCATTTCAAACAGGATCTCCCGAACCTGGCCCAAGTCTTCCTTGTACGCAACACCCAGGGTCAAATCAATTCGGCGGAGGGGGAAATGTGTGATGTTGGTAATTTCGGATTTCACCAGGGTTTCATTGGGAATCCGCACAAAAAGATTGTCGAACTTCCGCAGTTTTACAGACAACAAATCAATGGAAAGCACCTCTCCAGTGGTCCCGCCGACGGTGATGATATCCCCCACGCTAAAAGGCCGCTCGGCAATCAGGAAAAGGCCGCTGATCAGGTTGGAAGCCGAGGTCTGCGCCGCAAACCCCGCGGCCACCGTCAAAATCCCTGCGGCGCCCAAAAGAACACTCAACTGAAAACCCAGTTCCTTTAAACCGGAAACGACGCTCAGAACAATAATAAGGTAATCGGTAACGCGCCTGATGAGCATGTCTTGCTGCGGGGTGACATACTTGAGAAACAGCCGGGCAATGGTTATGCTGATTGGTCTGGCCAAAACCAAACCAATGACCAGGATCACCACCGCCCGAATCACAAGAAAAGATTGTTCGGATTGGAAAAAATCAGTCACGGTTTCTATCATTCCTGCTTGTTTCTGTTTCAGGCAAAAAACGTATCCAAAGCCCGTTTAAACAGGTTTTCATCCGGTACTACCCGAGGGCCGCAAACCAGAGCAGCGCCTTTTTTAAATGTCTCCGGGGCCGTTTTTTCAAAATGGGCCTGCACACGTTCCCCATCTGCCTCCCGCTGCAGAATCATACGCTGCGTCCAGAAATATCCGTCCATCGTGACATACAGGGAAAGGTTCGGCGCCGAGACATTCAAACGTTCCACCAACAGGGGATCTTCCGCATCGTTTCGGATCAATACGGGACAAACCACCCGGTGTGGACGAAAAGGCACATCATCAATATTCAATCGTCCGCTGGTCCTGCTGGCATAACACAACTCCCCTTCTCTTGTGGACCGGCCAAACCAGGTATCGGAGGGCCGGTAGACCGGGATTTCCTGTAAAAATTTTTCGGGTTTTCCCGCCTCGATTCGCACCCACAACGGCAGACTGACATACAAGGTCACTTCTTCTTTCGAAAGCACGTAAAGTGGCGCTTCGGGCCGGATCACCATGGCCCGGTCCGGCAACACCGGAGACAGTTTTAAATCTTCCGTCGTCTGCCGAAAAGTAAAGCGTGAAAAAACAAGGTCTTTATTGGTCGCAGGCCATCGCTCAAACATCGAAACATCCAAACGATTATCAAGCGGATCTCCTCCGCTTTCACTCGCAATATGCCATTCCTGCCGAACATGGCGGATATGCAGGCTCATCGGTCCAATCTGCCAACGGCCAGCATGATTTTGGGGAATAGAAAATATCCCCCACCAGTTTTTCAGAGTCGGCTTCTGCTGATTCATTCGTGTTCTTTTTGAAATGCTTTGAGCGCGGGATTCCCGCCGGGCTTTTCTCCGGCAGTCCCTTCGAAGGCATCGCCTCCTTTTACAACACCTTTAAGACCCGTCATCAGGGTAAACAAGGCCGGGACGAGAAACAAGGTAAAAAGGGTCGATAACGTGAGTCCGCCGACGACCACACTCCCGATGCCGCGGTATATCTCCGAACCCGGCCCCGTAAAAATGACCAGCGGCAGCATACCGGATACACTGGTCAGTGTGCTCATAAAAATTGGCCGCACCCGAACCCGCACGGACTGCTGCATGGCATCCACCGGCAGCATGCCTTCTTCCCGAATATAGTGCAAGGCCTGGTGCACAATCAAAATAGCGTTATTGACCACGATACCAATGAGGATAATGAACCCCAGCATGGTGAGCACATCCAGCGTTTGATAGGCGATAAAGGTACTGACCAGCCAAAGCCCCAGAAACCCGCCGCCTGCGGCCAGCGGCACACTGATCATGATAATAAAAGCGTAAAAAAAACTTTCAAACAGCGAAGCAATGAGCAAGTAGGTAATAATCGCCGCAAGAATGAGATTCCATTTCACAGCGTTTCGCGTGACGACCAAATCATCTGCCGTACCGCTTAACTGCGCCCGATAAGGCAATGAGAGCATACCGCCCGCTTTCATTGGGGAAAGCACCTGTTCATCAATCATTTCCATCGCTTGCTCCAAGGGAATTTCGATGGGCGGCACCACTCGGACGGATATCGTCCGCTCCCGTTCCAGGTGATTAACTTGCTGCGGGCCGTTTGTAATAACCACCTCAGCCAGAGCGCCCAGGGTCACGATATTACCCGATGGGGTTCGAATGGGAATACGTTCCACCGCATGGCTTTCCCAGGGATAGGATTCAATTCCTTTGATCACCAGATCAAGACGTTCACCCTGGTCAAAATATTCGGTGGCCTTCGTCCCGTCCAAAAGCGCGTCCACGGTTTTCCCCAGATCACTGGCTGAAAGATTCATATCGGCCATGCGGACACGATCAGGGAGAATTTGAATTTCGGGGTTCCCCAAATCCAGACTGGGCACGGGCCGAATCTGTGCACCCGGCATTAAGCCCATCAGCTGAAAGAAGGCCCGGCTTGCGAGACCGACCAGTTTTTCCAGATCAGGCCCTGAAAAGGCGACGTCAATACTTCTCCCCTCACCAATGCCTCTTGAAAAGAGACCGGACTGCAGCACGATGGCGATCATCCCCGGAATTTTTTGAAGCGCGCCCTGCATGACGGGGATCATTTCCCGGATGCGCTCCGGTTCTTTGACCCGGACTCCCATAAAAACTTGCTGGCCGGAAGCCACATAAAAAAAGTTGGTGGCTGTCGGGCCATCGGGATCGCCGACTTTGGGATGATTCGGATCTTTCTCCCAATAAGGCCGAATATCTTCCTCGATCTGTTCACCGATTCTCTTGATTTCATCCAGATTATAACCCGGCGGCGGGAGCAGGATGCCCAAAACGAGATTACGGTTTCCTTCCGGCAAATATTCCGCTTTTGGCATCAAGGCCCACGCCAGTCCAATGGAAAGGGCGGTCATCCCCACAACCACACCGAAGGCCCTGATCGGACGGCTGCAAATGTAGCGGACCGTATTGGCAATGCCATGAGTAAAGCGTGTCGCCAGAGGAACCAGTCCAAAAACA
>CALZIJ010000025.1 GCA_945787655.1 Nitrospiria bacterium | reverse complement strand
AAGTGGAAAAGACGTGCCGGGTTAAGAGGTTTCCTTGCCGCGCGTCTTCCCAAGCCTGAAGCGAAGTAAAATCACGCCCCAACCCCCCTACACTGTGTGCCGCAGTGTAGGAGGAGGCTGAGGCGTGTGTTAAAGGAGATGAGAGAAGAAATGTGAATATAATAAAAAGAAGAAATTGTATAAAAAATGAGGGATGAGTCCGACACTGTTGACGGTCAAAGGCTTTTCCTTGCATTATTTTAACTCCATATTAATAATATGCTGTTCCAAATGAAGATAATAAAACCGGATAATATCCTCTTTTTTTGACCCTAAAAGAATCTAAAACCACTGTCAAGTGTCTCAGATTAACGACATTGATGGCGAATAAGTAATTGAATTCAAAGCTAAATAGTGAATATCGTCGAATAAAAGAGGGTTAAAAGTATGTTGCGATTGAATAAAAATGGCCGGATGAAGATTATGGGGTTTGTGAGTGGATATTTATAAATATGCCATGGCCACTTCATCGGCCATTAGCATACCGGCGGGGGTGAGCTGAATTTGACGGTCTGATTGCTTAAGCCAGCCCTGTGCGATGAGTTGTGTTGTTGTTTCCCTGAGGGTTTTGTCGGGTTCGACCCAGGTTGCGGGGATGCCTTCTGTTTTTCTCAGTCCAAAAATGATTTTGTCCATTTGTCTTTCGGTGGGTGTGGTTTTTTCGACGAGGCTCACCGGCAATTTATTTTTAGAAAGCATTTCAATATACGTCGGGATTTGATGGGTGTTGACTCGATGCTCATCCTTAAAATAAGTATGGGAGGCAAGGCCAAAGCCCAGGATTTCTTCCCGATCCCAATACAAGCGGTTATGGCGGCAGGCGTATCCTTTTTTTGAAAAATTAGAAATTTCGTATTGTATATAACCCCTGCTTTCTAAAATGGACCGTGCGGTTTCGTAAAATTGAATGGTTTCATCTTCGGAAGGCAGACAGAGTGAGCCTTCATTTGCTTTTCGGCCAAACAGTGTCCCTTCTTCGATGGAAAGTGCATAGATCGAAAGGTGTTCAGGGGAAAGCGAAAGGGCTTCTTCCAGGGTTTCTTCCCAATTCCGCAAGCTTTGTTCCGGTAAGCCAAAAATCAGGTCGAGTGCAATATTTTTAAATCCCGCTTTTCTGGCAAGGACATAGGCTGTTTTGGCTTGATCCACGGTATGATGTCTTCCTAAAAGTTTTAAATATGCATCTGAAAATGATTGGATTCCAATCGAAAGCCGATTGACACCGCCTTGGTAAAGTATGGAAAGGTTTTCCAGATTTACGGTTGCCGGATGGACTTCCAGTGTAATCTCGGCTTCCGGTGTGACATAAAACAGGTTTCGGCAATGGGAAAGTAGCTGAGACAGGGTTTCTGCTTCATAAAGGCTGGGGGTTCCACCGCCAAGGTATATGGTTTTGATGGCGTAGTCTGAATATTCGGGTTGCCCCGCGTAGTGATCCATTTCTTTTTTTAGCGCGTCGAGATATTTTTCGGCCCACTGGGAACGAAACCCCTCGATATGAAAAGCGCAAAAAGCGCAGCGGGCAATGCAAAATGGAAAATCAATATACAGTCCGGCGGTTTTCATCGTATTTAATCCCGGTCCGATAGATATTGACTGAGGCGTTCAGAGGTGGTTTTAGCAAGGTTCGGTTTTTGTTTTTTAAGAAATCTAAGGTGATTTTTGAGTAAATGCAAGTCGTTTGGCCGGTCAATGTCATACCAAAAAGGGAGGAGTTTTATTTTGGTGTGGTCTGGATTAATTTTATCCAGGGTTTTACTGAAAACAGTATCGGTCCCCCAGGGTAAGTCCCTAAAAAGTTCGGAAAATAAAGCGCGGGCGCCAATTAAATAGTAGCCGCCATCCAAGCTTGGCCCGATTACAAGGTCCTGATTTGACAGGGACAAGAAGGCGTTTTCAATAAATTGGACGGGCAGGGTGGGAGCATCACAGCCGATAATAACGATTTTTTTATATCCCTGGTCCAGCCCGAACCGGAACGCATTTTTCATGCGTTCGCCCAAATCGGCCCCGGTTTGGGAAATTAAATTGACCTCCTCCTGTTTCTGTAAGGACTTGAAAAAAGGGTGATCAACAGGGCTGCAGGCCATCACGCGTTGAATACCGTGTGTTTCGCAGGGGATTTTGGTTTGGTCGAGCAAGTCAAGAATGAATGCTTTTTGCAAGTCCGCGGCTTCATTTTCAGATAATACAGGGGTAAGCCGGGTTTTCACTTGTCCGGGTTCAGGGGCTTTGGCGAAAATCATCAATAAGTCGGACATACGGGGTACTGTCGTTGGCTGTTGTCCTGATTATGTGTTTTATATCTGATTTCGTCAAGTCAAAGCCCCGGGCGCGGTGGTGTTTAAATCTTGAGTAATGATCCGTGAACGGGGGACAAGGTTTCAGATGCCTTTTTCTGAGCCATATTGACGTGGAGGGCCTCTCTCAGCCGATATTGATAATAAGCCACATCTCTCCAGTTTTTATATTGAGCGACATCTTCCACCCCCAAGTGAAGCAGGATCTCATTTTGAATGCGCTCCAATGCTTCGGCCTCGTCAATCCCGCTGCTGATGCAGCCTGGAAGATCTGGAACCGAGGCTTGATATTCTCCGTGCACCCCTTTGTTTAATATGATTTTAAATTTCATTGTTTATCCTCCTGTAAAAATAGGTTCTCCAACGTACTTTATTAAAATAGACAGCAACTTTTATGCCGAATTTTAATGCCTTTTTAGGCGCAAAAGAGTATATTCTACGGCGTATTTAGAAAATGAAGACCCGTTTCAGATATCTATTTCCAAATACTGGAAGATTCCAATTCAAATTTTGGAAACGGTAGACTCTGTTTCCCTAATGGAAAGCGATCGGCCCGATATTTGTGATTGGGGCTTGATGAGGTCAAGGAGCGTGTTGTTGCGTGAAAAATGGGCGTTTTTTGTGACAAGATCAATAACAGACGGAACTGAACGGGTTTTAAGGGCGGTTCGGTAAAGCGCAATGCTGTATAAAATCAAGACGATTATTCTCATCCTGTTACCTCATCACCTCTTTTCCCGGTTTATCCAGTGGAGTGCGCGATGCCCAGGATTTCCTTTCAGGTTGCTCATAACACGCTGGTTTATACGCCGATATAATGTCAATATGTCAGAGGCGATAAACCCTGACCCGAATGTCTATCCGGATTTTAATCATTTTTTTACCCGTGCGTTGCGCCCGGAGGTTCGCCCGATTGCACATGCCCCCGGGGAAATTTGCAGCCCCGCCGACAGCACGATCAGTCAGATCGGAAAAATCCAGGGAGAAAAGATATTTCAGGCCAAAGGACACTGGTTTTCCCCGAATGCCCTTCTTGGTGGTGATGAAGAAAGGGCTCGGACCTACCAAAACGGTGCATTTGCGACCATGTATCTGTCCCCGCGGGATTATCATCGGGTTCATATGCCCTTATCGGGGCAATTGGTGGAAACGGTGTATATCCCGGGTCGATTATACAGTGTCTCTCCTGTTTATACGGAAAGGGTGCCGATGCTTTTTGCCAAAAATGAACGATTTGTCAGTATTTTTCAGACCGAAGCCGGTTTAATGGCCGTCGTGCTTGTGGGTGCGCTTTTTGTGGGTTCGATTGAAACCGTATGGGCGGGTGAAATTACGCCGCCTCAAGGCAGAGGCATAAAAGTGACCCGATACACATCCGACCCGGACACTGTGATTCAGCTAAAGCGAGGCGAAGAAATGGGACGGTTTAATATGGGCGGATCAACCGTGATTGTTCTTTTTGAATCTGAATCAATGGAATGGAAGTCCGGTCTTGCCCCCGAAGTCCGGGTACACTTTGGTGAAGCGGTCGGCCGTGTACTCCGCTAATCGTCTTACTTTCCAGAAAAATACACGAGTGAAAGCAATCAGGATCTAAAGTCGCTTCAGCCCTCCAAGGTTTTCCAGCGGATAGTCTGCGGCATTGTCTCCTCAGCACGGTTATAAGTAAATCAAGGCGGATCACACCCTTTTACTAAAACTTGATAGAAGCACGTTCAGTCCGGCCTGGGTTGTGAAAAATCACCAATAGCGGGGATGGTATAAGAACAATGGACGACTGAAAAGCATCAATCCCCTGGCAATGAAAAGATTCAATATTTAGTGGTGTTCTTTTGCATAAGCTGAGTTTCTATATTATTAGAACCTTGGTTCATAAAAAAGTGACAAAGATTTTTCGAAAACATGTTTTGGAATAGGCATCTTAATTGGCACAGGGCTGTTGACAGCACGTAAATACAAGATATGATTAAAGAATCATGGGCTTGTCCTATGTACGCCAACGGGAATATTCGGGTCTTTCAAGTCTCAGCGCACATTCAGATTTTCCTATCCGTGAAAATGAAAAGCCGCCGAGCCTTTGGTCTGGGAGGGGAAGATTAAAACAATAAAATATAAGTATAAAATATTTATCTTACCTGTAATATCAGCGCTGACCTTGCTGTTTCTTCTTATTCTCACAGAGGTTGAAAATCGAAGAAATACGGCCTTGCTTCTTGATATCGAGCAGGGGTATTTTCCGGCAATGCAGATGAGCGAAGCGTTACAGGAGATTTTGGCCTTAACACAAAGCGGGTTTGAAGAAGCGGTTTCTTTTTCCGATGAAGTCATTTTGAGTAAGAATGAAGACTTGCGTGAGACATTCTTAAATCGCATAAAATCCGAAAAATCGAATCGGATCATCAAAGGCGGGGTGTTAGATGCGATCGCACAGGAGTATCAGGATTATTATGTTCTGTCCCGAAAAACGGCCACAAAAATGATTACTGGCGATGGCGAGGAACAAGCCATTGCCGGGCTAAAAAAAATGTCGGAAATGAGCAAGGGGATTCATCTCAGGTTGGAAAAAAGCAGAAAGCTTTGGCAAGAGAAAATGGTTCCGGCTATGAAACAAACCCGTGAAAAATATCAGTCGGGGATGACTGTTTTTTTATTTGCGACCTGTGCCGCGCTGGCGGTGATGGCTGCTGTTTCTTGGTGGATGGTGAAGGCCCTGAGTAAACCTCTCGACCGGCTCATGTTGGCCGCTGGACAGATTTCAAAAAAAGACCTCACTCAGAATGTCAAGGTAGAGTCTGAGGACGAGTTGGGGCAGTTGGCATTGGCATTTAACACAATGATGGAAAGTTTCAGGGAAGTGATGCAAAGTATACGGGATGCCGGACTTCAAATCGATATTTCTGCTTCAGAGATTAATCAGGGCACGGGTCAGCAGGCAGCCGGTGCAGCAGAGCAGTCTTCAACCGTGACGGAAGTCTCCACGACAATTGAGGAGTTATCTCAAACGGCCGGTCGGATCGCAGATAATGCCCACGACGTTGCGCAATCCGCAGAAGAAACCCTCAAGGGGATGAAAGGCATCAAAGCCAATGTAGACATGGTTACAAAGAAGATATTTGCGCTTGGAGAAAAATCGCAATCGATAGGCAATATTACAAAATTAATTGATGAAATGTCTGACCGAATTAATCTGCTGGCCTTGAACGCGGCCATTGAAGCCGCGAGGGCAGGAGAAGCCGGACGCGGTTTCGCCGTTGTTGCCGCTGAAGTTGGTAAACTTGCAGAGCGTTCAGTGGAATCCACAAGCGATATCCGGCAATTGATTACAGAAATTCAAACCGAAATGAACGCGACTATTATGGGTGTCGAGGAAACCACCAAGTGGACCGATAAGGGATTGGAAATGGTGGTAGATACCGCACAGGTCGTCAAGGAAATTTCTGTGGCGACACAGCAGCAAAAATCCGCCGCGGACCAGGTGGTTGATGCAATGTCCGATATTAACAAGGTGACGACTTCTTTTGCATCTACAACCAAGCAGACTGCTTCGAGTGCGATGAAGCTTTCGGAATTATCTAAACGGCTTAAGACAGACGTCAGTATCTTTAAACTGGATCAATAAGCGTCGTCTTTCCATTCTTTCCCTTCCCAAAGGGCCCTCTTTTATTCTGGGAACAATCCTCTTTTTGTTGGAAAATATAGACTCCTTTTCCGGATAGGTGTTGGATATTGACAGACAATCCGGTATGTTGGCCCTGAATAGTGTTCATCGTGGCACAGGGACAGGTTTTACAATGAAGAAACCGGATTTACGTGATCCGCCTGAAAATCCGAAGGGAGGAAAGACCTTCATTGTGGACGGCACCCATCCTGCCGATTTTTCATTACCCAGTGCGGCATTGAAGGAAGCCGGGGAAGACGACCTTGTTTTTGTCCGCCCTGGAATATACGAAGACAAGATTTTTATCGCCGACCATCCCATACAACTGACGGGAGCCGGAAGGGATGATGTCGAAATTTTTTATCGCCGTGGAAGCCCGCTGAACCTGCAAAAGGTGCCGGAAGGACAAGTTCGGGGAATAACCTTTCGATATGTCGGGAGTGATCCATACTCCGCGATGAACCTTTTGGATACAACATGCCATGTGAGCGCCTGCCGGGCAAGGGATGGGATACAGTCGGGCATTTTGGTGTATGGCCCGGATTCACGGGCAACCTTGAGAGATAATGAAGTTTGTGGAAACCGCGAATCCGGCATTTTTATTTTTGCGGGGGCCCGGCCGTATATTCGGGAAAACCTGTGTGTCGGGAATCATCATTTTGGGATTGCGGTCAGAGACGCGGAAACCCGGCCTGATTTGATTCGGAATATTTGTCGGAACAACATGCTGAGCGGCATTCTTCTATTTTATTTTGCAGAAGCGATGTTGTTGGAGAATCAATGCAGGGATAATGCCCAGTGGGGCATGGTATTGACCCCGGATTGTAAGATAACTCCGCCGCTGGATGAGTTGCAACATTCGAATGCACTGAGTGAAAACCCGCAAGGTGCTTTGCATGAAACCCATGAGCCATTGCGGGCGATCGGTAGGTAACCTCAAACCGTTATTGAGACGGCCCGGTCAAGGAAGGATCAGGGAATCGCGGTCCATTTGAGGCGGTTTGGGAAGCTGCATGATTTCCAAGACAGTCGGGGCGATATCTGCGTGAATACCTGCCCGAAGACGGATATTTTTATTGGAGGAAACAAGAATCAGGGGAACAGGGTAAGTGGTATGTGCGGTGTGGGGGGCACCGGTTTCATAATCCGTCATTTGCTCCAGATTTCCATGATCCGCTGTAATCATGACCACCCCATTCGCAGAAAGTGTTGTATTGACAATGGATTCGAGGGCATGATCGATGGCGGTGACTGCCTCTATGGCCGCGTTTAAGCGACCGGAGTGTCCCACCATATCGGGGTTCGCGAAATTCACGCAGATGAAATCATAGCGGCCCTTTTTGATCTCATTCACGACGGCATCGGTGACTTCGGGAGCGCTCATTTGCGGTTTTTCATCATAAGTCCGGACTTCCTTGGGAGAAGGAATTAAAATGCGGTCTTCACCTTCAAAAGGGGTTTCCCGTCCACCATTAAAAAAATAGGTCACATGTGCGTATTTTTCAGTTTCTGCGATTCGGAGTTGTTTTAGGCCATGCCGGCTTAAGACTTCGCCTAAAATGGCGTCCAGTTCAACGGGTTCAAAAGCCACAGGAAATTTGAAATCCGCACTGTAAGAGGTCATGGAAGTAAAGGCAGAAAGACGAACGAAATCACCTCGATTAAATTCGTCAAAACTTTCTTCGGTAAAGGCGCGTGAGAGCTGCCGTGCCCGATCTGCCCTGAAATTAAGAAAAAGCAAACTATCGCCGTCTTGAATGGTCCCGGCGGGTTGGTCCTTTTCACAAATGACAATCGGCGGAACAAATTCGTCCGTTATGCCGACGTCATAATTTTTTTGGATGGCCTCAGTCGCAGATGTTGCACGGGTTCCTTCCCCCGCAGTGAGTGCGCGATAGGCTGCTTCGGTGCGTTCCCATCGTTGATCGCGATCCATGGCATAAAAGCGGCCTGTAACGGTCCCGATTTTCCAGTCTGCTCCTGGGGGCTGTGTTCCTTCAAGCATGTTTTCGAGGCGATGGATATATTGAAGCGCACTTTGGGGGGGGACATCCCGCCCGTCTAAAAATGGATGAACACAAAGGTGTTGAATGCCTTGCTGACTGGCCATTTCCAAGACGACAGCAAAGTGATCAATATGGCTGTGAACGCCGCCATCGGAAAACAGACCCATGAGATGCAAGGTGCCTTTTGATGATTTTGCAGCGTTTATATTTGAGAGCAGGGCTTTGTTTTTAAAAAGATCCCCGTTTGAAATGGCGCGCCCAATCCGGGTTAATTCCTGATAAACGACGCGTCCCGCCCCAATATTAAGATGGCCGACTTCAGAGTTTCCCATCTGTCCGTCAGGCAATCCGACTGCGCTTCCGGAAGCTTCAATGGTGGTGTGCGGGTATTGTGTGAGCAGGGATTGGTAAAACGGGGGGGCCGCAAGTTGAACCGCATTGGCGTCATCGCTTGGATTGATGCCCCAGCCGTCTAAAATAATGAGAACAACCGGTTTTGGCCGAACAAAGGTCATGAATCTTTTCCCTCCAGGGCGGTGGCAGCATAAGGAGACTCGATAAGGGCCGACCGGTTTCTTTTATCCGTGATGATGGGAGTGGCAACATAGGTATTCCATCGTTGGCATCGACCGCAGCGTCCTGACCATTCAATGGTATGGAAATCACACTTGGGGCAATAAAAAGGCACCATAACCTGATTTTTCAGGTTCAAGCCTTTTTTGTAAGCATCAATAGCAAAGGTGAGATCTCCTCTTCGGACATGAATATTCCCCAAAATCTTGTACAAGTCTGGAAAGGATTCTACCTGCCGGTCAAGCTCGGTGAGTGTATCGAAGGCGTCATCAATCATTTCGAGGCGGTAATACAGTTTTCCAAGATAAAATTTTAATACAATGTTTTCCGGGGTTTTTATAATAGCTTCGTGGTATATTTTTAGAATTCGATCCGGTTCTCCCGTTTCAAGAAAAAAATCTTCCAGACGAAGGAGGAGGATCAAGTCTCCGGTCATTTCATAGGATTTTTCCAACAGGGCCGCCGCCAGTTTGGTTTTGCCTTCTGAAAAATGGGTGTCACCCAATCCGATGTGGGCAGGTAAAAAAGTTTTATCCAGTTTAATCGCGGATTTAAAATGCCTGCGTGCTGAAGAGGCATCTCCCTTTTTCAAACACTGTTTTCCAAACTCGTATTTTATGCCAAGTAGCGTCGTTTGTTCGGTTTTTCTATCTTTATCCGAAAGCTGAAGTTTTAGTATTTTTTCTTCGAGTGCATGGGCCTCTTCCCATTGTTGGAGCCGCATGCTGATGTCTCTTAAATGGACCAAGGCGGTTAAATTGGTTCCGTCCAGTTCGAGGACTTCTTTTAAAAATTGCATGGCCTCTTCATAGCGTTCGGCATCTTCCAAATCATGTGATAGGGCCAAAAGGACTTCGATGTTTTGATCATCATGCGTCCGGGCTTTTCGATGTAAACGAATGGCTTCGTTAAAATTCCGTTCGATGCGCTGAATTTTTCCCAACCGCAGTAATGTATTGTAGTGATTGGGATCGAGGGTCAGGATTTTCTTGAAAAGCGATGTCGCGTCCCGATAGCGTTTTGCGAGATAAGCATTAACCGCATCAGTATAATAAGCTTCAACCTGGGCAGTGCGTTTTTTTCGGCGATTTTCTTTCCAGTTCAAGAAAAGATTTTTGACTTCCCGAATCCCAAAAGAGGCAATGACGAGCACTCCTCCCAGTGCGGTGGAAAAAAGAATAAGCGCCGTAATCGATAACTCAAAAGAGGTTTCACGGCTCACATAAAACACCACGCTGCCCGTATTCAGGGTTGAAAAGTAGCCTGCAATGGCCAACAAGGCAAAAAATAAAAGAATAAAAAATGACATGGGTTTACGAATGTCCTCTTTCGAGGGTGTCCAGATCGCTGGCAATGTCCGGAAGCGTAATTCGGGGTGCATCGCCCCAAAGCCGATCCAAGCCATAAAATTCTCTGGATTTTGGATTAAATACGTGCAAAATCACGTCGCCATAGTCCATTAAAAGCCATGTGCCGCTGTCTCGCCCTTCAACACTCAGCGGTTCTGATTCTTTTTTGGAAAAAGAAAAGTCCACGGTTTCCAGAATTGCACGCATCTGCGGTTTGGACTCTGCGGTACAGACGATAAAATAATCGGCAAGATCGGAAAGCGCGCTAACCTTATAGATAACGATTTCTTCAGCGTGTTTAGATTGGACTAATTCTGCGATCAGAAGGGCTCTTCTTTTTGCGTCCTCTTTCCGCTGTAAAGGCGCATTTAAATCCTTAGGAATGATCATCCTCTCGATACAAGTTGTGATAAATTATATAGGACTCCACGGAGTGAGGCAAGCGCTTTTTGGCCGGCTTTCCTGCCAAAAGATCTTTCCTGATGGCGCTTGCCGAGATCCGGGCCGGTGGTATATTCAGAAAATGGAGTGTTGTTTCGTGGCTGACTTCCGCCGCATATTGCTCCTGCTTGCTACAATCCAGCTGATGCAAAGCTTCTCGATCTACCGAGTAGAAGGGTTCGAATACAGGAAGAGACGAAAAGGAGTATCCCGGCCGAGAGAT
The DNA here is from genome assembly GCA_945787655.1 of Nitrospiria bacterium. Taxonomy (GTDB): domain Bacteria; phylum Nitrospirota; class Nitrospiria; order SBBL01; family JAADHI01; genus JAADHI01. The sequence continues at coordinate 19,108 of CALZIJ010000025.1, read as the reverse complement.
AATAATAAAATTGCACAATGACAGGAGTTTTTTCGGAGACTTCCAGGTTTTAATTTCGCTAAAGGCATCCATGCCGAGAATAAAATATAACCGGTCGCCGGGATACTGTTTTTGCAGAGATTGAACGGTATCGATTGTATAGGAAGGTCCGGACCTTTTAATTTCAATATCACAGGGTAAAAACTGTGGGATATCCGCCAATGCCAATTCGACCATCTTCATTCGGTGTGTTGGTGAAAGAATGCCTTTTAAACCTTTGTGCGGCGGGAGCCTTGCCGGAATAAAAAAAACCTGGTCCAAATGGAGGCGTTTGAGCACTTCGGATGCGATGTGTAGATGACCATTATGAATTGGGTTGAACGTGCCGCCCAACAGGCCGATCCGTCGGTATTTCATGGCTGGGTGATCACGTCCGAATCTGTCCGTCCCCAAGGACAATGTATTTTTCACAGGTGAGTGCGGTTAGGCCCATCGGGCCGCGTGCATGGATTCGACTGGTTGAAACGCCCATTTCTGCCCCCAGCCCGAGTTCAAAACCGTCGTTAAAACGCGTTGAAGTATTCACAAAGACCGCAGACGCATCGACTTCGTTTAAAAAGCGGGTGACGTGGGCATGGTTGTTGGTCATAATGGCTTCGGAATGTCCTGAGCCATAGGTCGTAATATGGGTAATGGCTTCATCCAGAGAAGAGACCACTTTGATCGAAAGCCTTAAATCGAGATACTCAGCACGCCAATCAGAATCCTCCGCGAGGGACAGGGCGGTGATGTTTCCTTTAAGGTATTTGAAAGACTCTGGGCAAGCGTGAATCGAGCCTCCTGCGTCCTGAAGTTTTTTTGCAAAACGCGGTAAAAAATGACCGGCAATATCTTGATGAACAAGTAAGGTTTCCATTGCATTACATGTGGACGGCCGTTGTATCTTTGCATTCAAACTGACGGATTCTGCCATTTCGATATCGGCCGTTTCATCCACGAAGGTATGGCAGACGCCTTTGTCATGTTTCATAACGGGTATTTTGGAATGTTCGATAACCGTACGGATCAAGCCTTCTCCACCGCGGGGGATGATAAGGTCAATCGAGGCATCGCAGGTGAGCAGTTCAAAAATAGCCTGCCGGTCTGTTGTTTGAACCAGGTTCACCGCATGCGGTGGAAGACCAGCGGCATCACCGGCAGATTCTAAAATTGCTGCAATCGCGGTATTGGAATGGATGGCTTCGGAACCGCCACGTAAAATAACCCCGTTTCCCGATTTAATACAAAGCCCTGCCACATCAGCGGTCACATTGGGGCGGGATTCGTAAATGATGCCGATGACCCCGATGGGCGAGCGCATTTGACCGACTTGAAGCCCATTTGGAAGTCGTTTCAAACCCAAAACTTCACCCACCGGATCTGGCAGGGCGGCGACTTGCCTTAAGCCGTCGGCCATGTCGGCGATCCGTTTTGGAGTCAGCGTCAGCCGTTCCAGCATGGGGCCCGAAAGCCCTTTTTGTTCTCCGGCTTTTAAGTCTTTGGCATTCTCCCGTTTTAATCCCTCAGAATGGGCTTCCAGTTTTTCAGCCATTGCAAGCAATGCATTGTTTTTCATCTGCGTTGAAAGCCGGGCTAATATACGGGAGGCTTCTTTTGTCTGAGCTGCCGCGGTTTGAATGTCGTCACGTAGTGCCATTGAGTACCACCAGATTATCGCGGTGAATGGCTTCATCCGCGCCTTTGTATCCTAATTGGTCTTCGATTTGAGAGGACTGCAACCCCTTGATCCGCATCATCTCAGATGCATTGTAGTTCGTCAAGCCTCTGGCAATTTCTTTCCCGGTTGATGTTAAACACCGGACGGTGTCGCCCATTTCAAACGTTCCTTCCACGGACTGGATGCCGGAGGGCAGAAGAGAACGGCCTTTTTTAATCAAGGCCTGAACGGCTCCCTCGTCCAAAACCAGTGTGCCTTTAATTTTTAGCGAATATGCAATCCATTGTTTTTTTGAGGACAATCGAACTGATTGCGGCAAAAAGAGCGTGCCCACGGGTTTTCCCTGAAACGCCTCTTTCAGTTGCCCCGAGGTGGTGCCGTTTATAATCAGCGTAGTCACCCCGTAGGCGGCCACATCGCGCGCCATCTTGACTTTGGAGGTCATTCCGCCCGTTCCCCCTGTTTGGCGGCTTCCCCCGGCCATGGCTTCGATTTCTTTTGTGACGGCGTCAACTTGCGGGATCAGTGTTGCCTCCGGATTTTTCTGAGGATCAGCGGTGTACAGCCCGTCCACGTCTGAAAAGGCGATTAATAAAGAGGCATCGACCAGGTGGGCGACTTGCGCCGCGAGATTGTCATTATCTCCCAGCTTGATTTCGTCCACCGCGACGGTGTCATTTTCATTGATGATCGGTAAGACCTGAAATTCGAGGAGAGTCATCAATGTATTTCTTGCGTTAATAAACCGCCTGCGATCGGTAATGCCGTCATGGGTCAGCAAGATTTGGGCAACTTTAATTTGGTATTGTTCAAACAAACGCTCATAGGCCCACATCAACCGGCTTTGTCCGACGGCCGCAGCGGCCTGTTTCATGGGAATTGTGCGTGGCGGGCCGTGAAGTCCTAATTTTTCTGTTCCGCAGAGCACTGAGCCCGAAGAAACCAGAAGCAATTCGTGTCCTTTTTCTCTAAGGAAAGAAATGTCTTCGGCAATTTTGATGAGTCGTGCTTCATTCAGGCCCTTATCGCGCGATGCGATGACATTACTGCCTATTTTTAGAACGATTCGTTTATGTTGATGGAGAGACGAACGCTGGTATGACATGGAATCAGTTCTCCCCATCAAGGTGTGGAAGCGGCTTTGGGTTGATGCGCCAAAGGTGGATTGAGTAGACCACGATGCTCATCGATAAAAATACCGAGTTTGCGAATCAAGGTTTTTACGCCTTGTCCGGTGGCCGAGGATACTTCAAAATACGGAATGTCTTTATCCGAACAGTATTGTTGAAGGCGGTCTGCTTTTTTTCGGTCCCCGGCAATATCCAGTTTCGTCGCTGTGACAAAAAAAGGTTTTTCCTGCATTTTGGGATGATATTGGCAAATTTCTTCTCGTATCACTTCAAAATCATGGACAGGGTCTCCCAGGATGATTTCAGAAACATCCACCAAATGAAGTAATATCGCAGTGCGCTCCAGGTGTTTTAAAAATCGGTCTCCGAGCCCTTTGCCTTCATGCGCGCCTTCAATTAAACCAGGAACATCCGCCACTGTGAAATGATAGGCCTGTCCTTTTGAGCCTTGCCACGTGGCCACACCCAGGTTTGGAGACAGCGTCGTAAAAGGATAGTCGGCGACTTTTGGATGGGCGCGGGTGATGGCGGCCATTAAAGAAGATTTTCCTGCATTGGGAAACCCGACCAGCCCGACATCCGCCAAGAGCTTGAGCTCCAAGGTTAACCAGAATTCCTCACCGGCAGTACCGGGCTCGGATTCCATCGGCGCTTGTCGGGTGGAGGTTTTGAAATGAGTGTTCCCCCGCCCCCCCCGTCCACCTTTGGCTACAATCAGTCGCTGACCGGACTGGACCAAATCGCCAATAAGATCTCCAGTGTCAAAAGATCGGACGACGGTGCCCACAGGAACGGGAATGACCTGGTCGGGGCTTTTTTTCCCAGAGGATGTATGTCCGCTGCCGTGTCCGCCCTGTTTCACTTTATAGTGCTGTTGGTAGCGCAGGTCGATCAAGGTCGACAGTTGGTGAGACGCTTCAAGGACCACATCGCCGCCGTTTCCGCCGTCGCCGCCGTCCGGTCCGCCTCTGGGAACAAATTTTTCGCGGCGAAAACTGACACAGCCGTCGCCGCCATCCCCAGCCTTTACATATATTTTAACTTGATCAACAAACATGGGAAGAAGAAAAACCCCTGATTAAGGCAAAATAAAAGAAACGGCCAAACCAGAGGTTCCTAATTGAGAATGTGGGGTGTCTTTTAAGGATTAGCGGGGTAAATTGAAACCTTTTTCCTGTCGCGCCCGGCGCGCTCAAACTGAACCACTCCGGTGATCTTTGCATACAGAGTATCGTCCTTGCCGATGCCGACATTGGTGCCTGGATGAATTTTGGTGCCCCGCTGGCGAACCAGGATGTTTCCCGCCAAAACATGTTCTCCGCCAAAGCGTTTTACGCCAAGGCGTTGTGCGTTGCTGTCCCGGCCATTACGGGAAGACCCGACCCCTTTTTTATGCGCCATTCTTTACTCCTTTACAATTTCTGAAATTTTGAGACGGGTGAATGCCTGCCGGTGTCCTCTGCTTTTACGGTAATTTTTTCGGCGTTTTTTCTTGAAGACAATGATCTTTTTTCCGCGCCCTTGTTCCAAGACTTCACCGACGACTTTTGCGTTTTTCAATGCCTCGGAATCCAAGGTGACACCGTGATCATCCTGCAGCATCAGCACGCCATCAAATGTGATGGATTCACCGACCGGAACATCGTGTTTTTCCAGATCCAAAATATCTCCAGTGGTCACTCTGTATTGGCGTCCCCCGGCTTTCATGACTGCGTGCATGGTTTTTATCCTTTCAAAAAGCGAGCCATTAATTTAACGAAAGGTAGCATTATTATCACATTCTTTTAAATTCTGTCAATCAAAACAAAGCTTAATCCCGGTTTTATTTGGAGTGATCTCGTCATCAAGAGATGAATAAAGATTAAAAGCTGTATCGGATTTCCATATAAACCCGGTCGTTTTTATCAAAAAACCCGATGAATCGAAAATCATCCTGTTGAATATTGCCTTCTCTTCCTTCAAAAATATCGGCGCCAAAGGATTGTGTTAAATAGTCTGTCCAACGATAGGTCACGCGGGGGCGAATTAGGGCTTCTTCATCATTGATGAGGTAGATGACGAGTAGTTTGAGGAGCAAGCTGTCGTTCATCAGTTTTTTTCTCAAGGTCAGGCTTGCTCCGGAATCCAATTCGTCCGCAATGATGATGTTTTCATGGTCTTTAATCCATTGCTGGGAAAATTGAAGAAATGTTTCAATACCGAAAGGCAAACGGGTATCCCAGCCCAAGCCGTATTTCAATTGATCCCGTTTTACCTCAGCCGGTACGGTGGGTGCGCTGGAGGCGAATGTGCCAAAGGCCCGGCCGGTGACATAAGCAAATTCTCCTTTGATTAAATCGCTTCCGATGCCTTTGATGAAGGTGAGGCCGATTGTTTTAATGCGATGATAACGCGTTGATGGAATGGTCGATTGGCCGGATGAAGTGGCTTGCCCAAAACCAAAAGTGGTTTGAGAGGCGGTGGGAAAGTCATCCCAGCCGTCAAAAAAACTCAGTGCCAGGTCAACGCCCTTTACGCGCGTGGAAATGCGCACGCCGACTTCCGTATTTGAAAATGTGTTCGCGGGTTTTTCCAATCCGGGCGGATACTGAAACTGTTCGAATTCGCTTGCCCCGGGGGCAGGCTTGTGAAAGCGGAGTTCGGGAATCCAGACAAACTGCAGGGTTGCCCGATCAAAATAAGTGTCTATTTTGAGCATCCACAGAGGAATATAACGGTCTGTCAGTTCCCTTAAAATAAATTCGTTAAAATCAATTGGGTTTAGCTCATCTGTAATCCGAAAGCCTTCGATAACGCCCCACCGGTTGATTTGTTTGCCCATTCTGATATCAGTCCGATCAAAAAAAAAGTCGCCGTAAAGTTCCTTGAAATCGGCATCCAGGGGATTAACCCCCGTAATGTTCCTCGGTGTGGATTGTGTAAAGCGGTCTTGAAAAGGATTGGTGCGGCCCAAATCCTGAAGATCGTGAATGGCGTCATAGGAAAAACGCCCAATGGCCGTAAAGTTTATTTCAGCACTATACCGGTACTTCGCTTCAAGCTGGTAGATCGTGAGCCATTTGGTGAAAGCCGGGGCGGAGGCCACCCGATATGCTGTTTCGTGCTGAATAAACTGATGGAGGGACAAGTTTTGGGGTAAAACATTCCCCAAGGCAAAAAAGGGAGGAATTAAGACCCATATAAAAAGCGCGGGAATCATACCGCATTTCGCGGCAGCGAACAGTCGATTCAATGGTTGGCCTTATTGCGCAAGCAGAGTGTTGTCCATCCCGTTCAAAAGTGCTTCCCGTTCTTTGGTCTTTTGATTGAATTGTTCGACGACATCCTCTGTTTTCTCCAAAATTTCGCTCGGCGTTGTGATTTGCTCAATCAGCCCGTCATTGCTCACCGTTGATGGTGCCTGATTAAAGTTGAGCACATTTTTATTGAGCCACGACAGGTATAATAGATAAATTCCGCTGAATAATACAACGACCATACAGAGTTTCATGACAATTCGGGTTACAAAGCCGCCTGCCAGGCGTTTTAAGAGTTTTGAAAACATCCAGAATCCGATCACGCCGCCCACAATATAAGCGCCCAAAAGCAGGTGTTGATCCTTGAAAAAACGGGTGAGCATTCTCTGGCCCTGAATAAAGGCCTCTTCCCCGGCGGCCTTTATTTGATCTTCTGAAAAACCCTCTGCCAGTGGAAGCGGTTGATTCAGTGGATTCTCCGGGAGTATTTTGTCGGATTCGTCGGAAGGGGGTTTTGGGGTTATTTCTGAAAATTGAATGGTTTCCGCCGTTTCCCTTTTTTCTGGAGGAATCTCCTGCAAAGACTGCGTAATCACAACGGTGCCCTGGGCATTTGTGTATTTATAGAAGGTGGTCTCCTGAGAAAAAGCGGTCGTGGCAAACACCATGCTGATCAAGACAAGATATAGCGCCGTACTTTTTTTTAACTGAAATCGATTCATCATGAAAAGGCCGGTTTCGTTTTTGTTGTGCTGGTTTAAAAACCTGTCCGAAGACGGAGGTATTCTTACCCTAAATGTATCATATTTAAAAAAGAGGGCCGGTTTTGTTTAGGACGGTAAGGAGTCCTTCCCCAGTGTGGTTTTTTCGATGCCCCAAAGCTTAAGACCCAAAACAGTGATATCTTCAAGAATCAGATAAAGGCAGGGAACCAGCAGGAGGGTGATGGCCGTGGCGAACAGGATGCCGTAACCCAATGAAACAGCCATTGGAATAATAAAACGGGCCTGACGTGATGTTTCAAAAATCATGGGCGCCAGTCCTCCAAACGTGGTGAGGGTTGTCAGTAATATGGGCCGAAAGCGCCGGATGCCTGCCATACAGATCGCGTCCATTGGTTTGGCCCCCAGTGCGCGTTGCGCATTGGCGTATTCGATCATCACCAGCGCGTCATTGACGACGACGCCCGACAAGGCAACAATCCCCATCGTACTGATCACACTCAGGTTGTAACCCATAATTAAATGACCGATAATTGCCCCCACAATCCCGAAGGGAATCGCCGCCATGACGATCACTGGTTGGATGTAGCTGCGAAAAGGAATGGCCAGCAGCATGAAGATTCCCAGCATGGCCATGAGAAATCCGCGGCCCAGGTTGCGAAGGCTGTTGCGCAATTCCGCTTGACGGCCTTCGAAGCTATAACTCAAGCCCGGATGGTCTTGAATGAGGCGGGGGAGAATTTCGGTTTTTAAGGTATCCAGGATTTGGTTGGTTTCTCCGATCGGGACGACATTGCCCGTGACAGTGACCGTCCTTCGGCTGTTATGACGTGTGATGGTGGTGTAGGCCTGTCCTTGATGGACGCGGGCCACCTGCATTAGGGGCACATCCTGGCCTGAGGGGGTACGAATCAACAACTGCTCAATCGCGTATTCACTGGTCCGTTCGTCTTCCGGAAGCCGAACCATGACCTTGACTTCGTTCCGGCCGCGTTGTTGCCGCAAGGCCTCTTCTCCAAAAAAGGCGTTTCTCACTTGCTGGGCAACCTCCCGTACCGTTAAGCCCAAACGGTTGCCTTCCGGAAGTAATTGAAAATTAAATTGTTGCTTCCCTGCCGCGAGGCCGTCATCAATGTCTTCCACATTGGGGAAATCGCCGAGGGCTTCGGCGAGGTGTTTGCTTGCGGCATCCAGAATGTTTGAGTTTCTGTGGCTCAATTCCACGGTTAATCCCGGTCCGCGCCCCGGCCCGCCCCGGTCGGCTTCAAAGCGAAGCAATTCCAGCCCTGGCATCTGTCCGGTTTGTTCACGCCATTTTCGGGTGAATTCAGCGGTGCCCATAGGACGGACGTCCGGCTCAGTGAGATATACGGTCACTTCAACAATATTTTCATCAATTTGCGCACGAATCCCTTGAGTTAAGCGGTCTCCTCCGTGCTTTTCAAGAACCGTTGTGGCGGTCGAAACCAGGCGGTCACGAACGTGTTCCACCCTGGTCATCGGGCTGCCGTAAGGTAAGGTCGCAGTGGCCACAGCCTGATCAGCCTCGATTTTGGGAAACAAGATAAAACCGATCCGGCCGCTCATTGCATAAGCCATTAAAATCATGAATGCAGACAGGCCGATGGCCAGGGTGATATAACGATATCGAAGTGAAAGGTCTAAAAAAGGTCCGAAGCGTTGAGAAACCCAGCGGGAAAAACCGGCACTGAATCGTTGTTGATGCCGATGCAGGAAATGCGTGACGGCCCCTTCCCGGGCATTTCCTTCGTGGGCGACATGGGAGGGCAGGATCAATAAAGCTTCAATCCATGAAATAATAAACACGCTGCAAACGACAAGCGGCAGGGTACGGAATATTTTCCCGATTTGTCCCGGCACGAAAAAGAGTGGACTGAAAGCGACAATATTGGTCAAAATACTAAAAGAGATGGGGATGGCCACATCCTTTGCCCCTTGAATGGCCGCCGCAACAAAGCCCATGCCTTTTTCACGGTATTCATAAATATTCTCTCCGGCAATGATCGCATCATCGACCACGATACCCAAGGCGATGATGAAGGCAAACATGGACACCATGTTGATCGAAATATTGACGGAGGGCAAAAACAGAAACGCTCCGAGAAACGAAGTGGGAATGCCCAGTGTCACCCAAAAGGCCAGCTTGAATTCAAGAAAAAGACCCAGTAATGCGAACACCAGGATTAATCCGAAAAAACCGTTTCTCAGGAGGAGTTCAAGTCGCTGACGATAGACTTTGGAATCATCCTTGTTGATCGCAAGATGAATCCCGGGCGGCAGGTCGCTTTCGATTTCGATGAGGCTCTGCCGGACGGCCTCTGAAACACTGATTGGCGTCTGTTCCCCAACACGAAAAACCTCCAGCGCCATGGCGGGCTGCCCGTTAAACCTTAAGTAGTGGTTGCTCTCTTCAAAACCTTCGTAGACGGAAGCGATCTCTTCAAGGGTGCGGACTCCGCCGCGGTTTGTTGAGACGATGGGGATGGTTTTAAATTCTTCGGCCCAGTCCCGCCTTTCTTTCATGCGAAGCAGGATTTCTCCGCCTTTGGTTTCAATGACGCCGCCCGGCAGTTCCACGGCAGTGTCCCGAATGGTTTTCGCAATTTCGGCGAGTGTTAATCCGTAGGCCCTGAGTGAATACATCGGAACCTCGATGGTGACTTCATGGTTTCGAACCCCCGCAAGATCGACTTGAGTGACGCCGGGGTTTTGTAAAATGCGGTCTCTGACCATTTCGGTCAATTCTCGAAGGACACTTTCATTGACATCACCAAAAAGAACGACCGATACCACCAGTCGGCGTCGGGAAGCAATCGAGACCTTGGGTTCTTCGGCTTCTTCCGGGAACGTTCTGATGCGGTCGATTTCTTGCCGGATTTCCTGAAATGATTTTTGAGTGTTCCCGCCATCGACCAGTTCTGCAATAATCGTCGCGCTTCCTTCATTGGCTGTGGCGTTGATTTCTTCGATGCCCTCAACACTCCCGATGGCTTCTTCGATGGATAATATGATCCCTTGTTCAATTTCTTCAGGGCTTGCGCCGGGATAGGCCACCTGGATAATGACTTCATCAAGGTCAAAATCAGGAAAGACCTCCTTTTTAATTTTTGTCGCCATAATAAACCCACCGAGTAACAAAACAATCATGAGCAGGTTGGGCGTAACTCGGTGATGGACCATCCAGCCGATCATGCCTTGACGTGTCGTCCTGTTTTGGTTGAGATCGGGTGTCTTCATTCGGATCATGCCGGGGGTTGTGCCGTTTCGTTCTGAGGTATCCTCAGGGGCATTCCCTGAACAGGGGCCGCAAGGTCAGTGACGACCAAACGCTCACCTTCCTGAAGACCTTCCTTGACAAAGACTCGGTCCCGATCCCGGTAGGCGATTTGAACGGGACGGATTTCCAGTTCATTATTTCCATTCATTAGCCACACCGTACTGTTGTTTCGCAGCCATTCCCGTTGGATTGCTATGACCTGTGTCAATTGGCGGCCTTCGATTTGAACCCGGACGAAGGTGCCGATGAGCAGCATCGGAACGGTCTTGGGTGAGTCTGAATTTAAAGAGAGCGGGTCTGGGACAGAAACCAGGAGGCGGGCCATTTGACCTTCAGGTTCAAGGGTGCTGATGAGTCGAATCACTTTTCCGGTCCGATAAGCGCCGGACGTCTCTCCGGCAGAATCAAAAATTTTGACATTGGAACCCTCCGACTGATTGGGCCCCGGGATGCTAATCCATTCGAGTTGATCGACCGGGATTAAAACCTCAACCCGGTATTCATCCGTACCCGTCAGGGATGCAAGTTTTGTCGCCGGGGTGACGGATGCGCCGAGGTCGACCTCCTGTGTTTGAATCATGGACTTGAAAGGGGTTTTAATCGTGGTTCGTTCGAAATCAAGCCGGGCTTTTTCCAATGCCGCTGTTGCCTTGTCGACTTCAGCGCGGACACTTTCGAGTTGCGGCAGGCGTAAAACGAGATTCCGGTCTTCCTCCCTGACGGATTCTCCTAACAATTCAAATTCCTGAAGGGCGACATTTTGCTGACCCTGCTCCAGTTTTAAATTACTGTTGGCTTGAGCCAGCACACTTTGCCGTTCCTGAATAATCAGTTCATAGTCGGCCGGATTAATCTGAAGCAGTGTTTCATGGGCTTCAAAATAACTTCCCGGAATAAAATCAGGGTTGACCCACTGGATTTCACCGCTGACTTGGGGAAACAAATCTATCTCACGTGCGGGCTGAACGGTTCCCATCCCTTCAATGGTGATCTGGTGTGTCGAAAATAAAACGGGGATGGTTTCAACCAGACGGGCCCGGCGGACTGCGGGCGTTCTTTTTGCTGTTGGCCCTGTTTTCAATAAGCTGTACGCAGTGAAGGCCCCTGCCGACAGGATGAGTGAAACGATGAGTGTTCGAAAGATTCTCCCAAGCGGTTTTTGTTTGGTGGTTGTGCCTGGAGGAGGTTTTTTTTCGTCCTCTGGTTTCTGAGGGATTTTCTCCGGTGTATAGGAAGGGTCTTTATACATGAATGTCCCTTACGGGGTTTCCCCCTGTGTGAATTCTGCCATTGTGCGCGTTTGAATGGCTTCGGACCCAGGCGGGTCCATTTCCCAGCCTCCCCCAATGGCTCGGTAAAGATTGACTCGAAATTCCAAGGCTTCCCGCCGGGCGCGCAAGAGGGTGCGTTCGAGGGATTGTTGTGTTAAAAGGGCGTCTAATATATGGAGGAAATCTGAAGCCCCCTGACGGTAGTTGTTTCGAATTTGCTCGAGTACTTGTTGTGACAATGCAAGCTGTTTTTCCAGACTGGTGATCAAGTCGTGGTGCTGCGCCTCCTGAACCAGGGCGGTTTCTATTTCCGCCAGGGCTTCCAAAAAGGTGTGCCGGTAGGCATTTAATTTTTCCGAGGCGACGGCCAGATTCCGGCGCACTTCAGCGCGGCGATTTCCACCGTCAATAAGTGGTCCGACCAGGTTGACCGCAAGTGACGTCAGCCAGTTGTCAAAGAGATCTCGTGCCATTTCCCCGGAGGTCGTGGCTTGTGCGGTGAGGCTGATCCGGGGAAATCGGTTTGCGACGGCTGCTGCGACCGCCTGGTCGGCGGCAAGCAGGCTGAAATAAGCGCTTTGAATGTCAGGCCGATTTTGAATGACTTCGGCGGGCACGCCCGTTTTGGGTAAGGGCGGCATGTTTACGAGTGGTTTTTTTAAAAAGGTCCTGTTTTTTGGGGGTTGACCCAGCAAAACAGAAAGCTGGAGATTTAAAACATGCATCCGGGACGTGACGGTGGCCAGTTCTCCCTGACTGGATTCTATCAATTGACGCTGTTGAAGGACATCTGTTGCCCCGACTTGTCCGCGCCGAAATCGAAAAGTGACCAATTCAAGCACTTGCTTGTTGGTCTCCAGTTGTTTTTCAAGTAACGCGGCCTGCCCGTACTGTTCCTGCAATTGAAACCAGGCCAGGGCCACTTGGGAAGAAAGGGTCATCGCCGCGGCATGGAGTGTGGCTTCACTGGCGAAGACATCCAGTTTGGCGGCCGTTTCTAAAGAGTCGATACGCCCCCAAAGATCGAGTTCATAACGGGTGGTGAGGCCCAAGGAAAAGCGTTTGAACGCGCGGCTTTGCTGACCGGTATTCAGGGTGCCGCCAGATCCGCCGTGTGTTTCTGTTCGGGAGGCGCTGCCTTGAAATTCCAGGTCCGGGAAGCGCCCGGCGCGTTCTTTTTGAAGAATGGCTTCGTTTTGAGACAATCTGTCCCAAGCGCTTTTCAAACTAAAATTATGGGAAAGGGCGTGTTCAATCAGCCGGGTTAATTCCGGGTCTTCAAAACGGGTCCACCACAAGTCAGGAAGTGGAAGCCCTCCAGTCGTTGAAAAACGGTCCGGTAATTCGAGCGGGACAACAGTGCGTTCTGGCGCGGAAGCACAAGAAAATATTGTTGTCAGGAGCAGGGGGATTAGCAAGCGTTTTAATAAGGGAAGACCCATGTTCAAATGCTCTAAAAATATGATCAGGCCGGTGTGGAGAACCCGCCTTGTTAAAAAAAAGAAAATTCTTCCGTCTGTATCTTTGAATCTCTTACGGCTGTTTATTGTAAGTATCCCTGCATAAGATTGAAAGAAAAATCAAACAAACCCTGTTTTAAGTCCTCAGACCCAGAAATATTTATTTATTCTAAATAATGATTTTTAAACCTTTTTTATTGTGTCTCCCTGCATTTTGTCTGGTTGACAGCGTTGGGTTATTTGGTAGATTTGGAAATAGAGCGTCACATGCAAGGAGCGGGTTTTCTTTTCTCTTTTTCAAGTGGACTAATTTTTACGGTGTATGTTCTTTCTCGCGCGCGTGTTTATGTTTTTATTTGATGGATTTCGCCGATCAAAAAGGTTTGTTCCGATGTTCCATGACGAGGATAGCATAATGAAAAAAACACAGCGATATGCATTGTGGATCAGTCTATTGGCCTTGTTTTTGGTGCCTGACGTGTCATTGTCTGAAGAAATCCCGGTTTCGGGAACAGAACCGGACCTTGCTGATTTTTCACCGATCCCAAGTTTGAAAATAAGAGGGTTCGGAGACTTTAGCTTTTATGCGAGTAAAGAAGACCGTGAGTACGAAAGTGAATTCTATCTGGGAAATATCAGCCTACTCATCACGTCCAACGTGAATACAAAAGTGAGCTTTCTGGGTGAATTAGCGCCTTATCGTGATGTTTATTACCTGGAACGGACAAATCCCGGGTTTTTAAATTCTTCTTATTTTGAATTTCAACGGTTTACCCTGAAATACTTGGTTTCGGACAGTATCAATTTTAAAATAGGGCGTTACCATACGGCATTGGGGTATTGGAACCAGACCTACCACCACGGGACCTGGCTTCAACCTTCCATTTTAAGGCCGGAAATTCTCCGGTTTGAGTTCCAAGGCGGGATTTTACCTGAACATTCAGTCGGTGTGGAATATTTTGGATATAAAGTGATTCCCAATTTAGATGTAAAGTATCACCTTGGGGTTTCAAACGGCCGGGGTAAAAAATTATGGGTGGTTCAAAATTTTAAAGACGAAAACCGTTCAAAAGCATTGTCGGTGTTTTTGTCCGCCGAACCACATTCCATTGAAGGCTTGCGTTTTGGCATGATTTTTTACCTCGATACGGTTCCTCCAGATTCCAATGATTCTGGGCAGCTGAATCCTACGGACGAACGAATATATGGGGGGCATTTTATTTATTTGGGTGAACGGGCCGAGCTTCTGAGTGAGTTCTTCAAAATGTATCACATGGAGGAAAACACGGGTCAGGACTATGTGACTGAAGGGGGGTATGTTCAGGCCAATCTGAAATTGAATGGCTTGATCACTTTTTATCGGTATGATTTTATTGATTTTGCAGAAAACAACCCTGTTTTTTGGGGTTTTCATAAAGATGTTCGGAAGCACACTATCGGAGTAAGGTGGGATGTGCTGCCCTGGAATGCACTTAAATTTGAACTGGGACGTTTAAGTAAAAAAGGCATGCCGCCTGAATATATTCTCGGTCTAAACTCGTCCTTCACTTTTTAGGACGGATTCCTGGTTCTGATGATTCTCCGTCTTTTCAGCATAATAATATTCGCGTTTATCTTGTTGGTCTCCAGGACTGCTTATCCCATGGAACTTGCACTGATTGTTCATCGGGATAATAAAATAGATCAAATCTCTTCCCGAAACCTTTCCAGAATTTTCAAGCAAGAAAAAAAATATTGGCCGGATAATCAAAAAATTTACTTGATTATGCAGGAAGACGGGACATCCGAAAAAGCCATTTTTGTCGATAAGATATATAAAATGCGCCCAAATGAACTCAAGCGGTTTTGGCTCGCGAAAATAATAAGCGGGGAGATTCTTTCTTTTCCCAAAACACTGAGCTCGAACAATTCGGTTAAACGTTTTGTCAGTCAAATCCCTTCAGCCGTTGCCTATATCGACGCCACATTGGTTGATGACACGGTAAAGGTTGTAAAAATTGACGGCAAACAACCGGGAGAAGCGGGGTATTTTCTGGCCGGGCAGTAAAGGCCGGTTATCGTGACGTTATGAAAATCAGAACTAAAATTACAATGATCTTTCTGATGCTGTCCCTTTTTCCTTTTACCGCCATGGGTCTTATTGCTTTCCAAAACGGGGAAAAAGCGCTGAAAGACAATTTGGGTGCGACGTTCCAGCTGGTGGCTCGTGAAAACATGGATAAAATCGACCGGTCACTTTATGAAGTCTTTCGAAATGTGAAGGCATGGTCGGACCTTTCCCTTTTTGACGAAATCATCGCAGGGGACGTTGATGGCAAAATTACGACGTTTTTGATCAGCCTCAGCAAGCAATACGGCCATTTTTCAAGTATTAATGCCGTCAATCACAAGGGGCTTATTATTGCCTCAAGTCGGCCGGAGTTTATTGGAAGAAAGCAGGGAGAGACGACTTATTTTAAAAAGACAATGCTCAACCAGCCGATGGTCGAAGACCTCTTCTTTGATGAAATGAGCAGGCAGTGGGTGGTGTCGTTTTCTTTTCCCATTTCAGGCCGCTTTGAGGAAGATAAGGTATTTGGTGTTCTAAATGCCCGTTGGAAAGCGGATGAGCTTTTAAAATTGACCCAAGCGGTTTCCAAGGGGAATCGGGCAGATGTGGCAGCTCGTATTATCCTTGTGCAGGGTGACGGGCGAATTGTTTCTGGAAAGCCGTCCGGGCAAGACGGTCTTTCGATGGATGTCTGGATTAAAGAGGCCTTAAAACCGGCTATGTTATCTGCAAACCAAAATGGGATAGGCCACATTATCGGGAGAGACGAACGGAATGAAATGTCCCTGATCGGTTTCGCAGATTCGCAAGGGTATGGCGATTTCCCTGGAATGAACTGGAAAGTGTTGGTGCTCAAGGACTTAAAGACCGCCTTTGAATCCATTAATCAGCTTAAGACAGTGGTGATTGGGGTGGAAGGTATCATCGCGCTCTTGGTTTTGGTACTGTCCGTCTTCGTGGGAAAACGCTTGACTCAACCGATTGTCCAGATTTCCCGCGCCGCCAGCCGGATTGTTCAAGGCGATTTTAATGCAAAATCGGAATATATATCACAAGATGAACTCGGAGAATTGACACATACTTTTAATCAAATGGTCTCAGACCTTAAAAGTCAGCGCGCCCAATTGGTGGATAAACACTATGTGGATTCCATCATTGCCAATATGATTAACAGTTTAATCGTGATCGATGCCTTGGGGTATATCCGCCGTGTGAATAAATCAACAATAAACCTGTTGGGGTATACAGAAGAGGAACTTATCGGTCGGCCGATGGGAAGTATTTTTGCCGAAGAGAGAACGTCAAGCGGATCCTGGCTTGAAGATTTAATCTTGAAGGGAGTGATTCGGAATATTGAAAAAGCCTATCGTTCCAAAGACGGCCGGGTGATTCCCATTTGGTTCTCGGGCTCCGTCATGTATGACGCGAGGGAGCACATCGAAGGGATTGTTTGTGTCGCGCAAGATATTACCGAACGGAAAAAAACACTAGAGCGTTTAAATCATTTGGCCAATCATGATGTGTTGACCAATTTGCCTAATCGGTCTTTGTTTAGCGATCGTTTAAGTCAGGCCATTACTGCCGCTCAAAGAAAAAAAAGAAATATCGCAGTGATTTTCCTGGATCTCGACCGGTTTAAAAACATCAATGATACCCTGGGTCATGCCATCGGTGACTTGCTGTTGCGGGAAGTCTCCAAACGACTGAAAAACTGCATTAGAAAAGGGGACACCGTTGCCCGGTTGGGTGGAGATGAATTCGTGTTTTTGCTAGACGAGGTCGCGCGGTTGGAAGACGTTGGAAAAATTGCCAAAAAAATACTGAACGGGTTTAAAGATCCGATGATACTCAATGGGCATGAGCTTTTTATTTCCACCAGCATCGGCATTAGTTTTTATCCCGGAGATGGGGACACCCCGGAAGCCTTGTTAAAAAATGCGGATACCGCGATGTACCGCGCCAAGGAACAAGGCCGGAATAACTATCAGCTTTTTTCTGCGGATATGAATGCCAGAGCTGAAGAATATCTAAAACTTGAAACGCATTTGCGATATGCCCTTGAGCGAAAGGAATTGGAACTGTACTATCAACCCATGATTTCCAGCGAAAGCGGGAAAATTGTGGGTGCGGAAGCACTGCTTCGCTGGAATCATACCACGCTGGGCATGGTGCCTCCGTCAAAATTTATACCGATTGCGGAAGAAACAGGCTTAATTATTCCTATCGGTTACTGGGTGTTGGAACAAGCTTGTGCCCAAAATAGGGCTTGGCAGGCCGCCGGATTTTCCCCCATTCGAATTGCCATCAATTTGTCAGCGCGTCAATTTGATCATAAAAAACTCTCTAAACGTGTTAAACAAGTTCTATTGGAATCCGGGCTTAATCCGGAATATCTGGGATTGGAATTAACAGAAGGCATCCTTATGAAAAACCCTGAAGTGACTGCGGAGATTCTCCGTGAATTTCATGCTATGGGGATTGAGACGTGACGGTCGCGTCGCCGAAGGACTGCTTTACGATGAGCGACGGGAAACCGAGCGGCGGGCTGTAGAGTGTTTCCACATTCAGCAGCGGCGCTCGCGCGTAGATCGCAATGCCGAAATTATCAAGGCGGTCATCGTCATGGGGCATAGTTTAAATTTACATATTATTGCAGAGGGGGTCGAAACCGAGGCACAATTTGAATTTTTAAAAGAGATGTCGTGCGATGTGATACAGGGATTTTTATTTAGTATGCCATTGTCGGTTGACGACATGACACGATTGTTGGAGGAAGGCAGCGTTGTTTATCCTCTAAAGTCTTCGTCCATGCCTAAAAAAAAGTAAACTGTCATAAAAGTATTGCTTGACAATCTATCTATAGATAGATAGAGTTCTATTAATGAATAATGGATCAACAGCATTAAAGATAATGGAAGTGGCTTCCGAGCTGATTCAAACCCACGGTTTTCATGCCTTTAGTTATCGGGATTTGTCAGACCGGGTTGGCATTAAGACTTCCAGTATTCATTATCATTTCCCGACGAAGCTGGATTTGGCGAAGGCGGTCATTCACCATTATCATCAGGCTTTTTTGGATAAGCTTGACGAATTTTCCAAGGAGGAGACGGCAAAAAAAATGCTCCAGGCCTATACCGATTTGTTTGCGGAAACCTTTCGTCAGGGGAAACGGATTTGCCTGTGTGTGAGTTTGGCGTCGGATTTAAACGGGCTGCCCGAAGAAATTCGAAATGAAATCAGTATTTTTGTCGATGCGCATGAAATTTGGCTGGCATCCGTACTGAAACAGGGGAT
This sequence comes from Nitrospiria bacterium, assembly GCA_945787655.1. Classification (GTDB taxonomy): domain Bacteria; phylum Nitrospirota; class Nitrospiria; order SBBL01; family JAADHI01; genus JAADHI01. Next base: position 951 of record CALZIJ010000025.1, on the reverse strand, counting down.
AGATGAGGGTGGATTTAGGAAACTGGAAAACCCTCGGCAAGCGGCGCGAAATATATTTTATGCCATGGAAGGGGCGATGCTCGTTGCGCGGGCATCCTCAGTATTCTTTCCGAATTAAAACCACGGTAAAATTTTTTCTATATGAAACCTACCTATAAATAGGTAGGTTTCGGGGGTGTGATTCAAATCAACTTGAGAAGAGGAGGTCTCAAATGAAGTGTCCCAGATGTGAAGGCTTAATGGTTGTGGATTGGTTACAGGATATCAAGGACAGTACGGGGTTTTTACATTTTTATGGTTTTCGCTGCTTGCATTGCGGGGAGATCTTGGATGAAAAAATTCTGGAAAATCGTGAGAAATTTAATGTCGCGCTGAGCATGAATTAATTAAAGCGTGTGAACGCCGTTCAGAAAAACACAATATTGGCTTAATCAAAGCGGGGAAGAAATCTCGACCCCTTTCAGCCATTTTATTTTTTAATAAGTATCTCAGACAGAACAGTCGAAATGCCGGGGCTTAACAGCATTTTATGATGACCCGTCCTGAAAATGAATGTTGCGGTGATCCGTAATCAGTTGGTCCGTTCTTCGGGGCGGGTGCTGCACATTGTAGAAATAAGAAATGTTTCTGGCTCAAAGTCAATAAGACAGAATTCGGAGTATCGTAAGCCTGGCTGGGGGACGAGGGTTCGAACCTCGATAGACAGAGTCAGAGTCTGCCGTCCTGCCATTAGACGATCCCCCAGTGAAGGCCTGTTTGATGTCTTCAAACTCTAATAAAACGGCATGCCGGTGTCAAGGTTGAAGGCGGGAGAGGGCTTCAATTTGCCGGTCGATGCGCTTGAGGGCTTTTTCTTTGCCCAATAATTCCAGCACGTCGAAGATGCCGGGGCTGACGGTCTTTCCCGTGAGGGCGGCCCGAAGGGGCTGGGCGACCTGGGCGAGCTTGAGG
>CALZIJ010000024.1 GCA_945787655.1 Nitrospiria bacterium | reverse complement strand
CATCCTGCAGAAGATGACCTGGAAACCCTGGCCTTGCATGAAGTCATGGGAAATCAAAATGCCCCCTGTGCCATTGGATCGATTAAGGCCAATATCGGACACACTGGTGCGGCAGCCGCTTTGGCTTCTGTGGTCAAAACCGGATTATGCCTTTATCATGAAATTATCCCTCCGTTGACGAATTACACGACGCCACAAAATTCGCTCTGGCATCAGAATAAATTTCACTTCCCTGCCTATCCTCAGTTCTGGCTGCGAAATCGCAAGGACGGTGTCCGCAACGCAATGGTCGGATCCATGACAACCGACGGCAATTGCATGCATGTCATCCTTGCAGGGTTTGATTACGAGTCGGAAAAAATAATTAAAAATGATGTCATTCAAAAGATTCAGCTGGAGAGAAAAAAACCGCTGGGATTTCAACGTTTGGGGCTCTTTGCCGTTGAGGGAAAAAGCAGAAAATCCTTGCTTTCCGGGCCGGAGACCTGAACGTTAAAACGGGCCAGCCGAAGTGCACCGCATACGATGTATAAAAACAACCCCATCCAGCCCAAACGTCCATAGGGCTGAAGCGCCCAGGCATAGGCCAAAAGCCCCGGAGCAACACCAAAAGAAACCAGGTCAGAAAGTGAGTCGTACTCCACGCCAAAGCGGCTGGTCGTTTTGGTCAGACGGGCAAGTTTTCCATCCAACAAGTCAAAAATCGCCCCCACCATGATGGCAATGGCTGCAGTGGTAAAATGACCATGCAACACAGACATGATTGAAAATACACCACAAAAAAGGTTTCCCGTGGTGAAAAGATTGGGGATGATATAAATCCCCTTTTTCCGCAGTGCCTTCATTTTTTGTTTTCGTTTTCTTCTCATGCAGGCTCCTTAGTCCCTTGAGAAAAATACAACTCGTGAGTCCAATCGAATACAACGACCGGATTAAACACTAAAACTAGTTTTTATCCCGATCAACCAAAAGGTCTTTTTTAAGCCACGGCATCATGGAACGCAGCTTTCCACCCACTTCCTCAATGGGATGGGATTCCCCTTGTTTCGCAAGCGCGTTAAAAACAGGACGTCTGGCCTTATTTTCAAGAATCCATTCCTTGGCAAAGCGCCCGCTTTGAATCTCAACCAGGATCTTTTTCATTTCTGCCTTGGTTTCCTCGGTCACAATTCGAGGTCCGCGTGTCATATCCCCATAACGCGCCGTATTGGAAATGGAGTAGCGCATGTTTGAAATGCCACCCTCATAAATCAGATCTACAATCAATTTCACCTCGTGCAGGCATTCAAAATAAGCCATTTCCGGGGAATATCCCGCTTCCGTCAATGTCTCATACCCTGCGGTAATCAAGGCAGTCAAACCACCGCAAAGCACCGATTGCTCGCCAAAAAGGTCGGTCTCGGTTTCTTCTCTAAAATCCGTTTCCAAAACCCCGGCACGGGTTCCGCCAATGCCTTTGGCATAGGCAAGCGCTGTTTGTTTTGTCTGATTTGAAGGATCTTGATGAATGGCGATCAAGGCCGGGACGCCGCTTCCCTTCTGGTATTCGGAACGGACCAAATGCCCAGGCCCTTTTGGTGCGACCATAAATACATTGATGTTGCTGGGCGGGACAACCTGACCAAAATGAATGTTAAAACCGTGGGCAAAAGCCAGAAATGCACCTTCTTTTAAATTGGGAGCGATCACGCTATTGTATAAATCTCCAGTAGATTCATCCGGGGTGAGCAGCATCACCACATCTGATCCTTTGACTGCATCTGCCACAGGCATGACTTTCAAGCCGGCTTGCACGGCCTTGTCCCAGGATCTTCCTTCCCGAAGCCCGATCACAACATCCATACCACTTTCTTTTAAATTCAAGGCATGCGCATGTCCCTGGCTGCCAAAACCGATAATTGCAATTTTTTTATCTGTCAGAACAGCCGTATCCGCATCTTGATCATAATAGATTTTCATTCAGTTCCCCTTTGTTGATTTATATTCATCTTGAAACACTTCTCCGTTCCGGAAGATCTCGGACGGAGGCACTTCTTCCCTCTCCCCGCGCGATCGCAATCCTCCCGGTCCGAATGATATTTTTAATGCCGAGCGGTCTCAGCAAATTGATAATGGCATTGATTCGCTTCACGTCTCCTGTAGTTTCAATTGTATACGTATTGGGGGTCGAATCAATCACTTTTGCCCGAAATATGTCGACAATTCGCAGAGCTTCTGCCCGATCTTCCGACCGCGTATTTATCTTGATCAATGCGGTTTCACGCTCTACATATTCCTGTTCTGTCAAATCGACAACCTTGATCACATCAACCAGCTTGTTTAATTGTTTGATAATTTGCTCGATAATACGGTCATCCCCTTCCGTGACAATCGTCATGGTGGAAATCTCCGGATCAAGCGTCGGCCCGACAGACAGGCTTTCGATATTAAACCCTCTTCCGGAAAAAAGACCCGAAATTCTGGATAACGCCCCAAACTTATTTTCAACCAATACTGAAACAATATGCTGCATGTGGTTTTTCCCAAACGACCGACAAAGATATTTTAGGCCGCACCCCTCCTTATCAATTGATTATGCGGTTAAGATGCCGCCCGCTTTTTTGGCTTTTTGAATTTCAGCAGCCGGCCTCGGCCCGACTGGATCTCTAAACACCATCTCATTAATCGCGGCCCCGGCGGGAACCATCGGATAACAATTTTCTTCTTCGTCCACCCTAAAATCCATTACAACCGGGCGGTCTGTAGATAAGGCTTCCTGAAGCACGCCTTCGACTTCTTCCGGTTTTGCAGCGGAAAGACCTACTGCACCAAAAGCTTCCGCCAGCTTGACAAAATCAGGTTGATCCCCGATAAAACTGGATGAATAGCGTTTGTCATAAAAAAGTTGCTGCCATTGACGTACCATCCCCAAATAGCGGTTATTAATAATCGCGATTTTGACAGGAAGCTTGTATTGAACGGCAGTGGTCAATTCCTGAATATTCATCACAACACCGCCGTCACCGACAATGGCAAACACCACTTTTTCAGGCGCCGCCATTTGCGCGCCAATCGCGGCAGGCAAACCATATCCCATTGTTCCAAGTCCGCCCGATGTCAGAAATGTTCGCGGATGATTGAATTTATAATACTGGGCGGCCCACATTTGATGTTGACCCACATCCGTGGCGATAATCGCATCTCCACGGGTCGCTTCGTAAATCTTTTCAATGACATACTGAGGTTTTATCGTCTCATCATTTTGCTCGTAAAGCAGGGGTTGTTCCTTTTTCCAGGCTTCAATTTGCTCATGCCAGGCGGCATATTTTCCGGAATCCCCGTTCCCCATTGTTGACAGATAATGAAGCAGATCCCCTAAAATAGTTTTGGCTTCTCCAACAATCGGAACATCGGCGGTAATCACCTTGTGGATAGACGTTGGATCAATATCGATATGAATAATCCTGGCATTTGGCGCAAAATCCTTGACCCGGCCCGTCACCCGGTCATCAAAACGTGCCCCCACTGCAATAATTAAATCCGAATTGTGAATGGCCATATTGGCCCAATACATCCCATGCATGCCCAACATCCCCAGAAAAAGAGGATGCGTACCCGGGAAACCACCCAATCCCATCAGAGTATTCGTCACCGGGATATGAGCGGCTTCAGCCAAATCTTTCAACTCCTTGGAAGCATCGGAAGCCAGGACGCCGCCACCAGCATAGATAATGGGTTTCTTGGCCTTTAAAATTTCCTGAACCGCCTGCTTCACCTGCCATTTATTGCCTTTCCGATTGGGAGAATAGCTTCTAATGTATACAGATTCGGGGTAATTAAATGCCGCTTTTGCCAAAACCACATCCTTAGGCAGATCGATCAAAACAGGACCCGGACGACCTGAGGTCGCAATATAAAATGCCTCTTTCACGGCCTGCGCCAAGTCGTTGACATCTTTTACGAGGATATTGTACTTCGTACAAGGACGCGTAATCCCCACCATATCGGCTTCCTGAAAAGCGTCATTGCCGATCATTTGGGTCGGAACCTGGCCCGTCAAAATAATCATGGGGGTCGAATCCATTGCCGCATCCGCAATGGCCGTGACGGTATTGGTTGCTCCCGGTCCAGAAGTGACGAGTACCACTCCGGCCTTCCCCGTCACACGGGCATAACCTTCAGCCATGTGCCCGCCGCCCTGTTCATGTCGACAAAGGACAACATCAAGGTCCTTTTGACCATAAAGGACATCAAAAATAGGCAAGTTCACGCCACCCGGATAAGCGAATAACGTTTTCACGCCTTCCTTTTTCAGGCATTCCACTAATATTTGTGATCCCGTCATTTTCATCGACCTATCTCCATGTTGTTTTAATCCTCTTAAAGCAATGATAAAACATAAAAAAACCTACAAGACATTTTACCAGATAAAAGTGTCTATTTTTAGCACAGCCTTTTATATCTAGTCAACTTTGAAAATATTGAAAATTCGTGGACTTAGGCTAAGTTCCGGCTAAAATACCTTGATTGCTGATGTTTAGAAATAATAGGTCAAAGACGCGTTCACAATATGAATTCTGGATTTAAACGTACCATTTACGCTGGCATTTGAAACATCTCGGTCTTTTTTATCTGAAAGCAGGTAACCCAGAGCCCACATCGTATTCTCCCCGGCGCGGTATTTCAGAGCAGTCGAATAAATAATGGCATCTGCGCCCGGCAGCTCAAAACTCAGTGTTGCGTTCGGAATAGGAGATTCATCGTAACCCAGCCCCAGCAACCAGGTGAAGTTTTGACTGTACAGATAGGTAAAACCCAAGCGGTAGGTATCAGAATTTTCCCAATTTTTCACAACTGCATCATCAAATACTGCTGATAAAACGGGGCTGCCCAAGGCGCTCCCGTATTCAATATCAAGTGAACGATATGCGCTCCAATAGGTCCGTTCATAAACAAATTCAAAAACAGCTCTCGAATGTGTATAGGCGGCAGCCACCTGCCAGGTTGCCGGCAGAACAACCTCAAGGGACGCCGGGCCTGAAAAAGTCCCGCCGCCTGCACCCGATGCAGAAAGCGTGGCATTCCCCTCAAGGTTGGGTGTTATTTTCGAACGATACAAGGTGGATAGTGTCAAAGCACGGACCGGTTTATAGGATAATGAAAGATAGTATCCTGAATTAAAATCATCCCCTTTAAGTTCCCGCGCGTAGGTTCTAGTACCTAAACCAGCTAGTGTGGCCGTGCCGTCTCCCTTAATAATGCCTTCACTAAAAAGGCCTCGAATCCCCCATCCCATAGAAAAGTTTTCACGCACCATGAACGCCACAGCAAGATCAAGTTCAATGACTTCCAGCGTAAACTCCTTAAAAAAGGTTCGCTGAGGCAATGCGTCCCAACGCTTCGAAAGTCCAAAAGGGTAAACAATTGAAAAACCAAAGCGGGCTTTCCCGACACTTGGGGAAATATAATGAATATTCGGTAAGACAACATCTTCTCGTTTAGAACTTGTACTCGCAGGAACGCTTAAGTAGGTTCCGCTAAAATCCACTCCCGGCAAATGAATATAACTTAAACTCGTTTCCAGGGCCGCGCTGTCACTACTCCAAACCATGTTGGCCGGATTGTAGTATGCCGAATCAGGGCCATGCGCATTGGCCACATATGCGGCGGCCAGGCCGATTGCGTTTGAAGATTGCTCCGGAATTTTATACCCCGCGGCAAAGACCAGTTCAGAAAAACCGCTCGACAGAAATCCCCCTACTACCAGGACAAAAAACCACTTCTTCACCATTTTAAGTGTGTGCTTCATGACTTTCTCCTCTGTTTGGCCTTAGGAATTACAGCATTCTTTTTTTTCACATCGTTTTGACCCAAACGGGCAATGCCTCCCTTTTTGGCATTTTTTTCACTAGGAGGTTCAAAAGACTGCCCGGCAGCAAGGGCTTGTAATTTTTTAATTTCAAAAGAGGTTAAATAACGGTATTTTCCAAGGGCCAGTCCCCGGATTTTTAAAAAGGCATAGGCAACGCGCTTCAACTTCACCACAGGATGCCCGACCCGTTCCAAAACACGCCGAATCTCCCGCTTTTTCCCCTCATGCAAAATCAGCTCGACCCATGCATTTTCTTGGGTTTGATGAAGCGCGCGGATCTTGCAGGGCGCCGTTTTACCCGTCGGCAGCGAAATGCCGCCACGCGCGATTTTCAGCAAGGTTTCCTCGGATAAGTGCCCTCTAACTTTTGCCCAATAGGTTTTTTCGACCTCGTTTTTCGGATGCATCAGGGCATTGGCCAAATCGCCATCATTGGTCAAGAGCAGCAGCCCTTCGGTTTCGTAGTCCAGGCGGCCCACTGGCGAAACCCGGTCTTTCACATCGAAAATGAAGTCCATCACGGTCGGACGGCCTTCCGGGTCGTGTCTCGTCGTAATACAGCGTTTCGGTTTATTCAGTAAAATGTATACTTTTTTCGATGGCGGTTTCAGGCGTTTTCCATCCACCTTGATATGGTCTTTGGCCGGATCGACCTTGATTCCTTGTTCGGATACAACCGCCCCATTCACAATCACACGGCCTTCCGAAATCATCGTTTCCGCCTCACGGCGTGACGCGATTCCCGCCTGGGCAATCACTTTTTGCAATCTGTCCAAGGTTATTTTCCTGGAATGGTCAGCACGGGACAGGTGGCAAGGCGCCCGACTTTTTCAGCAACACCACCTAAAAGAAGGTGTTCCATGCCCGTTCTGCCGTGGGTACCGACAACAATCAAATCCGCGGCCTCATCCTCCGCCTTATTGATTATTGCTTTGTAGGCTGTGCCGTGTTCTAAAAACCGGTCGATGGACAACCCTTGTTCTTCAAGCCCATTTTGAATATTCTCTAACAAAGCAGCGGCGGTTGCCGAAAGTGCCTGATCATGCCCGACTACGGTCATACTGTCCGTGACGCTGTAACTGAAGGATTCGATGACATGCAGCAAAACAACTCTGGCATTAAATTTTTTGGCGAGGACTGCCGCATATTCAACGGCCCGATCCGAGTAATCAGAAAAATCTGTCCCCACGAGAATTTTTTTAAAAGTAATGGCTGTATTTTTTCCCTTTTGTGGCATTTTCTATCCTCACTCACCGACACTTTACTGGAAGTCCTAATCTTTATCAAGAAAAACAGCGGGTTCCAAAAGACTATTCCATAAAAATAATACTTTGGCCGGTCTTATCCTTAAGATGCAAGAATACGCCTTGCTTAAGCAGGCGGCTTCTCTATACAATCTGGGAAACAAATGGATCATCATTACAACCCTTTTTCAGGAAAAATCATGAGACGTTTATATTTATTGAGTATCTTGTTTTTCATCTATATTTCAGCCTGCTCCAACTCCGATACTTCGGGGTCCGATACCCCCGCGCCTGCGGCGCCCTCCGAATTTTCAGAAGGGGAACAACTTTTCAACAACAACTGTGCCGGGTGCCACGGGAAAGGGGCAAAAGGCACGGATCGCGGGCCCACATTTATTTCAAAGATTTATGAACCCAGCCATCACGGAGACGGCGCCTTTCATATGGCCGTCAAAAGAGGCGTGAGGGCACATCACTGGAATTTTGGCAACATGCCCAAAATTAACGGTGTTTCCGAAGAAGAAGTGACTAAAATTATTGGGTATATTCGATGGATTCAGCGGGAAAACGGGATTTCATAAATCCAAACGGACAAGTTTTTAAATTCGGATCAGCATAGAAGCCTTTTCACTGGACTTCATGAGATAAATTCATTGTTTTCAAAAAAACCCTTGGCGTCTTTCAGGTAGGTTTTAAAGGGGTCCACCATGGAAAAACTTTCTCCCCCAATATATACCGAAGTCCAATTAACCATATAGGGCAAGGAATGCTGCATCAGCTTTCGGATCAGCATGGCCCGACCCGCGGCACGGGTGTGGATCGGAGGCATTTGCATGGCTTGCTGAATACACGCGGAAGTGGTTCTGCGGCAGTTTTTATCTTCCTCTTCCAAACCAAAGTACAGGCCCCGTTCAGGGTTCAAATTATGGTATTCCAAATCAAGGCTTTTTAACCAGGGGTCATCCCACTTCAGTTTTTCTTCTGCCATAAAGTTTTCCAACAGCCATAATTTTGAGGCCCAGTCCACTCTTCCGATCAACTTTTCCATCTCTCCCGTTTCCAGGTCATTTAATGTTTCTTCCCAGGCTTGCAAGATCCAGTCGGTATCCTGATCCTTGCCCGCCAAATATTTCTTTGCCGCTTCAAGGTAATTTCTTTGAACGGAAATGGCTGTCGCAGGTTTGTCGTTTTCAAGACGAATTTCCCAGCGGCGATCGGGATCTCTGGAAATCACCTTCAAGGCCGTCACCGGGTCTAAAAGAGAAATATCTGGCGCGACGCCGTCATGAATCAAATCCAGAACAACTGCAGTGGTTCCCACCTTTAACGCAGTGGCATATTCCGAAAGATTGGAGTCACCCAGCAACAAATGAATCCGCCGATAACGTCCTGGATCAGCCAAAGGTTCATCCCGCGTATTGATAATGGATCGGTTAAATTGAACCCACTGGTAAAAATCACTGACAATGTGGTCGGCCCGTTGTGATATCTGAAATGGAATCTCTGGAAATTCAGGATCACCCAGCACAACGAAGCCGTCAGGAACAAAGTTTGCGCCTAGACGCCCGGCACCCGCATAAATCTGCCGGGTCACCAAAAAGGGCACCAAATGCCCCAAACCTTCCTCCGTAAAAGGAAAATCCCGTGAAACAAGGTAGTTTTCATGCGACCCGAAGGTCGCGCCCGTTTCATAATCCACATTATTTTTTATAAAACTGGCATCCTCGGAAAGCCCCATTTTTTCCAGTGTTTGATTTAAAAGCATGTCCCCCGCGCGGTCAAAAGCCACGACTTCAGAAAGCCCTGTACACTCCGGGGTGGCATATTCGATATGCCCCATATCAATATAAAATCGTCCGCCGTTTAACAGGAAACCGCCGTTACCGGGCGGCTCGTCGTGAGCACGATGATGCAGATCGATCAATCCGGCTTTTTGTTCTTCAAAAAGGTAGTCCCGGATCTGATGAACCAGCATCTCCGGCGGAATACCGATCTTGGGATTGTGGATCAGAAGCCCGTATTCCGTTTCCAATCCAAAAAGATGTCCCGGCCTCATTCGGCTTGCCATTTTTGTGTCCATTGATTCATCTCATCCGAAGTCACTGGACGATATTTTGAAGGGCCGGGTAAGGACGATGAAAGCAGCCCCGCCTCGAGGCTTCGTTCCTGAAGGGTGTCTTTTATGTGGGAATCCACCTTTTCTGCCTCCACTTCGCCCAGGGCCCACAAGGACAAGGCGTCGTCGAATACCGCCTCCATTGGACGTTCGGCCGGATCGGAAAGTTTTTTCAAGACCGCTTCAGCACGCTCTGTTGCCTCGCCGAAAGGGGCCAGTAGAACCCCTTGATGCGCTTCCTTAAATACGCCGTCATAATTCAGTGTGTACAATGTCGGTCGTTCCGAGTGGCCCAGCTCCGCAATCAAAAGGCGGATAATATATGGCGCGCGGCCGATCTCCTCGAAGGCCTCTTTGACCACGGGCGCAAGTCCAAACTGCAAAAGCCGCCGGGCCGTCACATCGGCAGGAGAGCGGTTAAACCCTTCGACGTGCGCCATGTCCAGCACCACATTGCGAAGCCGCTCCACATCGGCGGGGTGGCCCATTGCGCCGAGGGCTATCCGGTCATAAATTTCATACAGTTTCTGTGTCCCTGTGTTCACAGAAAGCAGTAAAATCCCTTCTCTGCAGGGCAACGCCACAACAGGACTCGCCGATTTGAGCTGTTCTTCCAGATATTCGCGCCGGTTGGAAACCGCGTCAACCCAGCGGTAAGGTTCATCAAACATGGCGGACCGCCACTTGGGCATCATAGATTGTGTTTAAGCGTTCTATCGGGATTTCCCGGACGCCGTTTTCATTAATCGTTTTTACAATCGGGTACACGTTTGCGCCCTGCTTCACGCCGCCTGTCGCGGCGTCAAATTCCGCCGCCGTCTCCAGTAAGCGCATCGCCAACACCACCGCCTCTTCCTCTGGAAGAGAGGATACCGGTTCATCCCGCCATTTGTTTTGAAAATGCAGCACGCCCCGAATGCCGGGTGAACCGGAACCCGAGGTGGCAAATTCCACACTTTCGAACTCTGCGCCAAGCATGTCATAAAAATAGATCCGCCCCGAGCTGATTTTAGGATCGTAAGCCGCAAATATCGGGGCAACCGCCCCGATGCCCTGCATCGCCATTGGGATATTATCTTTCAAAAGTTTGGAAAGTGCACGCACTTTGCCTTCAAGGGATAAATCCTGTAACTGGCTGCGACGATAATATTTGAAACTGTGCTCCAGCACCCGTGCAATTTCAAAAGCCGTGGCCGGAACGCCGGCGATCGCCATGACCGCATGACTGTCGATATCGATCACTTTGTCCGCGCGGTCGTACATCACCGTCGTGCCCGCCGTCGCCCGCCGGTCACCCGCCACCAATACCCCTCCCTGGTACTTAAAGGCCAGTATCGTTGTCGCCGAACTCACAAACGCTTCAGCAGATACAGCCTTCCCATTTGAAGAAAAATGGGCCGGAGCCAGAGCATAACCCTTGCTTTTTAATAAATCGAGGAAATCACCTTCGCCCATTATTCCCCCGTCCTCTGCCGATAGCGTTCCGATTGTTTGGGATCGACCTTACGCATTCTTTTTAAAAGTTTGTCCCGCGACGTATCGGTATCGGGCTTTTTCGGACCGCCTGTATCCCGCGGTTTTTCCACGGGATCGAGCGGCCGTTCACGTCTTTCAAATTGCATCATCATAATGCCTCCTTATTGAACAGTCTTCAGGGAATGGCCTCAGGTCAATAAGGCCTCGACCGTTTGGCAATTGCGAATCCGTTCCACTTCTTTTTGTATGGCTTGGGACTCAAACAACCCGTCCATCAGATAAACCGGCTTTTTGAAACGCCCTTGAAACGTAATTTTTTCCCATTGAATCTTGTGGATGTCTTTTAAAAATTTCGAGACGATCAGCCCGCGCACTCCGGCCCGTGTATCCATTGGCGGGTTCTCCATTGCCGATAAGATGTCCTCATCCGTAATCAGCCGAAGCATCTCCCCTTCCATTTCCAAACCCAGAAACAATCCCCTCTCCGGATCAAGGTTGTGATATTCGAGATCCAGACCCGTCAGACGCGTATCCTCCCAATCCGTACCTTCTGCATCAATAAAAGCTTCTAACAGCCATTTTTTGGCCACCCAGTCCAGTCGATCAGAAAGCTGCATCGGATCGGCATCCAGGGTATTGAGTGTGCGCTCCCACTGCTCTAGAATCCATTGTGCTTCGGTATCGCTGGATGGAAAGGCTTTTTGCGCCGATTCAAGGTACAACCGCTGATGATCAACAGCTGAAATACTGCGGCCGTCCGCCAAACGCAAAGGTATTTTGAGAGAAATGTCCCGTGAAACCGACCGCACGGCTTCAACAGGCGCGGCCAGCGCCGCCGCTTTTGGCGCAAGCCCCCGTTCAATCACTTGCAGGATCAAGGCGGTCGTGCCGACTTTGAGCGCCGTCGCAAATTCCGACATATTCGCATCGCCGATGATGAGATGCAGCCGGCGATAGCGCTCCCGGTCAGCGTGGGGTTCGTCGCGTGTGTTAAGAATGGGACGTTCATGCATGGTGTCGATACTCATTTCGACTTCCATAAAATCCGCCCGCTGTGAAAGCTGAAAACCGGCCTGCCGGAAATCGTTTCCCTCTTCCACCCCGACCTTTCCGGCCCCCGAAAAAATCTGGCGCGTGACCAAAAACGGAATGAGATGGGTGGAGAGATCAGAAAATGGCACATGCCGCGGCAAAAGATAGTTATCGTGACAGCCATAGCTGTGCCCGTGAAAATCAGTGTTGTTTTTATACAGTTGCAGGGCATCCGGGACGCCAAGAAATTCATTACGCTTCCTGGCGCAGGTTCGCACGATGTGTTCCCCGGCCCGGTCGTGGGCAATCAAGCTTAAGAGTGTGGTGCATTCAGGTGTTGAATATTCCGGATGCGTGTGGTCGTTGTAAAAACGCGCCCCGTTACCGAGCATCAGGTCACTTTTCATTTCATGAAAGGAAAAGGGCCGGTGGCGGTCTTTCTCCTCAAATTCGATTTCTTCCTGCTCTTGCTGTAACATTTTGGCCCGAAACCCGCGTGCATCCTGCTTCGGATCTTCCCCGCTGTAATCCCAATCTGCACGAAAGGGGCGATGGTGGCAGCGCACAAGTTCCATCGATTCCACTACGGGATCAGAGTGTTCAATATCTTCACGGATAATGCCGTATTCTGTTTCGAGTCCAAAAAGCCGTTGCATCTAATCCCTTTCGAGCAGGTTAAATGACACTTTTCCGAGGCCACGAACGCGACCGCTTTTTATTAAGAGTAGAAATACCAATGACGTTTTCGGGATCATGATCGATCAGCGTCAGCCAGTCTTCGAGAATGTCGGTTGGCGGCAGAATTTCGCCTTCTTTATATTCTTCAGACAGTGCGTCAAGCAGATCCGTTTTTTGTATGCCTTCGGCCTCTCCAGAAATGGCCCGCTTGATCGCCTTTTCCTTGGCGCGTTCGACGATCGAGGCGATGATGGCGCCGTTGACCAAGTCCTTCCGGTAAAGGGTTTCCCGTCGGCTGCTGCGCAAGCGCACTTCGAGCATCCGGTTTTCATCACCCGGATCAAAAAGGGCATCCACTGCAAATTCAATCAATTTTTCACGCGCCTTTTTGGCATCACCATCTGCTTCCTTCAGGATGGTTTTGTCCAGTGGCAATCCCGGACTGAGATAAATTCCGAAGATTTCGCGGGCCGCCTCCCGGTTTGGCCGGCCGACTTTGATTTTTCGATCTATTCGCCCGGGCCGAAGCACGGCGGGGTCAATCAGGTCCGGTCGGTTCGAGGCCAGAATAATCACCATCTCTTTTAAAGAGGCCACACCGTCCATTTCGGCACAAAACATTGGCACCAGGGTACTTAAAATATTGTGGCTGCGTGATGACCGCCGGGTGCCCAAAATCGACTCCGCTTCATCAATAAAAACAAAAGGCAAGTAACCGGACGCCCGCTTTTCTCGCGCCTGGGCAAAAATTTCACGCACCATGCGCTCCGATTCCCCCAGCCACATATTCAGAATTTCAGGGCCTTTAATATGCAGGAAGTATTCTTCCACTTTTTCTTGTTTCTCGTCCTGAAGCCGAGAAACTAGACTCGCTGCCGTTGCTTTGCCAATCAGCGTTTTACCGCAGCCAGGCGGGCCGTAGAGTAAAAACCCCTTGGGCTGGGCATATTCAAATCGTTTGTAGAGATCCGGGTGCAGCAAGGGGTGTTCCAGGGTATTGCGAATCGCCTCGATAGCGTCCTGTTGCCCACCGATTTGCTCCCAGGTCACTTTCGGCGTTTCTTCCAGAAAATAATTCCGTTTTTGTGAGGCTTCCACCCGCTCCACAGCCACGCGGTGACTGGAATCGGTCCGGATTTCGTCACCCACTTTCAAGCTTTCGTCTTTTAAGGCCGACGCCCGAATAAGCAAGGTCGCATTCGCGCCGGTTTCCTGCGCCACACGAATTCGGCCGTCCGGCAATAGGTCGCTGATTTTCATGACGGCACCACCCTTGTCATACCCCAGTGTCTCAATCACCACAAAGGCTTCATTCACCAAAATCTGTGTGCCGACCTCCAGTTTCTCCGGACTCAGCCTCGGGTCGACATTGGCGTAATACTCGGCCCCTCCCACCACAATATGTGCAGTTTCGTCTGTGGGCAGACCTAAAAGTGTGCCAATACGATTCGCAGGAGCGGTCACTTTTTTGACCACTTCATTCAGTTTTTGCAATTCAGCCCGATGTCTTTGTTGATCAAGATCCTTTTGCATGATCTGATCCCTCAAGCGCGCCAATAGGATTCTCTGCTCATCTTCTACAGTGTCCATTAGAAGCTGATCGATCAGCTTTAGTGTTGAATCTTCTTTAGATTCGACATGAGGCTGATCAAACTCCTTTTCCTGAAAGGGCCGTTGGTCACTCATTTCTTGACTCCTCAATATTCTCTGAACACTGATCCATAAAAACCAATCCGCTGTTCGGAAAATTCTATGCTCCCCCCACCGCCTTGTCAACCTCACAGACAGAGGGCGTCATCATGGTATGCGCGATGATCTTGCATTAAACGAAGAAGACAAGCCATCATTTTCTAAATCCGGGCTTGCCGCGTGTCCTTTTTCAGCGTAAAGTAATAAAAGAGATTTAGGGGATTCTTTACGATAATCAAATCGTGCTTATTTTTCTCTGAGATTTGAACAACAGGTTTGTATGGCGCCATTTTGGGGCAGGCCCCAAAAAAATGTCCAACTTCCATTAAAAACAAAACCACTGCGTTTGTTTCTTTATATCTTCGGCCTTTTTCTTTTTATACTAATCAGCGCATTAACGCCGATTTGGCGAAAAACCCAAACAAGCCGAAAAACCAGACCAATCCATATCGCTGCGGGCGCTTATCATACTTGCGGTCTTTTTTCTGACCAAACCCTAAAATGCTGGGGTCGAAATGGGAATGGACAGTTAGGCGACAATACTTTTAAGGGGGGTTTTTTACCCAAACCCGTTTCGGTATTGACCTCCGTCAGCGCGGTATCAACCAGCGCCTTCCACACTTGCGCTTTATTGACCGATGGAACAGTCTACTGTTGGGGCAGTAATGACAGTGGACAAATCGGGTCCGGCTCTTTCGGCGGCTCACCCGAACCTCACCCGATTAAACAGATTAAAAACGCGGTTTCCATCTCCGCCGGGGCACGGCACACCTGCGCTGTGCTTTCAGACGGGACAGCCCGATGCTGGGGGGAAAACAGTAAGGGCCAACTGGGCATTGGCACCGCCCCGGCCACATCCTCCGTTCCAGTCAAAGTGCCTCTCATTACCCAGGCAAAAGCCGTTTCTGCCGGTGGCAGCCACACGTGTGTTTTACTCAATGAAGGCAATATCGCCTGCTGGGGCGGAAATGATAGAGGGCAGCTGGGACGAAATTCCGTCAGTAAAACAGGGAAACCCTGGATTGTTGCCGGGATTGAAGAGGCCGTGATGCTGTCTTCCGGTGGAGATCACACTTGTGCACTGCTTGCAAACGGATCAATCCGGTGCTGGGGGGAAAACAGTAGCAACCAGCTTGCGACAAATTTCTATTCCCATTCTCCTCAACCCTTGAGAATTCCCGAAATCACAGAGGCCCTTTCAGTGGCCTCCGGGGCTTTTCACAGTTGTGCGCTCCTAAAGGACGGCACCGTCTGGTGCTGGGGCCGGCACATTAACGGGCAGCTCGGACAGACAACGCCTCCTGAAAAACCTGGGCCAATTCCAGTTCCCGGAGTCACTTCAGTGATCGAAATCACCGCTGGCGCATTCCATACCTGCGCCCTGGATTTCAGCGGAAAGATCGAATGCTGGGGACCAAATGACAGCGGACAGCTGGGCATAGACAGTCCGGGGGGGCATTCCCCGGTCCGGGGTTATGTTCAGTTGAAATAAATCCGCTTTCCTTCTTATCTTTATGTAGTGAAACCGGTGTGTTTTTGGCTAGCCTGATGATTTTTCGGGTTGTTTTTGTAATTTATTCAACCATGCCCGCAAAACCAGTGCAGCAAGCGCTAATCCGGTAATGACCCCGGTTACGAGCGCAAAGCTCCCGATTCCCGGGTCCCTGACCGCCGCTTTAAGGTGGTCAACCAATATCGCATGGGCCAGGATGCCGGGTGTCATTCCCAGCAAGGTGCCAAGGGTAAAATTCCGTAAACCAATACGGGAAGCTCCGGCAACCAGGTTGAGAATTGAAAACGGCGCAATGGGCAGCATCCGGGTGATGATGATTGTAAGAATGCCCTGCCTTTGGAGGTGACGGCGAATCTTAGTCAACCGTGATCCTTGAAATCTTTGCAAGGTGTCACTGCCGATGACTTGCCCTGTTTTATAAAGAAATACAGCACTGACGATCGCACCGGTCAAGGCGTAAAAAAATCCCTTCACTGCGCCAAAAACCAATATTGTGGTGACCACCATCAGGGTCACCGGTATGACCAGAAAACCACTCAAGATAAACCCGGCCATCACCCATAAGGGCGTAAAAGGCGAATTCTTTGCCGCTTCGAGCGTATCCAACAGCTTCGGGATATTCAGCCAGTCCCCAAGAGAGGTCCACCGCCATGCGCCTGCGAGCGCTAGCAACAACACGAACAGACTCAGCATCAGCACCATGCGTGTGCCCGCAGGCCTGCGTTCTTCTTTTTCGATAAATTCTGCGGCTAAGTCCTTTTCACTGATCGGGCACTCCGGATCAATCAATGTCGATTGCGGAATCATGGCGTCGACCTCATCGGAAACCACTGTTTTCAGCACAACCAAAGACCGCGTCCTGCTCTGCAAACTTTCTATCGCATGAATGAACGATTTTTCTCGCTCCATTGTGCGGGCCATTTTTTCGGGGGAAACATCGAGATGCTCCGACAATAAACGATATTGAAAAGCCGAAACGGCATCGGCCACATGCGCTTCACCACAACTTTCGACAGCCAGGTTACACTCGATATCTAAACCCATTGAGCGGTTACTAAAGTTTGGCGAGCCGATCAACAGCAAGGTGCCATCTACAATCAATAACTTGCTGTGTACACTGATATAACTTTCTTTTAGTTCCGGATGATGGGGATAATAAACGCGTAAGCGATGATACGAATCGGCCGCTTGCAACTTTTTGATCAGCCGGCAGCGCAGGACATCCATGGTATTCTGCTCCAGCCAGCCCCCGGTTTGATAGGGCAAAACAAGAACCAGTTCAGGGCCGTGTTCTTCTTCAAGGCGATCAGCCAGCGCCTCGCCCAGTTTGTGTGCCGTCAGGTATTGGTTTTCTATATAAATATATTTTTTCGATTTTTTAATCGCATCAAAAAGCAACTGTTCGATTTCACGGACCTCATTTTGATCTTCGTATTGAGGGACAGTCCGGCTAATCGCAATCGTGACATTTTCGATGTCCGCTTTAATTTCCGAAGGCCAAAGGTCTGATTCGGGCACATTATTTTTAAGGGACAACCCCTTGCCTGTGGCCCTCTTCCAATAGTCCCGTGACAATTCACCAAGGGCGGCAGCGCTCTCCCCTTCAACCATCATCTGCATATCGTGAAAGGGAGGGTATGGTTTTCCATCTGGATCGATCCGATCCGGATTATCGGCTGTATGCGCAGAAGTATCCCAACGCCATTTACTTAAATCAATTCCCCCTGCAAAGGCGAGTTTGTCATCCACAACCACTGATTTTTGATGGAAGGAAGCGCCTGTCGGTAAATGATTAAAGAAACAAAAATGGACCCGTGAGTGGGTTTTCCAGTCGAATTTATACGCTGGCCACCATTCCCGTTCCAGTGTATATATTGCAGCAAAGTCCCACACCAACACATAGATATGCAAACCCTTATTCTTTGCGGCCACCGCATTTAAAAAATCTAAAAGATGAACCGGAAAGGGATAATCCCCTCCATCTCTTACAAGTTTCAGGCGGCTGTCAATGTCCCATCCAAGGATAAAAACGGATTGCCTCGCCTGCGACACTACACGATAAAACGCTCGATAATAATCAGCGGCATCTACTAAAAAACTGATTCGCCCCGCATGCGTTTTACGCCAGCAATTTTTCCCTGCCTGAAAGATCGTTTCTGGTTGAGTGTCCATTTTTTATTCTTTTCCTATTCGGTATATTCACCTTAAATCGTCCTTTACTTAAAAAGCAAAAGAAAACGGAACAATAATCAGAACCCGATTTCACCTTCTCTTTTCGAGGTTTCAGTTTACACACCCTTCACAATACCGGCTGACTTAAACACTTGGTCTTGGTTTTAAATACGGAGATGAAGCCAAAGAACTGTTCCTTCAGGAAGAGATAAACTTGTCTATTCCGGCCAAGAAAAAAAATCCTGGTTCGACAAATTCGTAATTCTTATTATTTTTCAGGATATACTGCTCTAAAATAGGGACAAAAATACCTTCTTTCTTTATTTTGAACCAAAATCAATCTTTTTCGTCAATAATATGACAACCCTGTCGCCTTAGAACGACATGTTTTAGACATGAATTTTGTTGCTCCTGCGGCCCTCTCTCGAACTTATGGTCGCCAATCAGAGACACATCACCCTGTCTAAAGAAAATCATTTTTTCGTACCTTATTGATTTTTATGGTTTTTTAACTATGGCACTCATTTTGATTATAGATAAAAGCCATGCAGTGTTTGTTTTCTGTTTTATGTGTTTCTAAATATACTCATTTGAGAAAAAAGTGACTTTCAACGGGGTTCAACTAAAGCGCTGCCCAGTGGGTAATGGGGCAGCGCTTTTTATATGGAGGATGAACATATCGGCTTAAATAAATGGAAGATAAAAATTATTTTTTCAGGAATGATCATCTTGGCCGCGGTTTTTCACACCTCGATCTCATTTGCAAATGTTGCCATACTCTCCTGGGATGCGAATACCGAAGCAGACCTGCTCGGATATAAAATTTATTATGGAACACACTCAGGAGTGTATGAATCATCCATTGATGTGGGCAACCAAACCAGCTACACAATCTCAGGCTTGGGAACAGGCACATACTATTTCGCGTTGACTTCTTATGACCTGTCCCGGCAAGAAAGCGCATTTTCTATTGAAGTCAATAAAACCATAGAAGACAGCACAGCTTCCGTTTCCACAGCGCCATCAACCGCGCCCTCCCCCGCACCCGTTAAAAGTACTGCTTCAACAGTCGAAATCACTCAATTAAATACAAACAATAACACAACTTATGAAGTGGTCTATCACCGCCTCGCAGAGGGTGAAAAAGTTTTTATCGACCGAACATATACTTATGCCGATGTCCCTGGCGACTTTTTAGGCGCAAGTTATATCAGAACGGCGAATAACGACAAAACATCAACCGGAGATGTATTTTTTTCCTTTCATATCAGTCAGGATGCATCAGTTTTTGTGGCACATGATGACCGAATTTCACCGAAACCCCTGTGGTTAAGAGAATTTTCAGACACTGCTGAAAATATTACGATCGCCAATAAAACACATAGTCTCTTTCAAAAAGACTTTCCGGCTGGAGTCGTCATACTCGGCGGCAACGACGGGCCCAAAGCAAGTATGTATACGGTCATCCTCAAAACACCGGAATCGAGGCCCCCGCTTGATACGAGTGCGCCTTCCACGCCTTCCAGTCTCTCCGCCAATGGTATTTCTTCATCAGAAATTCGATTAAGCTGGTTGGCTTCCACAGACAATGTCGGGGTACTGGGTTACCGGATTTTCAGGGATGGCATTCAAGTCGCCACCACTACATCCAATACCTATACAGACTCGGGACTCTCTCCCGAGACAATGTATGCTTATACCGTCAACGCATTCGATGAAGCCGGGAACACCTCTGCCTTGTCTACGCATAAAACCGCGACAACAGAGGCCTTACCGGATTTGGAGCCGCCGTCCATTCCCGCAGCATTGTCTACAATTTCAGTTTCTTCATCAGATATTCAATTAAGCTGGTTGGCTTCCACAGACAATGTCGGCGTACTCGGTTACCGTATTTTCAGAAACGGCATTCAAGTCGCCACCACTACATCCAATACCTATACAGACTCGGGACTCTCTCCCGAGACATTGTATACTTATACCGTCAACGCATTCGATGAAGCCGGGAACACCTCTGCCTTGTCTGCTTCTTCCATCATCACAATCTCATCTCCCGAGATTTTGACAATCCAAAATGTATGGGTAGACAGCGGGCTGACTTATGAACTGGTCCATGAAGGACTTGCCAATGGAGCGCCGGTTTATATTGACCGGACCTATCTGTATGCTGATGTTCCGCCTTCGCTAAAAGGATTAACCTATTTAAAAACGGCTAACGGAGACAAAGCCATCACGGGTACTCAATTTCTCTCATTGACAATCAATCAGTCGGTGACCCTCCTCATCGCGCATGACGACAGGATCACCACGAAACCCGCATGGTTGGACAGTTTTACCGATACAGGTGAAAACCTGACCATTGCAAACCGGACTCACAGTCTTTGGGAAAAACACTTTTCTGCCGGCACGGTCATGCTGGGCGGAAATGCAGGTTCCGGATACAGTATGTATACGGTGATCATAAAACCCCCAGCATCGCCACAATCCGGGCCACCCATCATCCGGCACACCATCGGGACAAACGGACGAGACTTTACGACCCTTCAAGGTTGGGAAGATGCACGTGAGGGAGACCTGATCAATCGGCACTATTTTTCAACCTCCGGACAAACCGGCCCTTTTCTTGAGGACGAGATTGTCTTTGGGGTAACCTCCGGAGCACAAGGTCAATATGTCAAAGAAAGAGAGATTCCCTCTGATTCCGAAACAAAAATGAGTCTGGATCAAGTGACCGGCATTTTTCGAACAGGAGAAGCACTGATTGGGGCCACGTCCGGTGCCCGTGTTCAGCTTGATGCGATCCTCTCAACCCAGGGAACGATTGAACAAGGGGAAGCCTATGCAGACCAGACCTTCCGTTCCGGAGTGACCATTGAAGGGTCTACGACAGATGAGAATCATTACATGTGGCTGAATACCCCAGTCCCGCAATCCCATCGCGGCAACGCCGGTCAAGGTGTGGTCATTGACATTGAAACATTTGAACATGTGGTGAATATCAGAAGTGATTACACCCGTTTTGAAGGGTTTGAAATTACACAATGGCCCAACAAAAGCGGCAGTAACAGCTGGGAAGGGGTCCATGTTGCCGCAAACCATGTTCTTCTTTCCCGTTTGTTGATCCACAATGACGATTATGGCACGTACAGCAATCCGAATTCAGACGCAATCAACCTCAATGAAATGAAAAGCGGACAGAAAGTCACGATACAAAACAGCATGATATACAATATTGGACGCGGTGCAATTAATTATCAGGGGCTAGAAAATATAGGCGTCCGTATCAATAATGTCACGATTTATAATACCGGATTAACAGGTTCAAACGCGGATGGGGAAGGCGGCATTCATATTAGAAGCGCAAATGCCACCCTTTCTATGCACAACACGATTACCATGAATACTTACAGCGGAAAAGATTTCAAAAACAATGGATTTTATGAAAGTGTGTCCAATAACCTTTCTTCAGACGACTCCGCACCGGGAATAAACGCACTCTTGTGGCAGCTTGCTGGAGATCAGTTTATCTCCATTGCTTCAGGAAATGAAGATCTGCATTTGAAATCGACGGCCGGAGCCGTCGGCACGGGCATTGATCTATCAGGCGAATTCACGGACGATATCGATGGAAACAGCCGAACATCTCCCTGGGATATCGGAGCGGATGAGCGCTAGAAAAAATGTCTGTCTCACGACACTTCTTCGGACTTGGGCAGGCCACTCGCGGCGGCCCGATGCCTGATATCTTTACCCTCTGTTAAAAAACAACAGACTCCGCCTGGAAACAAGATTTGAAACCAAGAACAGGCCTCTTCCGGGCAATGTATAATTTATCCAAACCGGCCAGTAATATAGTCTTCGGTCAAGTGGTGAAGCGGCTTTGTAAAAATCTGTTTCGTTTCACCCACTTCGATTAAATCTCCTAAGTGAAAAAAAGCCGTTCTTTGTGAAATCCGGGCCGCTTGCTGCATCGAATGGGTCACCACGCAAATGGTGTAATCCAACCGGAGTTTGTCGATCAGTTCTTCAATTTTGGCCGTCGCAATCGGGTCAAGCGCAGAACAGGGTTCATCCATCAGAATCACTTCAGGGTTGACGGCAATGGCCCGCGCGATGCAAAGCCGTTGCTGCTGTCCGCCGGAAAGTCCGGTCCCCGGCTGATTCAAGCGGTCTTTGACTTCATCCCACAAACCTGCTTGGATCAAGCTTTTTTCTACAATCTCATCCAGTTCCTTTTTCGTTTGCGCTAGCCCGTGAATACGCGGCCCAAACGCCACATTTTCCCAAATCGATTTTGGAAAGGGGTTGGGTTTTTGAAAAACCATACCCACTTCTGCCCTTAACAACACAGTATCAATGCCCTTTCCGTTAATGTCCTGCCCATCCATCAAAATTTTCCCGGTCACCTGGCAAGCGGGGATGGTGTCGTTCATCCGGTTTAAACAACGAAGAAAAGATGATTTTCCACAGCCGGACGGCCCGATCATGGCGATGACCTGATTGCGAGCAATCTCCAGACCGACCTGCCGGATCGCGGGTTTTTCTCCATAATACACATTGACATCCAGACAACTGATCCGAGGATCTTCTACAATGGTCTCCCCGACCGTGCTGCGGTTTTCCCGGCTCACGACGTCAGAACGATCCTTGACGACATCACTAATACTGGTCGTATGAACTGCGGGTATGTTTGTTGGATTGACAATTGAGTCCATTATGTTCCACCTCTCACTCGGTCTATAATTTTAAATATATATATTTAAAGGGACGCAATACACTCCCTACCATCGCCGCTCGAATCGTTTGCGTAAAAACACGGAAACCGCGTTCATTGAAATCAAAAACGCAAGCAGCACCATAATCGCCGCCGAAGTCCGTTCGACAAAGGCCCGCTCGGGGCTGTCCGCCCAGAGAAAAATCTGCACCGGCAGCGCGGTGCTGGGGTCATATATCCCCGAGGGAACATCGACAATGAAGGCCACCATCCCGATCATCAGCAGGGGCGCCGTTTCCCCCAAGGCCTGCGCCATGCCGATAATGGTCCCGGTCAACATGCCCGGCATCGCCAGGGGCAGCACATGAAAAAGAATGGTTTGCATCGGCGATGCGCCGACACCCAGCGCCGCTTCACGTATCGACGGCGGAACAGACTTCAACGCCGCGCGGCTGGCGATAATGATGGTGGGCAGCGTCATCAGGGTCAATACCAGGCCGCCGACCAATGGGGCCGACCGGGGAAACCCCAAAAAGTTAATAAAAACAGCAAGCCCCAAAAGACCGAAGACGATGGAAGGCACCGCAGCGAGATTGTTGATATTGACCTCGATCACATCCGTCCAGCGATTGCGCGGCGCAAACTCTTCCAGGTAGACGGCGGTCGCCACGCCAACCGGGAAAGACAACATCAAGGTAATAACAAGCGTGATCAATGAACCCGTCAATGCACCCCGAATGCCGGAAAGTTCCGGATCTCTGGAATCCCCCGCCGTAAAAAAAGCGGTATTGAATTGCTTTTGAATCCGTCCTTCGGTGACCAGTTGATCGATCCAAACAAGCTGCTGGTCACTCAGCCGGCGATCGGCCTCGGAAACATCGCGCGAGACATGGCCTTTCATCAGCATATCCACTTCGTCATCCGCCGGCACCCACACCGAAACGCGTTGTCCCACCAGGGCGGGATTTTCCATCACCTTGTCATGGAGCATGAAGGACGCGCCGGAACTGACCAGGGCATACAACGCTCTTTTGTCCTGGCGCCCCGTTACCTCTGGAAACATCCGCCGCATGGTCGCTTTGACAATGCCGCCGTAATCTCCACGCGCCAGGACGGCAGGATCACGCGAGCCTTCCGGATCCAGAATTTCTGGGTCGAGATAAACATCCAGACTCATCATGGTTTGTTGAAACGCCGTATACCCTTTACCCGAAATACTGAAAAAGAGGATGAGAAGTAACAGCAAGGCCACTGCAATGGCAGCTTGTCCATGCCATTTAAAACGGCGTTCCCTGTTGTAGCGTTTTTTCAAGCTTTGACGCACGATGTCCTTTGTTTTGGAGCGGGCCGTCGGGATTGTCTTGTTTGTTGTTTCGTGTTTATTCATATTGTTCCCGGTATTTACGCACCACATGCAGGGCGATTACATTTAAAATCAAGGTCACACCGAACAGCAACAGACCCAGAGCAAAGGCAGCGAGGGTTTTTGGGCTGTCGAATTCCTGATCACCCGTCAGCAAGGTGACGATCTGGACGGTCACCGTGGTCACCGCTTTTAAAGGGTTCACCGTTAAATTCGCGGCCAGGCCCGCTGCCATCACCACGATCATCGTCTCACCAATCGCGCGCGACACCGCCAACAAGATCCCCCCGACAATACCGGGCAACGCGGCGGGAATAATTACACGGCGCACCGTTTCCGACCGGGTCGCCCCCAAGGCATAGGCCCCGTCCCGCAAGGATTGCGGAACCGCGTTAATCACATCATCCGAGAGCGACGAGATAAAGGGAATAATCATAATCCCCATGACCAGACCGGCCGCCAGCGCACTTTCCGAGGCTACATCCAATCCCAGCAGGCCACCGGTGTCCCGAATAAACGGCGCGACAGTCAGGCTGGAAAAAAAACCATAGACCACCGTGGGAATGCCGGCCAATATTTCAATCAAGGGTTTAACCACCGTTCTGAAACGGGGCGAAGCATATTCGGAAAGATAAATGGCGGAGCGCAGCCCAATCGGGACAGCCACCAACATGGCGATCAAGGAAATGAGCAGGGTGCCCACAAACAGGGGAACCGCACCGAAGGCTCCGGAAGAGCCGACCTGGTCGGCTCGAATCGCTGTCTGTGGACTCCACGACATCCCGAATAAAAAATCAGCGACGGGCACCGCCTGAAAAAACCGCACGGACTCAAATAAAACAGAAAAAACAATCCCAAGCGTTGTTAAAATTGCGATACTGGAACAAACAATCAAAATAATCGTAATCAGCCGTTCAACCGCATTTCGCGCGCGTTGCCGCGCCTTGATTCGAGTCAAGGTCCATGACCCGGCCCCTGCAGCCAGGACCAACACGGCCACAGAAAGGGCGGCCCGGATGATATTTTGAAGACGGATATAACGGTCCGCAGCGGCACGCAGCGCCGTATCGATTTCCCGCGAAACGATATTGCCGTTCACCAGGTTTTTAATATCATTCAAAACCAGGTTGAGGCGGTCCGGTGAAAGGGTGCGTTGATCCTGTGGAAGGGCATCCACAACGAGATAAGAAATAATGGATGACTCAAAACCCATCCACAGCATAAAAACAAGCAGCGCAGGAATGCCGCACCACATTGCCGCGTAAAAACCATAATAACTCGGGAGAGAATGTAAATCCCGAATTTTCCCACCGACCATAAAAACCGCGCGGCGTCGGCCGAAATAATATGCGGCAACGCTCATGAGCGTTAAAACCCCCATCAAAAACTGTGCTTGCATGTCTATCCCCGGCGTATATGGTCCCGGCGGCGGATAATAAATCAACCGCCGCCGGAACAGCCTGCGTCATACTACATATTGAGATTTCTTTGTGACTTGACATTCGCCTCAAAGGTCAGTCGTTCTTTTCGGGGCATGGGGATCAAGCCCCGATCCGTCAAATACCCTTCGTCGCCCCACGCTTTTTCACTTGTAAATTCCGCGAGATATTCCTCAATCCCGGGGATGACCCCGATATGGGCCTTTTTCACGTAAAAATACAGTGGGCGGGAAATGGGGTATTGTCCGTTTGCAATCAATTCAAACTTCGGCATGACCCCGTTGACAGCCGAGCCCTGCACTTTGTCCAGATTCTGGTCCAAAAAGCTGAACCCGAACACGCCAAGCGCGTCCGGATTGCTTTCCAGTTTCTGGACGATAAGGTTGTCATTTTCCCCCGCCTCGACATAAGCGCCGTCTTCGCGCACGGTGTGGCAAATCTTTTTATAGGCTTTCTTGTCTTTTTTCTTGATGGCTTTAATCCATGAAAATGTCTTGCATCCCCCTTCCAGGGCCAGTTCCGCGAAAGCATCGCGTGTTCCGGAAGTGGGCGGTGGCCCAAGGACTTCGATCTTTTGATTCGGCAAGTTAACATTGACTTCTTTCCAGGCTTTGTAGGGATTCTTGACGAGTTTCTCGCCTCCCTTGGGATCGGGGACTTCCTTGGCCAGGGCCAGGAAAATATCCCTCAAGCTCAGAGAAAGCTGTTTCGCTTTTTTGGAATTGGCGATCGCGATGCCGTCGTAACCGATCTTCACCTCGATGATTTCCTTCACGCCGTTTTGATGACAGGTTTCAAGCTCACTTTTTTTGATCCGGCGGGAGGCGTTGGTAATGTCCGGATGCTCGACACCCACTCCGGCGCAAAACAATTTCAGGCCGCCGCCGGAGCCGGTGGATTCAACCTTGGGTGTTTTGAATTTTGTGGTTTTGCCAAACTGCTCGACCACCACGGTTGCAAAGGGGTAGACCGTGGATGAACCGACGATGTTAATATAATCCCGGGCTGTTTGGGCGGCGGCGGTCGCCACCGTGAAAGAAAACAAGGCCACGCCAAGCACAGCGGACTTTAAACATGTTTTACGCATTGTCATTTCCTCTTGGTTTTGAAATAAATATTAAAGTACATTCCGAAAGCATCTTTATCTTAGGCATGGCTGGATGTTTTCACATCGTCCATGTTCAGTCCTTCTTCAACTTTTCTTACGACACACCACCCTCGGCGATGAATGTCATGCTCACCTTGAAGGAAGGGTGTTACGGATTAACGAATGTTTTGTTAAGATTAGGTGAATTCAAATAGTCATGGACATAACGCGCTTCATGATTGTTTTTTAATATAAAATCAAGCGGTTTTCATATAAAATGGCGTCTGGTTTGAACAAGAGCAGGACATAAAATGGAAACACCGAACACGGAAGAACTGTTAAAAGAGCGTATCTCGAAGGTCCACGATCTGCTGGAGAAGCAGAAACTCGTTGAAAAAGTCGCGCATGAACAGATGTCGCCGAACCAGGACCTTGTCGATTCCCTTGTCCATCGGCAGCATCTCACCCAACTACAGGCGCTTCTCGAACCCCTGCACACGGGAGACATCGCCCATATCCTCGAAGTCCTGCCCTTTAAGGACCGTATTACGCTTTGGCAATTGATCAAGGAAGAACGCGGCGGGGATGTGTTGCTCGACGTGCCGGATTCCGTTCGTGAAAACCTGATCGATTCCCTCTCTCCCGAAGACATCCTGCTCGCCCTTAACCAGATGGACGGGGACGACCTGGCTTATATTGCGGACGACATCCCCGAAGACATCCTGCGCATCCGACGGGAGTCCCTCACGACGGAAGACCAGACATGGCTGCGCAATTCGATGGCCTACGAGGAAAACACCGTCGGCTTTCTGATGAGTAATGAAATGGTGGTCGTTTATGAAACCGACACCCTCGAAATCGCCGCGAAAACACTACGGAGCATTGCGGAACTGCCCATACACAATGACAAACTTTTTGCCGTGGACCGGCGCGGCATCCTCAAGGGCGTGCTCAGTTTGCAAAAAATTTTACTGAACGAGCCGAACCTGCCCGTGAGCAAAATCATGTCCACGGAGTTTGTCAAATTTTCTCCGCACGATGACGCCACAGAAGCCTCTCAGGCCTTTGAACGCTACGACTTGGTGTCCGCCCCCGTGGTCAATGAACGCGGGAAACTGATCGGGCGGGTCACTGTCGATGTGGTCATGGACTTTATCCGGGAAGAAACCACAGAAGATGTGCTCGGAATGGCAGGTATTACCGGTGAGGAGGATTTATTCGCCCCGATTTTAAACAGTGCCCGAAACCGGGGGTTATGGCTCATTGTCAATCTTTTCGCGGCCTTCTTCATCTCCCGTATTATCGGTCTCTTTGAAGGCACCATCGCACAAATCGTCTCGCTCGCCGTCCTCATGCCCATCGTCGCAAACATTGGCGGCAATATCGGAAATCAAACCGCCGCGTTGATTATTCGCGGCATCACGCTGGGGCAAATCAATACCGAAAATACCCTCTACCTTTTAAGAAAAGAACTAGCCGTCAGTACATTAAACGGTACCGTACTTGGTATCATAGTCGGCCTTTTTTCCTATGTCTTTTATCAAAGTGTGCCCCTCGCACTCGTGATTGCGGTGTCGATGCTGCTGACGCTGATTGTCGCTGCCCTGTTGGGATTGGCCGTGCCCATCCTGCTTGAAAAATTGGGGCGTGATCCCGCCTTGGGCTCCAGCATCATCACAACCGCGACCGTGGACAGCGTCGGTTTTTTTATCTTTCTTGGCCTGGCATCCCTCTTTTTAATTTAAGCAGTCTTTTACG
>CALZIJ010000023.1 GCA_945787655.1 Nitrospiria bacterium | reverse complement strand
GTGATGTCGTAGAGTTTTTTTTCACTTGTTTGAAAGGAGAGAGTGCCGCTTTTTTGAAAGATGGGAATGCCCTTTCTCTTATCGATCCGGGGGGTGTAAGCCTTGGATGTGTTTTTCTAATGTGCGGGTTCTTTTTTTACGATTTCTTCTGAAAGTGCGGCGGCACTTTCACGCATTTGTTTGCGAATTCCCCGGCTGATTTTTAGTCCGACACACATTACAATTGTTCCGAAAACCACATAAAAAGGCGCAAGATACGCTTGCATCGGCATTCCTGCCTCACCTGGATTTTTTAGAAAAAGGTAAAAACGGTAACTCCAGATGGCCAAAAGAACGGAGCCGGATCGAATCAGGGAGATGGCCCCTTTTCTATTTAATACTTTTTTCTGTAATCCGGTTTTGAGCAGGGAATAGGAAATCCAGGCGGATAAGCTTGCCCCAAGAAGGTGCGGTGCAAAAAGAGGGTCTGTTTCTTGCATCCAGATGACAACATACAAGCGGATCATCCCCAAGGTCAGGAGAATTGATCCCGATACAATTAGAAAAGAGTGAATTTTTTTTGACAACGCTTTAGCCCCTATCCAGAAAGGAAAATACTTTAACATCTCTTTTGGAATAAGTTCAAGGATTCTTCTATTTCGGAATAAGTTCAAAAATTCTTCAACGGCGCTGTGCGTTGACAAAAAAAAGAGGGATGGTTAAAATCACGAGCGATTTTCTGACTAAACATAAAAAGCATTGATTTATTGATGCTTTCAGTTTTATGAAACAAATCGGAATCACACTTAAACCGAATCACCCCCAAGGCGATGAAACCCTTAAATCCCTAACCCAATGGCTCCAGAAAAGAGATAAAGAAGTTATTTTTGTCGGTCCGCGCAACCAGAATGCGCCGCCCGATACATTGGATCTTTTGATTGTACTCGGGGGAGACGGGACGTTTCTCTCTGCTGCGCGGCAGGTTGGTGAGAGGGATATCCCTCTTCTTGGCGTGAATTTGGGCAGCCTGGGGTTTTTAACAGAAGTCCCCCTCGAAGAGTTATACAGTAGTCTCGAGCGTATTTTTGAAAAGGGTTTTCGGGAAGATGGGCGTCAAACACTGAAAAGCGAAGTCTGCAGAGAGGGAACGCTTTACCCTCAACCCACGGTTTTGAATGATGTGACGATCCATAAAGGAGCGCTTTCCAAACTCATTCATCTTGAAATTATCATAAACGGTCAATTTGTGACCGCAATTCGCGCGGATGGTTTAATCCTTTCCAGTCCGACCGGCTCGACAGGGTATTCTCTTTCATCGGGCGGGCCGATTGTGCATCCGGCTGTGGATGCGATTCTCATGACACCGATATCTCCTCATATGCTGACCAATCGCCCCATTGTTGTTCCGAGCGCCTCAGAAATTCATGTGATTTTAAAAACGGAAGGAGAAGGACCAGTCGCCATGTTTGATGGTCAGGAAGTTTTTCTTTTGCACTCTAATGATCGTGTTCAGGTAACAGCCGCGAAAAAAAGGCTCAGGATGATTTTGTCCCCGGAACGGAGTTACTATCAGGTTTTGCGTCAGAAACTGAAATGGGGGGAATTTTGAAGATCGGTCTGACTCGTGTATTCATATTTGTCGGGGTTCTGGTTTTATGTTATTCAACGGTGGGACAGGCGCAAACGCCGCCCCCTTTGGGGGGTTCATTTGATTCACGGTGGACGGGGTGGTCAATCGGTGAAGTGGTGGTGCGAGGCATGGCTGCAAAGGGTGATGATATCTGGATCGGGACCTCCATTGGTCTTATCCGCTTCAATCGAAAAACGGAAACGCCCCAAATTTTTAATGCAAAAAAGGCGGGGCTGCTTTCCAATGTCATTGTTTCGATCACGCCGGACCAACGAGGAAATGTCTGGATTGGTACTTATGGCGGCGGCCTGGCCCGTTATGACGGCAAGGATTGGGAACTGTTTACCCCTTATGGCCGAGGACAAAAAGTATATGGCCCGGACTGGGTTCAGTATGCTCCGGAAGACGGATTGGGAGATCTTTGGGTCTACGATCTGCTTTTTGAGCCGGATGGTTCGATGTGGGTTGCGACATGGAAAGGCGCAAGCCACTCAAAAAAAGAGGGGTTTCGTACCTATACAATGGCCGATGGTCTGGTAGACAAGTGGGTGTATACCGTCGAAAGAGAACCGTCAGGCATCCTCTGGTTTGGTACAGAGGGAGGCATAAACCGGTTTGATGGAAAGTCCTGGGAAGGATGGACACATAAAGACGGGCTGGGGGCGGGAACCCGGGAAACGATCAAGCGGCCTAAACAGGACGATGGGTACGATGAAGACGCGGATCATCATTTGCAAAGCGGGCGTGAAAATCAGGAAACCAATCCGAATTATGTCATTTCATCGGCCATTGATGCAAAAGGAATAAAGTGGTTTGGGACTTGGGGAGGGGGCTTGTCGCGTTTTGATGGAAAGGTGTTTAAGAATTTTACAGCCAAGGATGGACTTCCGGGCAACATTATCAATGCGATCGAGATTGATGCCAGGGGGATCATGTGGATCGGCACCAATAAAGGGGTTAGTCGCTATGATGGCAAAACATTCAAGACATTTACACGGATGAATGGACTGCTGGGAGACTATGTTTTTGCCATTGCCATCGACCCGGACGGCCACAAGTGGTTTGGCACGTATGGAGGGGTCAGCCGGTATACGGGGGAGTAGTATCACGGGATTTAGACCATAAAAAGAGATTGTTTTCACCAAGCCGCCAATGAAGATGTTTTAAATTTTAATGGCTGTCGGTGGATTTGGTGAAGGCTGGGGCAGAGAAAAATGGGGAATCACCTTGTTTTTCTTCTATTTTATTGAAATAGAATCTTGACGAGAAAGGCGCGCGTTGTGCTATAAGTGTATGCCTTTGCTTCAAGATGCATAAGATATAAGGAACCTAAAAATGATTATTGCTATTCCGAAAGAAATTACACTAGGGGAGAAACGCGTCGCGGCGACGCCCGACAGCGTGCGTCGTTTGATCAAAAAAGGCTTCGAAATTCAGATAGAAGCCGGAGCGGGTGCAGGCGCTGACTTTCCGGACACCGCGTATGAATCAGTCGGTGCAAAAATTATTGCGGATGCAGAAACACTATATGGCGGTGGAGACCTTGTTTTAAAAGTCATGTGTCCGATACAGAATGACACGGTTGGGAAACACGAAATCGACATGATGAAATCCGGGACAACGCTGGTCGCTCTTCTGCAGCCCTTGACGGCCTTTGAAAGCAATGCCCGGCTGGCCGAAAGACAGATTAATGCCTTTGCCGTAGAGTTGATTCCGAGAATTACACGCGCCCAGCAAATGGATGTTCTCAGTTCAATGAGCAGCCTTGCAGGGTATAAAGCCGTTCTTTTGGCCGGAACCGCATATGGAAAAACCATTCCCATGATGACCACTGCCGCAGGAACGCTTTATCCGGCGAAAGTGTTGGTCTTGGGAGCGGGTGTGGCCGGATTACAGGCCATTGCGACGGCGAAACGGCTGGGGGCAATGGTGGAGGCTTTTGATACCCGGCCGGCCGTAAAGGAGCAAGTCGAAAGTCTGGGCGCCACTTTTGTCGCACTTGAACTGGCGGAAGATGAAGGAGAAGGCACGGGTGGTTATGCCAAGGCCCTTTCTGAAGAATCACACCAAAAAGAGCTGGCCCTCATCCATGAACGAGCAAAAGGCGCTGATATTATCATTACAACGGCCCTTATCCCTGGCAGAAAAGCACCCATATTGATTACGACTGAAATGTTAACAGACATGAAAGATGGATCCGTGGTGATCGATATGGCGGTTGAACAAGGCGGAAATTGCGAACATGCCTGTCTTGGTGAAGAGGTGGTCCATGAAGGGGTTAAAATTATTGGTGCAGTGAATCTTGCTTCGACGATTCCAGTCGATGCCAGTCAGCTTTACGGGAACAACATGATCCACTTTCTTAATCACTTGTGTCCGGAAAAAGTGGTCAAAATTGATTTAAATGATGAAATTACAAAAGGGGCTCTTGTGACCCATGAGGGCAAAGTTGTTAACGAAACCGTGATTGCCATTTCCGGGAAAAGCCAGGCAGGAGAGGGGTAATATGCTGATTTTTTCAATAACATTGTTCGTTCTGGCCACTGTACTGGGTTACGAGCTGATCTCAAAAGTTCCGGCTCTTTTACATACTCCGCTGATGTCGGGAGCCAATGCCATTTCCGGCATTACCCTGGTGGGCGCAGTGCTTGCTGCCGGATCGGGTGAGTCGGGGATCAGCACCATATTGGGTCTGTTCGCGGTTATTTTTGCAACCATTAATGTAGTCGGTGGTTTTATGGTCACTCGCCGAATGCTTAAAATGTTTAAAAAAGGAACGAAATAGCGTCTATGGATCAGGTCATACAAGTTTCTTATCTGCTCGCGTCTGTCTCTTTTATCCTGGGATTAAAATATTTAAGTTCTCCCGAAACCGCATCACGCGGAATGCTTTTGTCGCAAGGGGGTATGTTTATTGCCGTTGTCGGGACACTTTTAAACCATGGGGTCGTCAGTTATGGGTTAATCATGTCCGGGGTGCTGATCGGGGCGGCCTTGGGAGCCTTGATGGCCACCAAGGTAAAAATGACGGACATGCCTCAAATGGTTGCCCTTTTAAACGGGTTTGGCGGTTTGGCCTCGGCCTTGGTTGGCGGTGCAGAATTTTTCAGGTCGCAAGCCAATCTCACCGCTTATCCGATGGTGACGATTTCATTGACCATTTTAATCGGAATGGTGACATTGACCGGGAGTCTCATTGCTTTTTTTAAATTGCAGGAACTTATGTCGGGTACCCCGGTGGTCTTCCCGTTACAACATGGGATAAACGCCCTCCTGTTTTTTTCGACTTTGGTCATGATTGGGTATCTGGCGTTTACCCCGGCTGCGACGCCTGTTTTTTGGGCCTTGGTTGGTGTGGCCTCCTTGCTTGGAATTTTGGTTGTGATTCCGATTGGCGGAGGAGATATGCCCGTTGTCATTTCTCTTTTGAACTCTTATTCAGGCATGGCAGCGGCCGCCAGCGGGTTTATTCTTAACAATAACGTCTTGATCATCAGCGGATCATTAGTGGGATCTGCAGGGATTATTCTGTCTCAATTAATGTGTAAAGCCATGAATCGCTCATTAACCAATGTGTTGTTTGGCGGTTTTGGTCAGGTTGAAGCCGCGTCGGCGCCATCGGCTCCCGCCCCTGCTGGAGAAGCTGAAGCAAAACCGGCCACCCCGGAACCCCAGCCGGAAGTGCGAAGCGGAACCCCTCAGGAAGCGGCTGATTTTTTTAAAAAAGCAAAGACCGTTATTATTGTCCCCGGATACGGGATGGCTGTCGCGCAGGCACAACACACGGTGAAGGATCTTGCCGAGCGTTTGCAAAAACAAGGCACCGAGGTGCGATACGCCATTCACCCTGTGGCTGGACGTATGCCAGGCCATATGAATGTCTTGTTGGCCGAAGCCAACGTGCCCTATGATCTTTTGATCGATATGGACGAAATTAATGATGATTTCGAGGATACGGACGTTTCATTGGTGATTGGAGCGAATGATGTGGTCAATCCGGCAGCAGATACAGATCCCAAAAGTCCGATTTACGGTATGCCGATTCTTCATGTCGACCGCTCCAAGCTCGTGATGGTGTTAAAACGGAGTATGAAACCGGGTTTTGCCGGGATTGAAAATGAATTGTTTTTCAAACCCAATACCATGATGGTTTTTGGAGATGCCAAAGGGACCATTGAGAAAATGGCAGAGGCCTTGAAATAAGGGCTCAAAATGCACTCTTGCTTGGGTTCATTGCAGGATGTTCCCCCCAAAGTTAATTGATTTTCCAAAATAACCTGGACCTGGTTATTGGGGTTTTTTCCCTTCCTTCTTTTTTGGCTCTTCTGCTTTTTGGGACGATTTTTTTCGTTGTGAGGTGGTTTCGTTATGAAAATGCTGGCTGATGCCGGTCCATGTTGCGAACACATCTTCAAAGATACCTTTTGAATCAATACTGGTGCCTCTTTGAAGATGAACGAGCTTCGCAGTAAAAAGGGCATTGGTCAACAGTGCAGCAATCAGCTGGTTTTTTTCGATATCATCTTCTCTGGGTATTGTACGCATTTTTTCCTCCAATTCATATCAAGTGACCGCACGCCGAAAGTTTGTTTTTCGGCGATTGTTGTTCCAACAATCATATCAATTTTCATGATCCTGTCTACGCAGGAGTGTCATGTTTTATGAATTTATGCGCCATAGGACAGATTGGTGTAGTGCCCTCTGTCCGGGCGCCCCTGCTTATTGGGGGTGTCTGGACAATTTAACCCCTCTTCCTTCTGATTTAGATATTTCAATCACCATATTTTCATTCAATATGTAAAGATAGGGTTTAAAATGATGGTATTTGATTCATGATCCTCTCTAGAATCAGTGAATGTGTTTCGAGTTCTTGAAAGTATCTTTTTTATATTCAATCTATGGCATGAGGGGGCCGGTTTTTTATCAAGCCGTTCGCTGATTTATTCTGCCTATTACTGCCTTGATTGATCCTGTGGGGTTCTAATGGGTTTATTCGAGTGCGGACAAATTGAGTCGTCCATCCGTGACGGGCGGACACCAAAAATAACTTCCAGTCACAGGCCGTGTAAAGCGAAACAGCGCATCCGGAATGCCGTCTTCCTCCCCGACCATACGTTTTAAGAGTGCTTCGTAGGCGTCGAATGATTTTCCAAACGCAACAAATACCAGCCCGGCCCATTGCTCATCCGCCCAAGGCATGGACCGTCTTAATATAAAGGCTTCCGGGCTGAAACTTTCCTGAGCAGTTCGTTTGACATGGGCGGACTCAGGGGCATCATCCATTTCTTCATTATCACTTTTTCGACGGCCAATTGTGGTGTCCTGTTCATTTTGCGGCATTGATTCAAAATGATCGAGATCATGTATCCATTGCTGGACTGCGACAAAACTGGAGCCTTCCAATCCCGGTTTGTCCGTGTGCAGTGTTGCGACGGCTTCGGCCTGTTCCCCTTTGGGGTTTTCTGTCCCATCCTCATAGCCGGTCAGGTCGAGGCTTGGCCCGTATTGAAAAGCATCAACGACATTTTCCAGAATAAATGCGGGGGAAAGCATTTCCTCAATGGCGCGGGTGCGATGGAGCAGTTCACCGCGATCCTCTCCTTTTAACCAGCACCACAGGGATGCGGGCGTGGAGGGTACTTCAAAACCCGGTCCGGCATGGCAAGGAAAGAGTCGAAGGCCTTCAATCTGGCTGTTGAGTGCGAGAACAAGGGATTGCCCCAAGCCTACGACGGTCTGGTCTCCGTCCGTTGCTTCACTCAGGCCGTGTAGGTTTTCTCGAGGGTCTTCCCCAGGGGAAAGGTTAAAAATAAGGTATCGCGCCAAACGTGGAACGGGTCCGAGTATTCCAGGTTGAATGCTGCTCATGTAGTCTCCTTATCCTATTGTCGTTAAATAA
Source organism: Nitrospiria bacterium (assembly GCA_945787655.1). Classification (GTDB taxonomy): domain Bacteria; phylum Nitrospirota; class Nitrospiria; order SBBL01; family JAADHI01; genus JAADHI01. Next base: position 21,558 of record CALZIJ010000023.1, on the reverse strand, counting down.
AATATTGCGTTCATATCGGTAGATTTTTCGGGAATTCGATTTTGAAAGATTTATATTGTCTTTTCGATGATCATCATTATTATGTGCGTCCTCTTCTCCCGTGGAGTTTTTTGGAGGACTTTGGCTTCAGAAAGGGTGTGCCCTATCCAGTTTCATGCTTGAAGTCAGAGCCGCAGCGGCTCGTGTGGGCTTGGAGACTTCAAGTACGGTACATTGTTCATGAAAATCAATCCCATTATTTCGAAGGGTTTTTCCCAGGTTTTGAAAATGAAGTCTTCCAAGGCCCTGAGGTTGATCCATGTTTTTAACCTCTTTACCCGCTGGTTCAAAAAATTTTGAGTTTTCTACAATGTCATACATTTTATACCCATAGTCATCCCTGTATCTTACTGAAAAAATATAGAGACTTTTAACTTTAAAGTCAAAAACCGGGATACGCGCATGGAATTTTTTGGGGGCTTGACGATTGATTGCCATCTATCTAGAATGTTCCCATGCTTCAACAAGAATTTGTCCACCTGCATCTTCATACCGAATACAGTCTGTTAGATGGGGCCAATCGGGTTGCTCCGCTCATTTCTTCAGCCAAAAAATTTGGGATGCCGGCCTTAGCGATCACGGATCATGGCAATTTATTTGGCGCGATTGAATTTTATCAAAAGGCAAAGGCTGGCGGGATTAAACCCATCATTGGTTGCGAAGCCTATCTGGCGCCGCGCAGCCGGTTTGACAAAGAAGGACACGGGGCCAATTCGGATGACTACGATACGGCAATCGCTTCCAACCCTTACTATCACTTAATTTTGTTGGCTTCAAATCAGGTGGGTTACAAAAACCTGATGAAATTGGTTTCTTTGGCCAATTTGGAAGGATTTTATTACAAACCCCGGATTGATAAAGAAATTTTAGAACAGCACGCCGAAGGCATTATTGGCTTGTCCGGCTGCCTTCGTGGTGAAATTCCCTATCTGTTAGCGCGTGATCTGCAAAAAGAAGCGTATGCGGCGGCGGATGACTATCAGCGCATCTTCGGGAAAGAACATTTTTTTATCGAGATTCAGGACAATGGTTTAGACCTTCAAGTGAAGGTCAATCGGCAACTTGTTGAGTTGTCCAAGAACAAGGGAATTCCAATTGTAGCGACCAATGATTGCCACTACCTCCATAAGGAAGATGCGCATGCGCATGACGTAATGCTCTGTCTGCAAACGGGAAAAACCTTCAACATGGCCAACCGGATGCGCTTTGAAACGAAAGAACTCTATTTAAAATCAGCCGAGGAAATGGCGGCGGCTTTTTCAGAATTACCACAGTCAGTCACCAATACAGTTCGAATTGCCGAAATGATCGACCTGGATTTGAGCTTCGGAAAGGCCCACATGCCGGATTATCAACCGCCGGCGGGAATGAGCCGAGAGGCCTATCTTGAATCCCTTGCACAGAAAGGCTTATCCCGTCGTCTGGATTATATGAAGGCGGTGGGGGCCAGTCTCAGGCCGGCTTATGAGGCGCGCTTAAAACAGGAATTAGACATTATTAATCACATGGGATACCCCGGCTATTTCCTGATCGTATGGGACATCATCAATTATGCGCGTCAGTCTCATATTCCGGTTGGCCCGGGACGGGGTTCGGCCGCCGGAAGTCTTGTGGCCTATGCCTTGGGCATTACGGATATTGACCCGATCCAAAACGGGTTGATTTTTGAGCGATTTTTAAACCCGGAGCGCGTGTCTTTGCCGGATATCGACATGGATTTTTGCATGGACCGTCGGGATGAAGTCATTCGTTATGTGAATGAGAAATATGGGTCGGACCACGTCTGCCAGATTATTACCTTCGGCACCATGGCGGCAAAAGGGGCGCTGCGTGATGTGGGCCGGGTGCTTGAGGTTCCCTACGCCGATGTGGACCGTTTGGCGAAGCTGGTGCCCAACACATTGAATATCAGCCTGGATGAAGCCTTGGTGCAGGAACCAAAATTCGAGGAAGAAAAGAAGAAGAATCCTAAAATTGCTGAATTGATAGAGATGGCAAAGCAGCTGGAGGGGCTTTCCCGTCATGCCTCAACCCACGCAGCCGGCGTGGTGATCTCTGATGCGCCGTTGACGGAACATGTTCCGCTTTACCGTGGAAGTAAAGGGGAAACCGTCACCCAATACCCTATGGGCGACATTGAAAAAATCGGCTTAATCAAGTTTGATTTTCTGGGGCTCCGTACCCTGACGGTCATAGATCTGGCCTTGAAAATGGTGAACAAAAAACGGCTGGCTGAAGGAGAAGAACCTATTTTGGCCGCAGATTTCTCATTGGATGACCCGGACACCTATACCTTGCTCGGCTTAGGCGAAACCACGGGAATCTTTCAGTTGGAAAGCCCGGGGATGCGTGATCTTTTAGTCAAAATGAAACCTGAAACCTTTGAAGATATTACAGCGATTTTGGCCCTGTATCGGCCGGGTCCGATCGGAAGCGGAATGGTTGATGATTTCATTAAACGGAAACAGGGCAAAAAAAAGATTCAATATGACCATCCGAAACTTGCGGAGATCTTAAAAGAAACCTACGGGGTTATTGTTTATCAGGAACAGGTGATGAAAATAGCCAATGCCCTCGCCGGATTTTCCCTGGGCGAAGCAGATCTTTTAAGGCGTGCGATGGGAAAGAAAAAACCCGAAGAAATGGCCGCCCAAAAAGCCCTTTTTATTGAGCGGGCCGTGGCTTTAAAGGTCACCTCCAAAAAAGCGGAAAAGATTTTCGATTTGATGGAATATTTCGCGGGCTATGGTTTTAATAAATCCCATTCTGCAGCCTATGCTTTGGTGACCTTTCAAACAGCCTGGTTAAAAGCCCATTATCCGGCACAGTTCATGGCCGCGTTGCTTTCCTGTGAAATGGGAAATTCGGATAAAGTGGTAAACTATATCACCGAGTGTCGAAGGATGGGCATCAATATTTTACCCCCGGATGTGAATGAAAGTGAAAAAGCTTTTACTGTTGTTTCTGGGGGAATACGCTTTGGTTTGGCCGCAGTCAAGAATGTCGGTGGCGGGGCGGTAGATTCCATTCTAGCGGTCCGTGAATCATCCGGCGCGTTTTCTTCTTTGTTTGATTTTTGCAGGAAAATTGATCTCAGAAAGACCAACAAGCGGGTGATTGAGGCCCTCATCAAATGCGGCGCGTTTGACAGCACAAAGTCAAAACGGGCGGCGCTGATGCAAGTGATGGATCGGGCAATGCAATTGGGTACGCAATATAAAAAAGAGCTTGAGAGTGGACAGTTGTCTATCTTTGGCGGCGGGGGCTCTGTTTCAGGAGGGGCGGTTGATCCGGAATTGCCTGAAATGAAGGAATGGGATGACAGCCAAATTTCTAGGCTTGAAAAAGAAGCCATTGGGTTCTATATTACATCACATCCGTTGTCCCGATATGAGGAGATGCTCAAAAAGCGCTCGGTGACGCCGAGCAACGCGCTTGGCGAAATTACGGATGACCGGGAAATTCGGATTTGTGGCATGGTGAGTCAAAAGCGGGTCGCCACAACAAAGCGGGGAGACCGGATGGCCTATCTTCGTATTGAAGATTTGGTTGGAAGTGTAGAAGTGATTGTTTTTCCAGAGCTTTATAAAAGTAGTGCGTTATTGCTTGATGATGAGGTTCCGCTGATGATTAATGGCACTCTGGATCAGGGAGACAAGGGAACCAAGTTAAAGGCAACGTTGATTCTCCCTCTGGAAAAGAAAAAAAAGATGACGATACTGCTTTCTTCGGATCAAGTGTCCCCATCGGATATTTCACTTCTAAACACAATTTTGGAGCAATCTCCAGGGAAAATACCCGTATTTTTGAAAATCCGGGTGCCGGATGGAAACCGATTTGCGACGGAGTCGACCATTGCAGTGGATACGCGCCTGAATGTGGATGGCTCGGATCAATTAAAATTAGAATTGGAGGGCCGCTTCGGGAAAGGGTCTGTTTTATCGGAAGCGTCCTGAAAAAAGTTTTGTTTTGAGGGAACCATGAAGGAACATCTTGATTTTGAAAAGCCTGTTGTTCAAATTCAGGAAAAAATAAACCAGTTAAAGGATCTTGGAAAAACCAATCCGAAAAGACTGGATGAGATTCCAAAACTTGAAAAAAAGATGGGCGAAATTCAACGTGAAATTTATGCCAAATTAACGCCTTGGCAAATTACCCAGCTTGCCCGTCATCCAATGCGTCCCGGAACTTCGGACTATATTCACATGATTTTTGAAGGCTTTACGGAACTTCATGGAGACCGGCTTTACGGAGATGATAAATCGGTGATTACGGGGCTGGGGCGATTGGAAGGGCGTTCCGTGATTGTGATCGGACATGAAAAAGGTAAGGGAGTCAAAGACAGAATTGCTCATAATTTCGGGATGCCGCACCCGGAAGGATATCGCAAGGCGCTTCGGATTATGCAGCTTGCTGAAAAATTCAACAAACCCATCATTACGTTTGTGGATACCCCTGGAGCGTATCCGGGCGTTGAAGCCGAAGAGCGGGGACAGTCTGAGGCAATTGCCAAAAATTTGCTGGAGATGTCTCGGTTCAGTGTTCCCATTATTTCTGTTGTCATTGGAGAAGGTGGAAGCGGCGGCGCATTGGCAATTTCTGTGGCGGATCAAATGCTCATGCTGGAATATTCGGTGTATTCAGTGATTTCTCCCGAAGGTTGTGCGGCAATTTTGTGGGATGATCCGGCTAAAAGTGCCGAAGCAGCAGAAAGCCTGCGATTAACGGCGAAAGATTTGCTGGAACTCGGCGTCATTGAACAGATTATCCCTGAGCCAGTGGGCGGCGCCCATCATGCTCCCAAAAAAATGGCAGAGCTGATTTCAAAAACAGTCTGCAAAAAATTAAGCGCTTTGGAACTGGTTCCACCGGAAGAGCGTGTAAAACAGCGTTATGCGCGTCTCAGAAAAATAGGTGCATACATCGAGACCTGATTCTGAGCTTGAAGGCATTCATTGGGTTGATTGCGAATATTCGGGCGATCTTATTTTTTGATAAAACAAGCGATTTTCCTGCTCTGATTCTGATATGCTTAAAAAACCTGGATCGCGCATAAACAGATGATGAGGGGGTTTCTTGCCTTTTCTCCATCACCACAATTCAACAGATGAACACTTATCTCGGGTGCTGTTGTTCTCCGTCATGTTGCATTATGTCGTTTTTTTTATTCTCTTTGGCAATCCCTTCCTTTTAATTTTGTCCGACGGGCCTGAAGGAAATGAATCCGATAAACATTTTGAGGTTCAGTTGCTGTCTCAGCCAGGCCTGGGAACAACGTCGGGAAAAGTCCCTGTTTCCAAGGATGACCAGTCGCTAGGAAAAGGCGGTCTTGCGGGCTTGGGTCAATTCCCTCCCAAAGTCGAGGCCTTGGGATTGTTTCCTCAGGAAGTTTCGATAGAAGGTTCGGAAGCCGGAACACCGGAAGGACGCCATTCAGAGCAACCCGGTGCGCTACCGGAACCCTTTGAGGATGACCCGACTCAGATGCCAGACCTTAAAAAAGAACTGGAACATCAAACCGACGGTGCCGATGATGCAAAAGCTTTGGCGCTTAAGCGGGATGGAAAAGCGCTGCTATTGGACGAGCCTCCCCCTCTGGTGACGACTAAGAAACCGCCCCCGAATATGACAGGGCCTGAAGATTGTATGATCAAGGTTGTCGGAATGGTCTGCCCGGATGGCAATGCGCAGTGTATTACGGCCTATAAGGAATTTTGCGCCAGTTTACCCAAATAAAAAAGTGTTGATTCAGACCGCTTAGCATTGTTCCGTTGTTTGCCGGTAAAGCGTCCAGTTTCTATTGTTATATTTTTCCCGAATCAGCCGTTCTATTATATTATGCTCATCATTTGAAATTTCCCCATGGCATAAATTAATTCCCAGTGCAGTTTCAAATCCTGTTTTTAGATGTTGAATAAGGGTATTGTCGGAAGGGAGCTCGGGAATGAGTTCCGACAAGGTGATCTGGTTTTTGGAAATCAGGGGAAACCCGGGATCACAGTTGGAATCTATAAAGGCTTGACTGTGTTTTAAAATCAGTGACCCGTGTTGTAAAAAGTGGGTGGACCAACGCCGTTGTGCACTCCCGATCAGTTTTTTCCCATTGGCCGTAATTTCGTGCCAGGACACGGCATCAAAGCAAAGCGGGTTTTTCGCGGCGGATCGTGCGGGCCGGTTTTGTGAAATGCTTAGGGTTTTTATTCCGAGAGGTCTTAATCCTGTGATGATCCCGTTTGCGACAGCTTGAAACGTCCCTTTGATCGTGTTTGAAAATAGAGGGTTTTTTACATGCGCTACGATTGCGTACGTGAGTTCATTGTCATGTAAAACCCCTCTGCCGCCAGTCAGGCGCCTGACTAATGTTAATTTCTGGTTTTCCAATGCGGCGATCCAGTCTTTGTGCAGTTTCTGAAAAGCCCCGATGGAAAAGCAAGGCGGACTCCATTGGTAAAAGCGTAATGTGGCGGGCGATTTTCCTTCCGAAAAGGCAATGGCGATGGCTTCATCGACTGCCATGTTAAAAGCAGCGCGTTGTGGCGGCCCGGTGAGGAGCCGCCAGGAAGATTTAATCAAATGACCTCCTCATGATTTTCTTGCATGAATTAGTATGTTCCCCTATATTATAGGTTTTATAAAATATCGCAATCATGAATAGCCACGGGAAATAAATGAGAGGCTTGATTTTTAATATTCGATTTGAACTTTGAGGCGGAGAAAGGGGATGGGGATTGATGCAAGCGAAAATTGAAGAAATACTGGCGGATGATGCGGGATATCTGCTTGGCCATAAATGTAAAACCATTTTAAAAGAACAACTGCATTTACCCGGGCCTGATTTTGTCGATCGATGCGTGGCGCTGTCTGACCGCCCTGTCGGGGTGCTCAATACGCTTTCCCGGTTGTTTAATCATGGGCGATTGGCGGGGACGGGATACGTTTCAATTTTACCGGTTGACCAGGGCATTGAACATTCCGCAGGCGCTTCTTTTGCCCCGAATCCCGTTTGTTATGACCCCGAAGGCATTGTGAAATTGGCGATTGAAGGCGGGTGTAATGCCGTCGCTTCTACCTTGGGCGTCCTTGGATCTTTGGCCAGAAAATATGCGCATAAAATTCCGTTCATTTTAAAATTTAATCATAATGAGTTCATTTCTTATCCCAATCAATATGATCAGATTCAGTTTGCCGATATTCAACAAGCCTTCGACATGGGTGCTGCCGGTGTGGGGGCGACGATTTATTTTGGATCCGAAGAATCGAAGCGTCAGATTCAGGAAGTTTCATTGGCTTTTCAGCAAGCACATGCATTGGGTATGTTTACGGTTTTGTGGTGTTATTTGAGAAATGCCGCGTTTAAGACCCCGGAGGCGGATTATCATACTGCTGCGGATTTAACCGGACAGGCAAACCACCTGGGCGTGACCTTGCAGGCGGACATTATCAAGCAGAAACTCCCCGAATGTAACGGCGGGTTTGAAGCACTTAAATTTGGGAAAACGCATAAAAAAGTATACAGTGAATTGAGTTCTGATCATCCCATCGATTTGACGCGATATCAGTTGGCGAACTGTTATATGGGACGGTCGGGCTTGATCAATTCCGGTGGTGCTTCAGGTGACAATGACCTGGCGGATGCCGTCAAAACCGCAGTCATCAACAAACGTGCGGGCGGAACGGGACTGATCTCCGGACGAAAGGCTTTTCAAAAACCCCTAGACGAAGGCATAAAACTGCTTCATGCGATTCAGGATGTGTATCTGTGTGAAGACATCACGGTCGCTTAGGTCCGTTCTTTCCTGAACTTTGTCAATGAATTGTATTCAAACCCTTAAAAGATTCAAAAATAGGGTGATCTTTTTTCGCAGGTGATTCAGCCATTGCTGCCGTAATTTCATCCCGGAGTGTAAAAGAAACCTCAACCGGTTTAAGTTGTTTTTGGACCTGTTCTTTCGTATTCAGAATCCCGGACTTTCTAAAATAAATTTCAAGTGTTTCCCCGATTCCGTTAAAAAATTTTTCGCTCAAGTCCAGGGGGAGCGGCCAAGAAAATGCACTCTCCTTTTCCGAAGAAACCAGATCTGTAGAGAAAATCACGGTTTGAATTTTTAGCCCGGACTCAAGCAGTTTTTCGTTGAATTCAAGCGAAGGGGTGTTGTTGTGTTGAGATTTTTTGAACAGCGTGTCGAGAGTGACAATGCTGGAAGTGTTTTCGGCTGCCCGGTTTTGGAAAAAGAGAAAACCTGAATAGTTTTCGGCGATGGCGGCCGCAGTGAGTATCGCGTGGTATTGCGATGAATACCCTGAAACGGGATCAGGAAATGTGAGCGCGCCAACTTGGTGTTGAGCGGCCGCTTTAAAGAGGGCGCGGCCGCTTAGATAGATTTTTCCTGTAACCTGGACCACAGGGACAGGGATATGAATCGAAGTTTCAAGAGGAAGCGCCGTTTTGCCGTAAATATTGAGGGCCGGCGCCATCATTTTAACAAGCCATCTTGTGATGGCCCGCATCTCCACTTTTTCATGGCATGCGGCGGTTGCGGCCAAACGATCAATCAGTGCACCGCGTACCCGCTGTGCATTTAATACCTTGACCGCGCCGTCTGAAATATCAACGATCCCTTTTATGGTATCGCCCAACTGACTCATGGTTTGAAATAGCATGGATTCCAGTTTAGTCTTTTTTGATGTTTGAGGGGCGCGGCAAGTAAAGCGCTAGAATGTTTTGAGCACTTCAAATACCACATGAGCGGTCTGGCTCATTTCCGAGAGACTGACCCATTCCCGAACGGTGTGAATTTGGTGCATGCCGGTGCCCAGATTAGGAACAGAGAGACCTTTTTCATTGAGTATATTGGCGTCACATCCGCCGCCGGTAGCATGGGTTTTCACGCTGTAGCCGCACCTTTTTGCGGCTTGAAGCACCGCTTCCACAACAGGAGAATCCTGAGGAAGGTTAATCGGATTATAATCACGCCAGATATTTTCCTCGAGGCGTGGCGTTACGCGCTCGCCATTTAATTCAATACTGTATTTTTTGACGGCTTCTTGAAAGCAAGTACGCATGTGCTGGGTTTGTGCCGCGAGTTTTTCTTGGTCATGGCTTCTGGATTCGGCCTTCACGACAACTGTTTTAGGAACAATATTAACTGCCGCACCGCCGTTTATGATCCCGATATTGGCGGTGGTTTCCGCATCAACCCGCCCGAGAGACATCCGGCTGATGGCCTCTGCCGCAATTTGAATGGCGGAAATACCCTGTTCGGGGCAGACGCCGGCGTGGGCTTCGACACCATGAACAGTAAACTCCATTCTGTCAGAGGCCGGTGAACGGGTAAATAAGAAGTGGGCATGATCACAGTCAAGCACAATGCCATATTGGGAATGCAGTTGAGAGATATCGAGGTGTTTTGCTCCGACGAGTCCATATTCTTCACAAACGGTGAGTACGATTTCGATTTCACCATGCGGGATTTTCTTTTCAGTCAGTGTCCGAAGCACTTCAAAAATAATAGAGATACCGGATTTATCATCTCCGCCCAAAATAGTGGTTCCATCGCTCCGAATGATATCTCCTTCGCAAACAGGGTGAATGCCCTCTCCGGGGACGACCGTATCCATGTGAGCCGAGAGCAGAAAAGGTCTGCGGCCGGAGTCGGTTGCGGGCAGTCTGGCGATCATATTTCCGATTTCACCGCCGAGGGCTTCTCCCGCGTCATCAAAAGCGACCTTTGCTCCGATTTGTTCGAGCTGTTTTTGAAGGACCATGGCCACGGCGCGTTCTTTTTTCGACAAGCTGTCAATTTGTACAATTTCCAAAAAGTGCGCCTTCATCCTTTCCAGATTTAAGGGAGAAGGCGTAGAAATTTTTTTAGTCGGACTCATGAGCGAATCTCCTCCGGATTATGTTGCCGAAGGTGGTCCCGTACGGCTTGAATCACAGTTTCAGGGTGGATACGGCTATAAAGATCCTTCCCCGTTTTGTCTGTATATTTGAGCACTGTGGTCAGTCCTTGTCCTTCGAAGTTTTCGGTCATCCAAAGACCCTCGGTTTCCTTTTCTTTTTTATTCAGTGTTTCAGCAAGGTTTTTCATGGGAATTTTTTTGATGGGTGGCCGCGTGACCGTGTCTGCCCAGGAATAATAACGGTATTCCAGAGTATAGGCATATCCCCCTGCCCGCCGTTCACGGTCTTCAATGGTTAAAAAGAGGTCTCCCTGGCAATAGTGGTCGATGGCTTGCCGGGCGGGTTTTTTTTCATCGATCACTACGGAAAGCCTTTCCTCTTCATATTCTTCCACCCCGATCACCCCTTTTTCAAAAAGGGACATGGTGTGTAATATTTTTTCAAACGGGGGTTCCCAAAACGGACGATATTGATCTTTTTTCCTGAAAATATCTGGAACAATAGGAAGCAGGTATTTATAGAAAGCCGCTTCGCGAGGACCGTCGTAGCGGCTGACCTCGTTGAAAATGGGACTGTCTTGATTTTGGCAAAAGGCATTCACCAGTAGATTAACCTGGACTCCTTCTTCGGAGGAAAAAGCGGAAAAGTCTCCGGCTTCCGCAGCAGAGATCATCCGTGCCGCCATGGGTTCTGCCCGTTTTGAGTTCAACATGGCCCAGACAGACAAAAGACCGTCTGTATCGAAATGGTTATTTGTGATAATTCGGATTTTAGGGAAAAAGTCTTTTTGGTCCGGATGGGAAAGGTATCGAAACACAATCGCTGTTGCGGTATCGGCTTTTAAAGGGATAGGAGTCAGGTTCCCTGGCCAATGGCTGAGGTGGGCACTTTTCGGAACAATGCCGTCAATGGAAATTTTGTCCACATCACGCATTGCATTTTCATAATAATAAAAGACCATAAATTATTGATTCAAAGGGAAATTTGTACTAATGTCTGCCCCTTTCCAGGGTAAGTTATGTGGTAAACCTTTGTTTTAAAAAAGTAAACTATTATAACAAAATAGAAAATACAAAACAAAATATCTTGAAGAAAGAGGGTATTTCTTGATATAGAATGACACAAAAGCCCCTTTTGGGGGTTTCTTCATCAATACAGAGTCCTGTTTTGAAAAATTTGTATAGCAATGTGTATAAAAACTATTTGACAATCGGGATTCTCTTTAATAAGATTGAGAAATACATCGTCATTATCCCTTATTTAAAAATCTTTTAGGAAAATTCGGTAGAAGCTCGATATTAACCATTAGACAACTTCATATTATACAAGGATGCCTCTCTCGGTTTAGACCGATTCCGCCTTTCAAAGCAGCCAAGACTAATATTTAAAATTGATCAGAATTATATTCTATAGTTGAATCTCCCTTATGGTTGAATCTTTTTCATCTCAGTGCGCAACAGATGTCTAAGAAAGCCGATTGCTAGATAAATGCTTGTTACGATTTAAGAACGCTTGCTTGTGTCGTTCAGCCAAGAGCAAGTTGGTTTACTGATGGAGGAATAAATATGCATCTTGCTGAATTAAAGCAAAAAAGTATTTCAAATTTGTTTGATGTCGCCAAGGAAATGAAAGTTGAGGGGGCCAGCAACCTGAGAAAACAGGAGCTGATCTTCGCGATACTTCAAGCCCAGGCGGAAAAAAACGGGACAATATACGGGGAAGGTGTTTTGGAAACATTGCCGGACGGTTTCGGCTTTCTCCGTTCCCCCGATTATAACTATACACCGGGCCCGGATGATATCTATGTCTCCCCGTCACAAATTCGACGGTTTAGTCTTCGTACGGGTGACATTGTATCTGGACAAATTCGGCCGCCAAAAGAAAGCGAGCGTTATTTCGCGCTCCTTAAAGTAGAAGAAGTCAACCACGAAAGTCCGGACGCCGCCAAAGACAAAATTCTGTTTGACAACCTCACCCCGCTTTACCCGGAAGAAAAAATCAAGCTGGAATATAAACGTGAAGACTATTCCACGCGGGTGATGGAGTTAATCACGCCGATTGGAAAAGGCCAAAGGGGGTTAATTGTCGCGTCACCTCGAACCGGGAAGACGGTCTTGCTTCAATCTATAGCAAAGGCGATTATGAAAAATCACCCTGAAGTTGTCCTCATCGTATTGTTAATCGACGAGCGGCCGGAGGAAGTGACGGATATGCAGCGTCAGGTGAAGGGAGAAGTGGTCAGTTCCACCTTTGATGAGCCCGCGCAGCGTCATGTGCAAGTGGCTGAAATGGTGTTGGAAAAAGCGAAACGTCTGGTGGAGCATAAAAAAGATGTTGTGATCTTGCTGGATTCCATTACCCGTTTGGCGCGGGCGTTCAATGCCGTGATTCCTTCCAGCGGGAAAGTGCTTTCAGGGGGATTAGATGCCAACGCCTTGCAACGCCCCAAACGGTTCTTTGGTTCGGCGAGAAATATTGAAGACGGTGGGAGTTTGACGATCATTGCGACGGCTCTGGTGGATACGGGAAGCCGTATGGATGATGTCATTTTTGAAGAATTTAAAGGGACCGGTAACATGGAGGTCCATCTGGACCGTAAACTGGCCGACCGGCGGATTTATCCTTCAATAGACATCACGCTTTCCGGTACGCGAAAAGAAGAACTTCTGGTCGAGAAAGAAGTGTTGAACAAGATGTGGATTTTAAGAAAAGTCCTCAGTCCGTTATCGCCTGTCGAATCCATGGAATTTTTAATTGATAAAATGAAGGGGACAAAAAATAACAGGGAATTTTTAGAATCCATGAATCGATAGCGTAATATAATTGAATAAAATGACTTGAATATAACGGGCTTGTTCGATACTATGGAGCGCTTATATTAAGAGAGGATATGTGCAATGAAAGAAGGGATTCATCCAAAGACGTATGATATTGAAATCACGTGTGCGACCTGTGGTTCCGCTTTGCCAACCAAATCCACTGTTGAAGCGATCCGCTTGGAAGTTTGCGGGTCATGTCATCCTTTTTATACGGGTACACAGCGCATTGTTGATACTGAAGGCCGTGTGGAACGTTTTAAGAAAAAATACCAGAGCATTGACAAAAAATAGTCTGCAAGGGTGTGCGTTAAAACCTGCCTGTTGGCAGGTTTTTTTGTTTCTGGACCTCATTCAGCCACACATATATGGTGTAACCAGGGTAAATCAGGCGTGATGATGTTTGTTGAATTAGAACCCTCTCTCATAGAGAAACTGGAAGAAAGTACACAAAAATATGCAGCCTTGACAGAGCAGCTTTCCGACCCTGGTATTTTGTCCAATGCAAAAGAGCAAATCCGCATTGCAAAAGAAAGGGCGGAATATGATGAAATCATCACGCTGTATGAGCAATACAAGTCATTGCTAAAAGAAATTACTGAAGCCGACGAAGTCCGCCAGGATGAGCAGGCCGATCCGGAATTTAAAGAACTGGCCGAGCTGGAATGGGAGGCCCTCACCGAAAAAGCCGCGGGGCTCACCGAGACAATCAAATCGTTATTACGCCCTAAAAATCCGTATGAAAACCGCAATCTCTTTTTGGAAATTCGGGCAGGCACCGGGGGGGATGAGGCGGCCCTTTTTGTCGGTGATCTCATGCGCATGTATACGAAGTATGCCGAGCGGCAGGGATGGAAAGTCGAAATTATTAATACCAGCGAGACCGGTATCGGCGGATATAAAGAGGTCATCTTGTCCGTCATTGGCAAAGGGGCGTATCGGCATTTGCAATACGAAAGCGGCGTGCATCGTGTGCAACGGGTGCCGAAAACAGAAGCCAGCGGGCGTGTGCATACCTCCACTGTCACGGTGGCCGTCATCGTGGAGGCCGAAGAAGTGGATATCGAAATCAATCCATCTGACCTGCGCGTTGATACCTATTGCGCATCCGGGCCGGGCGGGCAAGGCGTGAATACCACTTACTCAGCAGTTCGAATCACTCATATTCCGACGGGTGAAGTGGTGACCTGCCAGGACGAACGCTCTCAAATCAAGAACAAGGCACGTGCCATGCGCGTGTTACGCTCCCGGCTTCTGGAAGTTGAAATGGAGCGGCAGGAGGCGGAAATAGCAGAAGATCGTCGGTCCAAGGTGGGCACGGGCGGCCGCAGTGAAAAAATCCGAACCTATAATTTTAAGGAAAACCGGGTGACTGATCATCGAATTAATCTCTCGCTCTATCAACTTGATAAAATACTCGAAGGAGAAATCGACCCCATTATCGAAGGGGTCGTTTCCGAAGGAGAAAAGGTTTAATGCCTGAGGCCTCTTCAGAAAAAACAGCCCAGCGTATTTCCGACGTGTTGCAAGAGGGGACTGTTTATCTCCGGCGTCATCATATTAAGGGGCCTCAACGAGAAGCTGAACATCTGCTCGCTGCTGTTTTAAAATGTTCAAGGCTTCACCTTTTTCTGCGGACAGAAAATGAACTGACGGAAAAAGACTACCAGCAGTTTCTGAGTGACATTAAACGCCGTGCGGTCCATGAACCGCTTCAATATATTACCGGACAGGTCGAATTTTGCGACATGACCCTCGCCGTTTCAAAGGGGGTGTTTATTCCTCGGCCTGAAACGGAATTGATCGTCGAAGCAGCCAAGGCGTATGCGCCGCCGCGCCGCATACTGGATCTCTGCACTGGCAGCGGCGCTCTGGCCGTCGCATTGGCCCGCACGTTTTCAGACGCGGCAGTGACCGGTATCGATTGTGAGGATGCGGCGCTTGTCCTCGCCGCCAGAAACGCTCAAACCCAGGGGGTGGCTGCCCGAACTCTTTTTTTAAAAGGCAACCTGTTTGAACCGCTTAAAAAACAGCCAAACAAGCTGGAGCGTTTTGATCTCATTGTGGCAAATCCACCCTATATTTCGGAGACGGACCGCGATACTCTTCCGGTCGAAGTGCGTGATTTTGAACCGGAAGTGGCCCTGTTCGCAGCGGATGAAGGGCGTGAAGTGTACCGGCGCATTCTTGAGGAAGCTCCGTTATTTTTGTCAGAAGAAGGTGTCATTATATTAGAACTGGGCCAGGGGCAAAGTGAGTGGCTTCGGTCGTATGTGGCGGATGAAATGAACAACACACAATCCGGCTGGGCTGTGACCTTGATACAGGATTGGGCCAATATTGACCGGATCGCCTGTCTTTCAAAAACACCGGTTGAAACACGGGAGGGTGTGAATGGATAAGATGCTGATTCAGGGAGGAACTCCGCTAGAAGGCGAAATCCGGATCAGCGGCGCGAAAAATGCGGCGCTTCCGATCCTGGCGGCCACCTTGCTTTCGACCACGCCGCACCGCTTGAAAAATGTTCCGAAACTGGGTGACATCACCACCATCAAGCGGCTTTTGGAGAAAATCGGCGCCACGGTTTCAGAGGAAGCCGACCATTGCGTTATTCAGGTCCAAGCCATTGGAAACAACGAAGCCTCCTACGACTGGGTGAAAACCATGAGGGCGACAATCCTGGTACTCGGTCCCTTGCTGGCCCGATGCGGAGAGGCCCATGTGTCCTTGCCGGGCGGATGTGCCATCGGGGCACGTCCCATTCAACTGCATCTCGATGGTTTGGAGAAAATGGGGGCCGAGATCCACATCGAACACGGCATGATCCATGCCAAGGCGGCGAAACTCAAAGGTGCGCCCATTTATTTTGAAGCGCCTACCGTGACCGGCACCGAAAATTTAATGATGGCGGCTGCATTGGCCGAAGGCACCACCATTTTGGAAAATGCGGCCTGTGAGCCGGAGATCGTGGACTTGGCCCACTTTCTCAACCGGTGCGGCGCGCAAATCATGGGGGCGGGGACGGACAAAATCGTGATCAACGGCGTGTCTTCACTGTCGGGTGCGGACTATGAAATTATGCCCGATCGCATTGAGGCCGGTACGTTCATGCTGGCGGGGGCGATAACGCGTGGAGACCTGATGTTGAAACGGTGCAATCCGGCGGACATGGGCAGCATCATCGAAAAACTTCAGGCCACGGGTTCGGAAGTGAAAATACAGAAAAAATCCATCCGCGTGATTGGGAAAGAGATTAAAGCAGTGGATGCCAAAACCTTGCCCTATCCTGGTTTGCCGACAGACATGCAGGCCCAGTTTATGGCCTTAATGAGTGTATCGGATGGTTTGTCTGTTATCACCGAAACGATTTTCGAGTCCCGTTTTAACCACTGTGCGGAGCTTCGGCGCATGGGAGCGGATATCCGTTTGGAAGGGCATCATGCCGTGATTAAAGGCGTGCCGCACCTTTCGGGCGCACCCGTCATGGCCTCTGATTTACGCGCCAGCGCCTGTTTGATTTTGGCGGGATTGGTCGCGGAAGGAGAAACCGAGGTGCTGAGAATCTATCATTTAGATCGTGGCTATGAAGCCATTGAAGAAAAGTTGTCTCAAGTCGGGGCTTCGATTCAACGGGTGAAAGGGAGTTTGTAAGTGAATAAACCCCTGGTCATTGCCGTATCAAAAGGACGGCTTCTGGAGTTGTCCGTTGATTTTTTCGAGCAGATGGGCATTGCCTCCGGTGCTGTTTTGTCCGAAAGCCGACAGTTAATGTTTGATGTTCCTGAAAAAAAACTTCGGCTATTGCTGGTCCGGGCGGTGGACGTGGCAACCTATGTTGAGTACGGCGCGGCGGATATCGGGATTGCAGGAAAAGACTTGCTGCTGGAGCAGATGTGCGATGTGTACGAGCCGATTGATTTAGGGTTCGGGTATTGCCGAATTATACTGGCCGAGGCCGAAAAAAATGGATACAGCCAAAATCCAAAACGCTATACAAAGCGGCGGGTGGCCACAAAATACCCGAACATCACAGAACAATATTTTTCGGAAAAAGGCATCCCTATTGAAATTATTAAACTGTATGGCTCAATCGAATTGGCCCCGCTTGTCGGGCTGGCCGATCAGATTGTGGATTTGACCTCAAGCGGCGCGACCCTAAAGGCGAACAATTTAAAAATTGTCGATGAAATTGCCGAGTGTACCGCCCGCGTCATCGTCAACCGGGCCAGTCTCAAACTCAAATATCCGGCCATACAGGCCTTCATGACTGAAATCAAAACGATTCTTCAAAAGCACCCAGAAAAAACGCAGGAGCCCGCAGCGTCATGAAAAATCTTCATTTCGAGGACTCAAAATTCCAACCCGCCTATCAAAAGGTTGTCAATCGTCTCAGTGTGGGAGATGACAGCCTGGATACGGTTGTTACGTCGATTTTAAAGGATGTCCAGAAGCGGGGAGATCAGGGAGTCATCGCGTATACCGAGAAGTATGACCGGTTGAAACTCAAGCCAGGAGACATCCGGGTTACTCAAAAAGAGATCAAGTCCGCGTATCAAAAGGCCGATGCGGAGGTGATCAAAAGCTTGGAGTTTGCCGCTGAGCGGATTAGTGATTATCACGAACGTCAGTGTCAGGAAGGGTGGTCTACGAAGAAAAGAGGCATTTACCTGGGCCAGCGTGTGGATCCCCTGGAAACCGTTGGCCTCTATGTCCCGGGCGGCAAAGCGGCCTATCCCTCGTCCGTTTTGATGAATGCCATCCCCGCTGTGGTGGCCGGGGTACACCGCTTGGTGATGACCACACCGATGCCGGATGGGGAATGTAATCCTTATTGTCTCATTGCAGCGGATATCGTGGGGGTTGATGAAATTTACCGGATCGGGGGGATTCAAGCCATCGGGGCACTCGCGTATGGCACAAAGCAAGTCCCCAAGGTGGATAAAATTGTCGGCCCGGGAAATAAATATGTGGCCGCTGCCAAACGATTGGTTTATGGTGTGGTGGATATCGACATGGTGGCCGGTCCGAGTGAATTGTTAATCATTGCCGACGGTGATGCGAACCCGGCTTATCTGGCCTCCGATCTGATTTCTCAGGCAGAGCATGATGAAGAGGCCGTGGTGATTTTTATCACCACATCGGCATCGCTTGTGGAAACCGTGATGAAAGAGATGGAAATACAGCTTGCGGCACTGCCGCGAAAAAAGATCGCCCGGACCGCGCTCAAGAAAAACGGCATCGCCTTTGTCGTGCCCGACTTGAAAACCGCAGCCGAAATGTCGAACGCCATCGCGCCGGAGCATCTTTCCGTGTTTACCCAAAAACCGTTTCAATTGCTCAAGAAATTAAGAAATGCCGGATCGATCTTTTTGGGCGAGGACACCCCGCAATCGCTGGGTGATTATGTCGCCGGTCCCAATCATGTGTTGCCGACCGGCGGCACGGCGCGCTTTTTTTCACCGCTTTCCGTGGATGACTTTGTCAAAAAAAGCAGTGTGATTTCCTATACCCGGAAGGCCCTCGAACGCGACGGGGATCATTTGATCCGAATTGCCGAAGTAGAAGGGTTGACGGCGCATGCCAACATGGTCCGAATCAGGTTGAATGACAATGCGTAAAGCGAGCGTAACCCGAAAAACCAAGGAAACAGAGATCGCTATCTCGGTAAATCTGGACGGGACGGGCGTGTATCACATCGACACGCCCTTTCCCTTTTTGACGCACATGCTCTCTGCGTTTTCGAAACACGGTTTTTTTGATATTGAGCTCTCGGCGAAAGGGGATATCGAAATCGATGAACATCACACTGTGGAAGACACGGGCATTGTTTTGGGAGAAGTACTCGCGAAGGCCTGGGGAGACAAAGCGGGGATACGACGATTTGGAACGGCCGTGATTCCGCTCGACGAAGCCCTGTCTCAAGTCACCGTGGACCTTTCGGGCCGGCCGTATCTGGTCTACAATGTCACGAACCGCCGTAAAAAAATCAAAGACTTTGATTGTGAATTGATCGAGCATTTTTTTCGGTCGATGGTGGACCAATGCCGGATCAATTTGCATGTCAATTTGATGTATGGCAAAGATCCTCATCATATTTTTGAAACGGTTTTCAAGGCCTTCGGCCGGGCGCTCGATCAAGCAACGCAGATCGATCCCCGACAATCCGGTGTCGCCTCGACAAAGGGAAGTCTTTAGTCCATTGAAACAGATCGTCATTGTGGATTATGGCTCCGGGAATTTGCGCAGTGTGCAGCGCGCCTTCGAGCGCGCAGGTTTTGCTTCCACGATCACGCGCGATCCAAACAGAGTCGCCGAGTCGACCCATTTGGTCGTTCCGGGTGTCGGGGCGTTTTCCGACTGTATGGACAATCTTGAAAAAATGCACCTCCTTGCGCCGATTCGTGAGGCCATTGAAAAAGAAAAACCCTATCTGGGGATTTGCCTCGGCCTTCAAATTCTATATAAGGAAGGTACTGAGTTTGGCTCAAAGCCGGGGCTTGGCATCCTGCCGGGACAGGTGGTGCGGTTTCCCAAAAGTGATTTGAAAGTACCCCACATGGGCTGGAACCAGATCCAGATTGAAAAAGCGCATCCGCTTTTAGAGGGAATTCCGAATGAAACTTATTTTTATTTTGTGCATTCGTATTATGGTGCGCCGAAAAATCAGGACTGTGTTGTGACCACAACAGATTACGGCGTGCGTTTTGCTTCTGCCGTGTCGCAGGGGCGCCTGTTTGCCTGTCAATTTCATCCCGAAAAAAGCCAGCACATGGGCCGAAGGCTGCTAGAAAATTTTGCAAACTTATCATAAGTAGAGGTTTGAAGTGATCTTAATTCCAGCAATAGACATTAAACGCGGACGTTGTGTCCGCCTGACCCAGGGGGCACTGAATGCTGAAACGGTGTATGCTGAAGACCCCATCGAGATGGCACAGCGCTGGGAAAGCGAAGGCGCAAGTCGGCTTCATTTGGTCGATTTGGACGGGGCAGTGCAAGGCAGCCCCGTGGCGTATCCCATGATTGAACGGATTATTAAATCAATCTCGATTCCGGTGCAGGTGGGCGGAGGCATTCGATATTTAAACGATATGGACCGCTATTTGTCCGCGGGTGCGGTAGCGGTCATTCTCGGCACTGTGGCTCTTAAGGAGCCCCTGACCTTGAAGGAAGCTTGTTTGTCTTTTAAAAATAAAATCATCGTCGGCATCGATTCGAGAAAAGGCAAGGTGGCGGTGCAGGGCTGGACGGAGCAGCGTGAGGAAACGGTGTCTGAATTGGCTGTGCAGATGGAACAGGCCGGAGTTGCCTCACTGATTTTGACCGATATTGAAAAAGACGGCATGTTGGAAGGCCCGAATTACCGCCTGATGGAAGAGGTGGGCAGGGTGGTGCAGATTCCGATTGTGGCCTCCGGTGGTGTGACCACAATTGAACACATTCAGCGCCTTTCGGGGATTTCGGGGGTGAAAAGCGCGATTATCGGTAAAGCCCTCTACGAAGGCCGGATCTCGCTAAAAGACGCGATTGCCGCCGGAAAAGGCGCGGCCTGATGTTGGCAAAACGCATTATCCCCTGTCTTGATGTCAAGGGCGGCCGTGTGGTCAAAGGCGTGGCTTTTGTGAATTTAAAAGATGCCGGTGATCCCGTCGAGGTGGCCAAGATTTACGAGGCGCAGGGGGCGGATGAGCTGTGTTTTTTAGACATTACCGCCTCCTCGGACGAACGTGAAATATTACTCGACATTGTGCGGCATACCGCAGATGAAGTCTCAATGCCTGTGACGGTCGGCGGCGGCGTGCGCACGGTTGAAGACGTGCAGGTTTTACTGAGCGCCGGAGCCGATAAAGTGTCAATCAATACTGCGGCGGTGAAGCGTCCCGAATTTGTGCGTGAAGCCGCTCGGCAATTTGGCAGTTCGACGATTGTTGTGGCGATTGATGCAAAACGGATACCGGAGAAGAGTTCCCGCTGGGAAGTGTATACCCACGGGGGGCGGCATGCGACGGGTTTGGATGCGGTTGAATGGGCGGCCAAAATGGAAGACTACGGCGCGGGCGAAATATTGCTGACCAGTATGGATCAGGACGGCCAAACGACCGGATATGACCTTGAATTAACGTGTGCCGTCTGCGAGCGTGTGCACATCCCCGTCATTGCCTCCGGCGGTGTGGGGACGCTCGAACATCTCTACGAAGGGGTGACCACCGGGAAAGCCGACGCGGTGTTGGCGGCTTCGATTTTTCATTATCAAACCTATTCGATTCATGAAGCCAAGGATTATCTCGCGGAGCGGGGTGTACCGGTGCGCTTGTGAAATAGAATTAAAATCTATATAAATTTCTGAGTGTTTGAAATATGATGTCATTCAATATTTCAATATACGCCTGATTTTAAAAAAGGGTATGCTCGCTAAGCATACATATACTAAAAAATAGTGGTGTGCAAAAGTGGGTTCTTTAAACGGTTTTTTTTGAAAAATAGTTGAATGGACGAGTTCGTTTTTTAGGGGGAATCCTGAATATTCAAATTGGTACTTAAGAATGGTAACTCTTGTGGATCAAAAAAACGATCTATAGTACATCTTCAGAACGACAAGATTGATGTGCTTCGTTTTCCTCGGCTGGATTGAAGAATGATCTCACTCAGCAAAATTCACCCCTTCCCGGCAAGAATGGCTCCTTCGATCGTTCAAGACATTCTTCGAAGAAAGCAACAGCCACTAAGAATCCTAGATCCGATGTCAGGTTCCGGCGTAACCTTGGCTACTGCCGCATCGCTGGGCCATAAGGCAATTGGTTT
>CALZIJ010000022.1 GCA_945787655.1 Nitrospiria bacterium | reverse complement strand
CATCCCTCATCTGAATGATTAAAACACAGGGTCTTCGGCGTACCCTTAATGTGTTCTCTTTAAACGTTACTATTCCGTCGTAATAAAAGAATCCATCTGCTCTGTTTTTTTGATTTGATTTGAGACAACTTTGGCTTCTTCCCGGCTTTTAAAACTGCCTACGCGAACACGAAAGAGATCTTTATTAACGGCTAAAACAAAGGAGTCATACCCTTTTTGCCTTAATTGCTCATCCAGTTTGTCCGCCACGCTCTTTTGTTTAAACGCACCCAGTTGAATGGTAAAACCACGATCAGGCCGGGGAGGTTTAGCGGTTTGCATTTTAGAGGGCTTAGTCGAATTTATTTTAGGCGTCAACTCCGGTTTGGGTTGTGGCCCGGCTTTTTTTAACAAAACCAATTCTTCAGATTCTGCGGGCGGTCTTTCGTTCTCTGAACTACCCAGAGGCTCAAAAATATCAAACTCTTCTTTGGGTATGGGAACAATGGCTTTTTCAGATTCTGCTTTTGTATCACCCCCTGATGTTTCTCCGGCAATCCGGATTTCTCCAGGATTTGGCTCGGAAGCATTGTCTTTCTCTTCCGGCATTTCCGGAGCGGGCGGCGGCTTAACCACCTGCGGGGTCTGTATACTGACTTCTTCCTGAACCGGCGTTTCGTCCTCACCCTTAAAAAAAATAAACAGCGCGAGAATAATCACAAGACTTAGAAGTGCAATCAGCTTTTTATTGGATTGTTGCGCGGGCGCCAACGCCTGATCGTCTTCCTCTTTTTCGACCTCCCTGAAACCACCCACCGCTTCTTCCGGGATATCTTCATCCGGGTTTATCTCTTCGGGTTCTGCTTCTTCATTTTTGATTTCATCTTTTTCCGACATTTTTATCCTCCCCGGAAAACAAAACACTGCGCGAGCAGCACCTGTTCAGACCTTTTGAAAATGCTTCTCACTAGTATACCAAAAAGAACCCTTTTGGGAGAACATCCATCCCTTTCAAATGTCCTTCCGGAATTACAAAATTAACATTGCATCGCCATAACTGTAAAAACGATACCGTTCCTGAATGGCTGTTTTATATATTTTTTGTACGGCTTCAAATCCTGCAAAGGCTGTAATCATCACCAAAAGCGTTGATTTTGGAAGGTGAAAATTGGTCACCAGGGCGTCAATCCCCTTGAAGCAGTAGCCCGGAGTAATAAACAGATCAGTATATCCTTCGACAGCCTCAACCTGCCCCGTCTCCTGAGCGGCACTTTCAAGTGCACGGGCAACAGTCGTGCCAACGGCAATGACCCTGCCCTTATTCAAACGGGTTTTTTCCACTTTTACTGCGGTTTCTTCCGGCACCTGAAACCATTCACTATGCATTTTATGTTCCGGTATTGTCTCTGCCCGAATCGGTAAAAATGTGTCCAGACCGATGTGAAGGGTCGTGTGGGCAATATTCGTCCCTCGATCAGAAATTTGACGCATTAAAGCCTCTGTAAAGTGAAGCCCCGCAGTCGGAGCGGCGGCAGAACCCCATTTCTCGGCATAAACGGTTTGATACCGTATCTGATCTGCATCCAACACTGTACCCTGGGATAATCTTCTTTTTAGAATATAGGGCGGAAGCGGGACTTCACCCCACTTTTCCAGAAAGGTAAACACGTCGGGATAGTCTTTTTCAGGCAGATGCAACCTAACGACCTTTCTTCCCCCTTCAAGATGACGGAAAATCGTCCCGGTCACCCCGCCTTGAAATACAATTTCAAGCGGTTGTGCACTCTTTCCTTTCACCAGAACTTCCCAACAAGTTGACTGACCTCTTTCATCCGAATCAGCCCCTTGATAGGGTTGAAGAAATAACAGTTCGATTTTCCCGCCCTTCTTTTTTACTCCGGAAAGACGTGCAGGGAATACGCGGGTATTGTTTAAAACCAGAAGATCCTCAGGTTTGAAATACTCCGGGATCGATTTGAAATCCCGATGCTCAATGGTCTGACGCTTCCGATGGTAAACCAAAAGACGTGATTGATCGCGTTCAGGCCTGGGTTCCGTCGCGATTAATTCGGAATCTAGATCATAATCGAAATGCGAAAGGGAATTATTGGACTCGGTGGGCTCCATTGCCTATCTATTCAGTACAACTGTTTTTTGCAGGCAGCCTTTGTACAAGCCTTGCCGCGGTTCATATAAAAACAACCGTGATTACCTTTTGTTGATAAACCAGAAAATAAAGAACAGTAAAATACTCAGGATGATCGAGGTTGCAATCGGAAAATAAAACGTAAAGTTTTTTCGCTCAATGACAATATCCCCGGGTAATTTCCCAATACCGGGAACCTTGTTGATGAGCATCAAAAGCCCTCCCACAATCACAAGGAGAATTCCGATCGAAACCAGTGTGCGTCCTATTCCAAACATCTCGTCTGCTCATTTGCTGATTTCCAGCATCCGATCAATGGCGTTTTTAGCACGCTTGCGTATTGAGGGCTCCACTTCAACGGGGTATTGCATTTCTTCCAAAGACCAAAGGAGCTTTTCCAGGTTATTGACCTTCATATGGGCACAGTCACACCAGTTACATGCCGGGACAAAAGCCTTTTCAGGGTTTTCTTTTCTCAGGCGGTGCAAGATACCGGTTTCAGTCGCCACAATTACCGTTTGCTTCTCAGTTTTTTGAGATTCAAGGCAAATACCGCTTGTAGACAAGACCTGGTCTGCCAAATGACTGACTTCGGGGGTGCATTCAGGGTGCGCCAGGACCAATGCTTCCGGATATTGAGCCTTGGCCGCTTCGACATCAGAAGTCATCATTCTGAAGTGCGTTGGACAATAACCATTAAACAAAATCATTTTTCGGCCAGTCTGCCGTGTGACATAATCACCCAGGTATTGGTCCGGGACAAAAATAATATCACGATCTTCAGGAATGGAACGGACGACATTGACCGCATTCGATGACGTGCAGCAAATATCCGATTCTGCCTTGACTGCCGCACTTGAGTTCACATAGCAGACCACAAGCGCATCAGGATGCTTGGCTTTTAAGGCACGGACTTCTTCGGCACTGACCATCTCGGACATCCCGCAACCTGCGGAAAGATCTGGAAGCAGTACAGTTTGATCCGGACAAAGAACCGCCGCCGTTTCCGCCATAAAATGGACGCCGCAAAAAACAATGACTTTGGCATCGGTCTGGGCCGCTTTTTGTGACAGCTCCAGAGAATCTCCCAGAAAATCGGCCACATCCTGTATCTCTCCCACTTGATAATTATGGGCCAGTATAATGGCGTCACGCTCTCTTTTTAAGCGGTTTATTCGTGTAACCAGCCGTTCCTGTGTCACAAGTGCTGACATGATCTCGTCCTCAAAAAGGGTAGACTCAGTCTAGCACACGGAATAGTTCGCTTCAAGACAAGGTTTAGACCGAATTTATCCCGTATATTTCCCCGCTCAACAAAACCTTGAAGGACAAGAAATACCGTTTAAAAATGGGCTTTTCATGGAGGATCAATTGACTCATACAGGCAGATTTGATAATCTCGCGGCATGCGCAATTTGTCCAAAAATGATCTTCTGAAAATCTCGATTCCGGGGATGGCCATCACGGGCATCACGGGTGGCGTTATTGGATCTATCATGGGGGGAATTCTTCCTATTTTAGGCATGGCCACCCTTGGTGCCGTGATAGGGAATGTGGTTTGGGCGCTAGGGGAACAGCGCTTTTTTGTACTCATTTTAGTGGGTATTCTCGCGGGTTCCGGCTTGGCAATCTATCTCGGCGGAATGGAGTCTGCCTTGCTCGGAGCAGGCACGGGCGGAGCCATCGGCGGCTTCGTCAGCGTCAACCTCAATATGCTTCGGCCAAGGGAAAGAGATCAGTAACCGAAATCCAGCGACTTCGCCTCTGATAATCCGTATCCAGGGTTCATACTTTGGGTCACTTCTAAATTATCTGGTGTCCTATTTTCATGCAAAATAAAACAAACCGCAATATCCCATCGTGGGGAACGCCTTTCACGGTTCTTTTTTTTGTTTTATGCAGCGCCGGTGTTCTCTTTCTTTCAAAAAGCATTCTCGTCCCGTTTTTATTGTCCTTACTCCTGGCTTATGCCTTTGATCCCCTGGTCGATATCCTGGAAAGTAAAAAGATTCCTCGACCCATTTCGATTGGCCTGATTTTTGCCCTGATTGTACTGTCCCTGATTCTCATCCTGTTTTTTGTCCTGCCCACACTGCAAGATCAGTTGACCCGAACGTTTAAACAACTTCCTTCATATTTAAACCATCTTCACCAGGAAGTTGTTCCGGCACTCGAAAAACGTTTTGGCGTGCGTTTCCCCGCTACCTTTGAGGAAACGCTGAAGCCGATCATGGCCCAGCTTAAAAACGAAGCGCCTGCGCTTTTTAAGCCCGTTACCACTTTTGCGCTGAACTTCTTTACCAACACATTTGGTGTGTTTGCCGCGATTGCAAATCTGATTATTATTCCCTTTATGTTTTATTATTTACTCAAGGATTTTGACCGGATCAAAGAAAAACTCACAGGATACATTCCGCTTAAATATCGAGAAGAAACATTTAAACGCATTCGGGAAATTGATACCTCCTTGAGTGGATTTATCCGGGGGCAGCTGCTCGTCATCCTGTTTCTCAGCGTGCTGTATGTGGCCGGCCTTTCGTGGATTGGCATCGATCTCTCATTTCCACTGGGTTTTATCGCCGCGGCGGGAGAAATTGTGCCCTATATCGGTTTTGCTTTTGGACTAACGCTTGCCCTCGCATTTGCCCTTCTGCAATTTCAAGACTTGATCCACCCGCTCTATGTTCTTCTCCTTTTTGGCGGCATTCAAGCCCTCCAGGGTTTGGCCATTGCGCCCCTGATTATGGGAAAAGAAGTCGGCCTGCATCCCTTGACCATTGTGGCTGCAGTTTATATCGGAGGGGATCTCTTCGGTTTTATCGGAGTGTTGCTTGCCGTGCCGGGAGCGGCGATTTTTGTCGTATTACTAAAAGCATTATTGGAATATTATCGAAATTCTTCACTGTTTCGCGAGCCATCCGAATGACCCTTACTCCCTTAATCGGAGCTCTGCAAGGTATTCATTGAAAAATGGTGGCTGACAATCTTCATGCCTTCCTGAAAATAAAACTGATGTGCATCAAAGCGCTGAACACCGGAATCCAGATGGATTTGCTCACATTGATTTTCTTTTGCAAACACCGTCAACCACGCCAATATCGTATGTCCATACCCCTTTGAACGCGCTTTCTCATCAGTCACCAGGTCTTCGATGTATAAATATCTTCCCCATGCTAAACATTCACCCAGACGAAATCCCGCCGCCGCGACTACAATGCCTTGCTGATCCAGCATCGCCATTAGGTAACCATTCGAAATTTGCGTTTTAATTCGCGCCTGAAATTCAGACTGAATCAAATGCGGGCGAAGCTGCGACATCACAGGGAAACATTTTAAAATATCGGCATCATTTTTTACGAGTTGAACCATGTTTATCCTTACATCAAATTATTTAAGTTCAAGTTGAAAAAATTTGTCTTGTTTAGGGGAAATATTCAGCAAAACCCCAAAGACGCTCTTCTTTCTCACTGTGTTTTATGACCCCTTCAATGGCCATAATGACATAGCCTCCCAAAAGCCAATTAATCGATTTTTTTTTGCGGGACCAAAGAAAAAGTGATCCATATTCCGGGTTGACCACCACTTCCCACCGCTTCGGAATTTTATAGAGCGCAAAAGGCGGAGTTGACCGTTCAATCGGATTTAAGCGAATCGGTTTTTCAAAATGAAGCGGCGCCTTATCCTGATGCAAAACAACCCCTGTCTCCTGCAGCAATGCTTCCGGCAGATTATACCTTGTTTTAAACGCATTTTGATCCGCGCTATTTTTATGGAAATAAATTTGCTGCCCTTCTTCCGAACGCAAATAAAACCCTTGGTAATCCTTAAATAAACCATTGTAGCGGCGCAAACCGTTAAACCCTTTCCAGAAAAGAGACTCATGAATTAAGTCCCCCCAATGCTCCTTGCCATGCACGGTCATCACGGCTTCCGCAATACCCATTTTTTTATTCAGAGTTGCACCATTTTGCGTGTGCAACAACTCCTTCTCCGGACCGCTTGAGACCTTGATCGTAAAATCTCCGCCGTCATATTCCATTTGAAATCCGGATACGGAAGACCCTCCCACTTTGGCATAATAGGATGGGAAAATATTTTTAAGATCACTGGAGGCATAGGCATACTTGTCATTTCCCTCAAAAAAAGCCCACCGGTTTCGTTCAAAAATCGCACCCATGAATTCACCGTAAAACCCTTCTTCCTGACGACCCCGCTCAAAAGTAAACACAACAATGGTTAAGTCATCCAGGGTGTTGCTTCTAAAAATGAAACGATCGGAATAAAAGACAAGCCCTTCGGTTGTTTCCTCCTCTTTTTCATCGGAAACAAGAGGACCGGTAAAATCCGGATCTTGTGCATGCATAGGGGACAATATTCCGCTAAACAAAATAAGACACGGGATGTAAAAAAACAAAAGAAGATACCGGTTTACAATCATAAATTTATGTTGACAGATGTACCAGGTCCTGTCAACAGATGAACGATCCTGGAGGTAAAATCCGTTCTGTTTTTCTTTTTAAGCCTTTGTTATAATAACTTTTCTTATTTCAAAAAATAGGCTTATAAAAAAGGGGTTGAATGTTTAGAAATCCAGAGCAGTTTCTGCAAGAAAAACTAACTAAAAAATATCTATCGATCAATACCATACGGGATGGTGTAATCGCTGCACTGTTGATTGCCCTTCAAAGCCGGGAAACGCGGAAAAACAAACTGCCCCCGAAAGAACAATGGACTAATGACAAAGGGCGAGAAATCAGAACGCGTGCCAGCGAAGCCTTTGCTTCTGTCGGAGCGCCTTTTGAATATCCGAGCCTTCCACAACTTCAATCCGTTACAGAAGCCCTTAAAACAATATATTTCTGGACAGATTTTTCAGAAAAGGAAAAGGAGACTTTTAATACCACATGTCAATCTCTTTACAGCAAATTTGACGATGACTAAGTTCACCCGCACTTTCATAGACAACATGCGACAAAAGGAACAAACAAGGAGAACGTGATGGCCTATTGGCTGATGAAATCAGAGCCCAATGCTTACAGTATCGTTGACCTTAAGCGGGATAAAAAAATTTACTGGGACGGTGTAAGAAACTACCAGGCCAGAAATTTTATGCGGAGCATGCAAGTGGGCGATCAGGCTTTTTTTTACCATTCCAATTGCAAGGTTCCCGGAATCGCCGGTATGATAAAAATCGTCAAGATGGCTTATCCGGACCACACCGCATTTGACCCCGATGACCCCCATTACGACCCTAAAAGCAAGGCAGATAATCCCCGATGGGAAATGGTCGATGTCGCCTTTGTCCGCGCATTTCCAGAAGTGGTCTCGTTGGCGCAACTCAGGGAAACGGCCTCTCTTGAAAAGATGCAGATCTTACGCAAAGGGAACCGGCTTTCCATTACTCCCGTGACCCCGGAAGAATGGGATATTATTCTTAAGCTTGCCAAATAACCCATGTGCTGCCCCTATATTTCTCCCGGTATAAAACACGCTTTCGCATACAGGAAACAAAAGGAAAAATACCATGTTAATTGACACACACTCACACATTGCCGATGCTGAATTTTCTAAAGACCAGGAAGCGGTCATCAAACGCGCATTGGAAGCGGATGTTCAAAAAATGATTGTCATTGGAACCGGACTGGATTCGAGCCGCCGCGCCATTGCCCTGGCCGAAAAATACCCCTTTCTGTATGCCACGGTCGGTTTACATCCTCACGACGCAAAAGAGTGTAATGATGCGCTTTTGGATCAGTTTGACCAATTGACGAATCATCCAAAAGTCGTCGGCATTGGTGAAGCCGGCTATGATTTTTATTACAACCACTCAACAATTGAAGCACAGCGGCATGCCTTTACAGAACAGATTCGCCTTGCAAAGAAAAAAGAACTGCCCCTGGTCATTCATACACGGGATGCCTGGGAAGAAACCTTTCGTTTATTTGATGCAGAAAACATCAGGGAGCATGCCGAAAATATCGGCGTTGTTTTACACTGTTTTACGGGGGACAAAGAGATTGCGCTACAAGGCACCCGAATGGGTTTGTATATCTCTTTTTCAGGCATTATGACGTTTAAAAATGCAAAAGCCATTCAAGAGGCGGCTTCGACCGTGGATCTTGATAAAATCGTGGTCGAAACCGATGCACCCTATCTCGCTCCGCAGGGATTTCGCGGAAAAAGAAATGAACCCGCCTATGTTACGACCGTCGCTGAAAAACTTGCAGATTTAAGAAACCTCCCCTATGACACCATCGCCCGAATGACCACTGAAAATGCGGAGCGCCTCTTCCATCTCCCGGCGGCCTGACTCAACAGATCAAGTCATGCATTACACATCCTGAACAATTTTTGTCACTTAAAATGGTATTTCTTTCTGCTTAGCACCCCATTATTACAATAAATCTTTATAATTAACAAATTCTATCTTTGATTCACCTCAATTCAGGCTTCGGCATATATATTGCTCTAATATGAGTCAGTCTATGCGTACAGACTGGATACCTTCATTATTTTTATCATTTTTATTGACTTTATTCACAAGGTTTTAAATTCCGCTTATGAAAACGAAAAAAATAGTCACTAAATTGCTCGTCGCCCTCGCCCTCACCTTTATGATTCCCCAATTGGTGTTTTTGTATATGCTGGAAGACCTCTCACAGCGCAGCACCTTTCTGTTATTTTCCTGCACGGCGATGCTGATCGGCATTGGCGCCTATTTAATTTGGGATATCGTTCGATCGATTCGCTCTATTTTCAGAAATATAGACGAAATCACCAAAAACGACCTTAAAAAAGACACGCAAACTTCTTCGGATGAACTCCAGCTTATGGGAAGCTCAATCGAAAAAATCTCTGAAAAAATCGTGGAAAACATGGAAGAGCTGCAACGGTCCACCGCGCTGTTTGAACGTACGAAAAAAGACCTGAAAGATACCATTGTTTACATGGAATGTATTATGAATTCCATGGGAGATGCCTTAATTGCAATCGATTCCGAATATAAAATCAAGCGCATCAATCCTGCGGCCAAAGCCCTGTTGAAGTTTGATGAAAACAGTTTGCTCGGAAGAACCATTGACACCGTATTTGAATATTTGGATGAAAACGCATTTTTTAGAGAAGAAGGCCTTAAGGAAAAACGTATGGTCTGTATTACAATGGAGAATGAAAAAATACCGGTCGATGTGAATATCCAGCCGATTATCGATCTGATCGGCAGCCGCATCGGCCATGTTTTGGTCATACGGGATATGCGGGTTCCACTGGAACTGATTTCACGGCTCGAAGAAGCCAATACATCCTTAGAAGCCACCGTGCAAGAACGGACAAAAGAACTTGAGAACAAATATGAAGAATTAAATAAAAAAGATATCCAGATCAACCGGCAGGAGAAAATGGCCTCTATTGGCACCCTCACAGGAGGGATAGCACGACAGATCGACACGCCGCTCGGTTCCATGAACAAAGACATGGAACAACTTCAAGACTATCTGCGGAATGTCATTTCATATACCCAACTCATAGAATACGGTCTTTCAACCATGGCCCAGGAAAATGATTTTAACCGCCGTCATGCGGAAATGGACCAGATTAAACAAGTGCAGTCGCGGATGAAAATGGACGCCCTTTTTGAAGACGCTGAAAAAATTATTAAAAAATCGAGAAAGGAACTCAAACGTATTAAGGACATTACAACGGACTTAAAAGTGTATACCGATGACCAGACAGAGAAAACAACCGGATGCGACCTGAATTTCGAGTTGCAAAATATAGTGCAAAAAATTGAAAAAGAATTAAACGACAAGGCTGAAATCATCACGCAACTTGAATTTATTCCGCCACTTGCCTGTTATCCTCAGCAATTAAATCAAGTATTCGCCAACCTGCTTACCAATGCTTCTCATGCTGTCCATGAAGGGGATTTTATTAAAATCCGCACATATTACAAAGATGGACTGATCTATATTATCATTCATGACACCGGAAGCGGAATCGCACCGGAACACCTCAATAAAATATTCGACCCTTTCTTTACTACCAAGGATGCCGAAACAGGCACCGGGCTGGGCTTATATGTCAGTTTTGGCATTATTGAAAAACATGGCGGTAGCATTTCAGTCGACAGCGAATTAGGAAAAGGCACAACCTTCACCATTCAATTACCGGTCACGCCCACTGAAATGGTTGTTCATCCCGCGTTAACGCTTCCCGCAGTGACTGAAAATAAATGAGAGCACACTAACGTTCTGAAATGGGTAGGTAGGGTCGGCCATGTTCTCCTTCGTAAATTTCCCTTGGCCGAAAGATGTGGTTGTCTTTGACTTGTTCAAAAGCATGTGCCAGCCACCCCGCGACACGCGCCATCGCAAAGATCGGTGTAAAAAAATCGGTTTCTATACCCATTTTTTGATAAAGTATCCCGGAATAAAAATCGACATTGGCATACACCTTTTTACTCGCCAGATATTCTTCCCCAACCCGTTCGACTTCAACAGCCACTTCATACAGCGGGGATGTCCCCAAATGCTTGAACAATCTTTTAGCCAACTGTTGCAAAATAATCGCGCGGGGATCTTTCACTTTATAAACGCGATGCCCCAAACCCATAATTTTAGCATTGGCTTTCACTTTAGCTTCAATATAAGGCCTCACATTTTCTACCTGTCCGATTTCGGAAAGCATATGCAACACCTTTTCATTTGCACCGCCATGAAGCGGGCCTTCCAAGGTTCCAACGGCAGAGGACACCACCGTATAAGGATCAGACAATGTGGACGCAGTAACCAAACCGCTAAAAGTGGACGCATTCATGGTATGTTCTGCGTGAAGCACCAGGCAAGTATCTAAAACCTCGGACATCACTTTGTCAGGGACTTTTTCAGTCAGCATGTACAGAAAATTTTCAGCAAAAGAAAGGTCATCTCGCGGCTGGATATGGTCGTCCCCCCGCCTCAAGCGTGCATACGCCGCAATAATGGTTGGCAGTTTAGCAATCAAACGAACCGCTGAAATATATTGTATCTCCGGATTTAAAACATCCTTATCCGGGTAAAACATGCCCAGCGCGGCCACGGCCGCCTGAAGGGCATCCATCGGATGTCCCGATTCAGGGAGACATTTGATTAAATCAATGATTCGGTACTTAATCCGGCGGTGTACACGCAGATCATGGTCGAACTTTTTTAACTGCGCCGGTGTCGGCAAATTCCCGAAAATAAGAAGATACGCCGTTTCGACAAAGTTGCTTTTTTTAGCAAGGATTTCCAGAGGAATGCCGCGATACTCCAGGAGTCCTTTTTCCCCATCCAGGTAACTGACCTTTGAACGGGCTGCGGGAACCCCTGCTAACCCAGGTGAAAA
The DNA here is from genome assembly GCA_945787655.1 of Nitrospiria bacterium. Taxonomy (GTDB): domain Bacteria; phylum Nitrospirota; class Nitrospiria; order SBBL01; family JAADHI01; genus JAADHI01. The sequence continues at coordinate 18,374 of CALZIJ010000022.1, read as the reverse complement.
CTCGACCATCGTGCCACCCCCTTTTTGGTATCCTTCATACCGTAATTATATCTATTTTAACCGAGCTTTGACTTCCGGTAAAGGTCGCGTGCAGAACAGACAGAGCATACCTCCTTCTTTATGACAGCGACATACAAGGACGTCCGCAGATCTCTATTATACGCGTTGATCTTAAAAATAGAAAATGTGAACGGGAGTCAAGGTGCGGGTTTACCTTTTATCTCTTCGATACAGAGCTGTTTTTCCGTAGGTTCAGCACAACAAAACCAGGATTCACTTAATTTCGGAGGGACAAACCCGGTGTGTTCAGGGTGTATTTCGATATCCCGGGCTTCCCGCTGCTCTATTTCGGCATGAATATATTCTTTGAGTTGATAAAACAAGGGCTCTGGTGTTTCATGAGATTCCGCTTCACTTTCGATCAAACGGCTAAAACGTTTTTGAAGCGAATCCATTCTGGGATCGGGATGAGACCAATCATAGCTGATCCCGGATGCATCAAGCCCCCCTAAAAAAGGGTGTAATGAGGGTTCAGACAACAACAATGACCCCGGGGGAATCAAAAGCCGGATGGCATATTGCACCGGATCTACATACTGAATCATCCCTTCTCTTTCAACAATTTCGAATAAATCCATTAAATCCTGGAGTGTCGTCCACGGGGTAAACACGACAAAGGTCGGGCGAAGTGCAATCCCGGCGGCTTTAACCCGATGAAACACTTCTACCGCTTCTTCCCGAGTATGGCCTTTAACCAAACAAGACAACACTTTGTTTGAAAAAGATTCCACAGCGGAGATAATAAAAATACACCCCAGAGACCTTAACTCTTCAAGATAAGATTCGTGTCGAATGAGGTGTTCTACCTTGGCCGTAAAATCAAATGTGATATCCGGATGGACCACGTGCATTTCCCGGACAATACGCAGTGAATGGACTGCGCCATTCAAAAAATCAGGATCCCCAAAGGTAATATGAGTCGCACCCATTTTCACGAGATGATCAATGTCCTCCAGCACAGTCTGTTTTGGGATTAAGAAAAATCGCCCCTGATATACGGGAGGAATAGGACAATGACGACAATGATGTCGGCAGCCACGGCTGCTTTCAACGTAGCCTGCGGTGCGGGTGGTATTTTTTTCGACCAAATGCGCATATTTTTCCAGCGGTAAAAGTCGTTCCCGTTGTGGCGTGAGAAAGTTCAGATGTTTAAGATAGGGTTCAGAATGATGCGCCCGGCTTGAAACGCCTTCGACCGAATCAATTTGTCCCTGATCAAGAGATTTCACCAAATTCAGCAAGGGGGTTTCATATTCTCCCCCGATGACAAAATCAGAACCCTCCTTTAAAAGCCATTTCGTATTTAAAGACGCGTAGAGTCCAAAAAAAACAATCTGGCATTGTGTATTGATTTTATGGATTCGCCGAGCAGCATCGATGCCGATGCGCAAGGCCGTATGCATGGGAACAGAGATGGCAATCAAGCGGGCTTTTTTTATTTTTTCATCCTCTAAGGGTTCAAGCGCAAGGTCCAAGGCATCCGGTTTGAAACCCGCGTCTTCAAGAAATGCCAATGGAAGTGCAAGCCCAATCGGTTGGTGTCCAAGCTCGTAACATGAAATCAGAAGGATGTGACCCAATCCCTGTAAACGACGGGGTTCATTTAGTCTCGCCATATAAAAATCACTCAAGGTTGATAAAGATTAATGACACCCCAATAGGTGAACCCTTTTAAATTTTTAACCGTGATATGTTCTAAATAAACATATCGTCCATCCGCTTGTTGGATGACCTTGATGTATCCCCCTGTTTTAAGATCAATAAAAAGGACAAATTTCTTCATCTTTTGATAATGTAATTCTCTTCTATCCCGGGTTTCCCAGTAATATTTATCTTCGTCTTAGGTAATGATCAAGCGGCTTTTTACTTTTTGGCTGTTGTCCAAATCGATGTTGTGGGAATGGTCCATCGATAACCGGGCCTGTATCATAGGAATTCCCACTACAGCTTCGGTTTTTGCCCAAACCGTCTCTCGGCCAACAAATACCGCGATACCAATAACGATCCAATAAAAATAAATCCTTTTCATTCAATCCCCCAAAAATTCAAAACCCTCATCCAGTCTTCATTTACACTATCCATAAACGATCCAGATTGACAGCTATTTCAAGCTCTGCTACTCTCCATCTTCAAGCTCATAATCCGCGTGACAGTATATCAGATCTGGTGATGTGACATCGATACCTACCCCGGGCCTCAATATGAAACAACAGGCCCAATGAGACCTTAAAAAAAGGAAAAACCTGCGACGATGATCAAATTAGCAAACCGTATTCTCCGTGTTTTTCAATTAGACCTCACAGTGTATTCTGAAATTCAAAATAACCATCCCACGCTTGTCCAGGCCTTGTTACTGGTCATTCTGTCAAGTCTTTCTACAGGAATGGGCAACGCTGAAGGGTATACAGAAAAAATCCCCCTTATCACTTTAACCGCTTTTATAGCGTGGTGGGCCTTGGTTCTTTTTATCTATTTTGTGACAAAAAAATTTTACCCCAACCCGGACAAAAAAATAGAACTTAAATCCATTGTCATACTAATGAGCTTTGCTTTTTTTCCGGGCATTTTCAAATTACTCGCTTTTTTACCCGCATTTTCTTTTATCGTCTTATTTGGTACAAGCGTCTGGATTATTGGAGGGACAGTCATTGTCGTGCAACAAATTATGCAAGGGCAAAATTGGCCAAGGGCCATTATGGTCAGCGCCTTGGGGTGGGTCTTTTATCAATGGATTCTTTTTCAGGTGTAAGACAGACTCAGAACAAGACGAGTGATTGTTTGTTCAATAGAGTCAAGAGAAGTCAGCTTCAGCAAAAGAAGGCGGTTAATAATCAGCCTTCTTTTGCTTCCTTACTTTCAGTTTCTACGACTGCCTCTTCCATTTTGGTCAACTCGAGAATAACCATTTGAGCCGCGTCTCCTTGCCGGATACGGGTCTTAATCACTCTTACATATCCGCCATTTGTGGTCGAATAGCGCGGTGCAATATTTGAAAAAAGATGGGTAACTACACTCGGCTCATAGATATAAGCCAATGCCTTTCTCCTCGAATGAAGATCTCCTCTTTTTCCCAGCGAGATCATCTTTTCAATAATCGAGGACACTTCTTTTGCTTTGGCTTCAGTGGTTTCAATCCGCTCATGCCTTAAAAATGAGGTGACCAAATTTCTAAAGAGAGCACGGCGATGTGAACTGTTTCGACCTAACTGGCGGCCCGACTGGCGATGACGCATTACTAAATCCCCTTTAACTAAACTTCTTGCTCAACATTGTTTTGAGTCAAACTGCTGTCCACTTCCATGCCAAGGGACAATCCCATTTCATGAAGAATTTCCTTAATCTCATTTAACGATTTTCTTCCGAAATTCTTGGTTCTCAGCATTTCGGATTCACTCCGTTGAACAAGATCTCCTATCGTGCGAATGCTTGCATTTTTCAGGCAATTTGCTGCGCGGACGGACAGCTCTAACTCATGGACATTTTTTAATAAATTTTTATTAAACTCTTCATCTTTATCTTTTTTCTGCTCGACCGGTTGATCATTTTCTTCAAAATTAATAAAGAGGTTCAAATGGTCTTTCAATATTTTTGCAGAAAACCCTAAAACGTCTTCCGGAGATACCGAGCCATCAGTCCATATTTCCATAATCAATTTGTCGTAGTCTGTCACACGGCCCACACGCGCATTTTCGACAGCAAAATTGACTTTTCGAATTGGAGAAAAAATAGCATCGATAGGGATCACGCCAATCGGCATATCGTCTTTTTTGTTACGGTCTGCAGGAACATACCCTCGTCCCAGCTCAACAGTCATTTCCATGTCGATCATGCCGTCTTTATCTAAAGTCGCAATATGTAAATCGGGAATCAGAATTTCAACATCCGCGTCATGCGTAATATGTTTTGCCAATACCTTCCCTGCACCTTTTTTCTTAAGCCGAATCACCTTGGGCTTGTCATCATGAAGCTTCAAACGAAGATTTTTTAAATTTAAAATAATATCTGTAACATCTTCCTTTACACCCGGGACAGTCGAGAACTCGTGCAAAACACCTTCAATCTTAATCGAAGTGATTGCCGCGCCCGCAATCGATGAAAGGAGAATCCGCCTCAAAGAATTGCCAATGGTGCTGCCAAAACCCCTTTCAAAAGGCTCGGCAACAAACTTACCGTAGCTTTCTGAAAGTGTTTCTTTATCCATCTCTAACTTTTTCGGTATTTGTAAATCAATTGTCCGAATAATCATAAACCCCTCATCAATGAGCAATAACTATAAAAAATCTCATAGCCTGATCGGTATCTTTTGCTTTTTATTATCTCGAATAAAGCTCAACAACAAGCTGTTCATTCACTGGTAGTACGATCTCTTCCCGATTTGGCGATGTCTTAACTTCACCTTTCAATTGAGCCATATCCAGAGAAAGCCAAGAAGGGACTTCGCGTCCACCGGAGACTTCAAGCGCACTTAACACAGGAAGCAGTCCCCGGCTTTTTTCCCTCACTTCGATCACTTCACCAATATTAACAAGATATGAAGGGATGTTCACTGTTTTCCCATTAATAGAAAAATGATTATGCCGAATCAGCATTCGGCTTTGCTTCCGAGAGGAAGCCAAACCCAATCGATAAACAACATTATCAAGGCGTGATTCAAGTAACGACAGCAGGTTATCCCCCGTGACACCTTTTTTCCGGTCTGCCTTATAGAAATACAATCTGAATTGACGCTCTAATAAGCCGTAAATTCTTTTTAGCTTCTGTTTTTCTCTTAACTGGGTCCGATATTCAGACACACGTGCACGGACCTGACCATGCTGTCCTGGTGGATAAGCCCGACGGTCCACCGCACATTTTTCTGAAATACAGCGTGTCCCCTTAAGAAAAAGTTTTGTCCCTTCTCGCCGACAAAGCCGACAAGCTGGACCAATATATCTTGCCAACGAATCCTCCGTTTACTCAAATATCAATAAAGTACTAAACCCGCCTTTTTTTCGGAGGGCGGCAACCATTGTGAGGAACAGGAGTCACATCTTTAATCAGATTGACTTTAAGCCCCGCCGCCTGCATTGCCCGAATAGCGGACTCTCGCCCAGAACCCGGGCCTTTCACATAAACATCAACTTGCTTCATCCCCTGGTCTATTGCTTTTTTAGCCACAACCTCTGCTGCACGCTGTGCCGCAAATGGGGTACTTTTTCGTGAACCTTTAAATCCCAGACTCCCTGCCGTACTCCACACAATTGCATTTCCATTCATATCAGTAATCGTTACAATCGTATTGTTAAACGATGCCTGAATGTGGGCAATGCCCGTCTGGACATGACGTTTCTCTTTTTTCTTTGCTCCCTTCTTCACGACGCTCAAGACCTTTCCGATTTAATATAGGGATACCCTATTTTTTCTTCCCGCCAACCATATGTTTTTTAGGCCCTTTTCGAGTTCTGGCATTGGTCCGTGTTTGTTGGCCACGAACAGGCATCCCTCTTCTGTGCCGCAATCCACGATAACAACCAATATCCATTAGGCGTTTAATATTCATGGACACTTCCCGCCGAAGATCACCTTCAACTTTAAAGTCCCGCTCAATCACCTCGCGCAACCGAATAATTTCATCCTCTCCCAAATTTTCAACTCGGGTATTCGGGTCGATTGAGGTGCTTTGTAAAATTTTTTCAGAAGAAGGACGACCCACACCCAAAATATAAGTCAGACCGACGACCACTCTTTTCTTCCTGGGTAAATCAACTCCCGCAATTCTTGCCATGAAAACTCCTCGGATCCTATCCTTGACGTTGTTTATGTCTAGGGTTTTGACAAATCACACGAACGATTCCTTTTCTTCGAATCACCCGGCATTTGTCACACATATTTTTCACTGATGCACGTACTTTCATAACTTCTACACCTTCTTTTATCGACTAAAACGATACGTAATACGGCCTCTTGTTAAATCGTAAGGAGAAAGCTTCACCGTCACTTTATCCCCAGGTAGAATTTTAATGTAATGCATTCTCATCTTCCCGGAGATATGAGCAAGAACCCGATACCCGTTCTCCAACTCCACACGAAACATCGCGTTGGGCAGCGTTTCTATGATCGTTCCCTGTACCTCAATTGAATCTTCCTTAGCCACAAATACTACGTTCCCTCAACACCCTCACAATCAACCTTTCAGACCTGACTTAGAATTTTAGGTCCGTTCTGTGTAATCGCAATAGTATGTTCAAAATGGGCTGACAGACTGCCATCCGAAGTCACTGCAGTCCAGCCATCATCCATGACAGAGACCTCAGGGCCTCCCATATTCACCATCGGCTCAATTGCGAAGACCATCCCCTCCTTAAGCCGCGGGCCTTTTCCTTTTGGACCAAAATTAGGAATCTGCGGTTCTTCATGCAATGACCGTCCAATACCATGACCCACAAAGTCCGTTACAATAGAATAACCTTCTGGCTCGACACACGATTGAACCGCATGTGAAATATCGGACAGACGCCCCCCCACTTTTCCCTGCTCTATTCCTGCATACAAGGATTTTTCAGTGACTTCCAGCAATCGAGCCACTTCAGGGCTGATTTCTCCCACAGGGACTGTAATCGCCGCATCACCGTAAAACCCTTCATAAATAACACCCAAATCAATACCAACGATATCCCCTTCTTGAATGACACGATCCGAAGGGATGCCATGGACAATCACTTCATTGACAGAGACACAAAGTGTCGCTGGGTAGTTGCGATACCCCTTGAAGGCCGGTATGCCACCTTTTCGAATAATTTCTTTTTCCACAAAGGTATCCAATAGCTGAGTGGTCATGCCCGGCTTGATATAGTCCTTCAACGCCAACAGTGAAGCCGCTACAATACGGCTTGCCGTTGCAATTTTTTCAACTTCTTCTTTCGATTTTAATATAATCAATATTAACCTAAAGGATATAACCTTCGATAATCAAATCAAGCGCTATTTCAACTGATACTGTCTATGAATTATCCTGAATAACACCTTCCAGCAATTCAGCCACATCATCAAGTGAGCCATCTGCTTTTATTTCCGTCAACAACACACCCTGATTTTTATAATAATCAATAAGCGGCGCTGTCTCATCCCGGTAAACAGCCAGCCGCTTTGTAACAGTTTCTGCGGAATCATCCTTTCGCTGCACCAAGGCAGCACCACACGAGCAAACACCTTCAAGGTCCGGCTTTTTAAAGGTCGTATGGTAAACCGAATGACAAGAGGGGCAACTTCTTCTCCCCACGATTCTTTCTTTAAGTGTCAACTCATCCAATGAAAAATAAATTACTCGGTCAAGACCGCTTCCCTTCTCCTCAAGGAGTTTATCCAAGGCCTTCCCTTGAGCAATGGTCCGGGGAAAGCCATCCAACACATATCCCTCCTCAGCATCTGGAGAATCAAGGCGCTCATTCATTAATTGGATAATAACATTATCCGGGACTAGGTGTCCTGCTTCAATAAACGAAGACGCTTTTAAGCCGACTTCGGTTTTATTTGTAATCGCTGTTCTTAATAAATCTCCCGTCGCAATATGAGGAATCTGGTGATTTTTAGAAAAACGCGAAGCCTGAGTACCTTTCCCCACACCTGGAGGCCCCAGGAAAACTACTTTCATTCCCTAAAAACCCCTGTCTTTCATTTTGCTTTTTTTCATAAAACCTTCGTAATTTCGGGTTAACATATGCGTTTCAATCTGTTGGGCCGTATCCATTCCAACCCCGATTACAATCAGGAGGGATGTCCCTCCAAAAGCAAAGGGGACATTAAAACGGTAGATTAAGATCTCAGGAATAATCGCCACCAAAGCAAGATAAATTGCACCAGCGAAGGTTACCCGGGTCAACACCTTGTATATGTAGTCTGAAGTTTTCTGTCCAGGCCGTACCCCCGGAATAAATCCACCGTATTTCTTCATATTATCCGCCATATCAACAGGATTAAGCACAACAGCGGTATAAAAAAAAGCAAAGAAAATAATCAGCATGCCGTAAAGTCTGGTATAAAAAGCTGTACCTGGGGCCAAATTTCTCCCCAAGGCCTGAACCCAGGGAACTGTGATAAAGCCTGCAATGGTTGCGGGAAAAGCGATAATTGATGAGGCAAAGATTGGAGGAATGACTCCTGCAGTATTAATTTTAAGAGGAATATGCGTACTCTGCCCGCCATAAACCTTTCTCCCGACAACCCGTTTCGCATATTGGACGGGAATCTTTCTTCTGCCACTTTCGAGAAAGACAATCGCTACAACAACACCCACCATCATGACCGATAAAATGGCGATAAAAATAAAACTGACCTGGCCCGTTTGAAACAGTTGAAAAGTATTCACAACCGCAGCCGGCATACGCACGACAATACCCGCAAAAATAATAAGGGAGATGCCGTTGCCAATCCCTCTTTCAGTAATCTGCTCTCCCAGCCACATCAAAAAAGCAGTCCCTGCTGTAATGGTGATAATCGCCATTAGACGAAATCCCCACCCAGGATTCTGCACAAAAGCGCCGCCCTCCATTCCTTCCAGGCCGATTGCAATACCAAAAGCCTGAACCAAGCCAATTCCGATGGTTGCAAACCGGGTATACTGCGTTATTTTCTTACGGCCCATCTCTCCTTCTTTTGAAAGTTTAGAGAGCGTAGGAATCACCACCGTCAATAGTTGAAGGATAATAGACGCGGAAATATAGGGCATAATGCCGAGCGCAAAAATAGTCAGGCGAGAAAGTCCGCCTCCCGAAAACATATCGAGAAACCCCATCAAGGCACCGCCACGATCTTTCAAGAAAACGCTCAACTGCTCATTATTAATCCCCGGAGTAGGAATATGAGCACCCATCCGGTAAACAAACAGCATCATCGCGGTAAAGGCCACACGCTGCCTTAACTCCTCTATCTTGACAATGTTTTGAATACTTTTAAAAAAGCGATCGAACAAAAAGGTTCTCCTTAAGAAAGCACTTCCGCTTTTCCACCCGCAGCCTCTATTTTTTCCTTGGCTTTTTTGCTGAACTTGTGGGCAGAAATGACCATCGGCTTCGTGAGTTCTCCATCACTCAGAATTTTAACCGCCTGGTTTACTTTTTTAATCAGTCCATTCTCATGGAGCATTTGAGGGTTGACCACGGTGTCTGCATCAAACTGATTAAGACGATCCAAACTTAAAATGACATAGTCTTTGCGAAATAAATTTTTAAAACCACGCTTTGGTACGCGCCGGGTTAATGGCTGCTGGCCCCCTTCGAACCAGGAAGGTTTCGTCCCCCCTGATCGTGCGGCCTGTCCTTTATGGCCTTTTCCGGCTGTTTTGCCATGACCCGATGCCGGTCCCCGACCAATGCGTTTACTCTTTTTTTTAGCACCCTTGGCGGGGGCAAGGCTAGAAATTTTCATTTAACTTCCTCTACTTCGAGCATGTGGGACACCTTGTTCACCATTCCTCTAATTTCAGGCGTGTCAAGGCGAATAACAACCTGATCAATTTTTTTAAGGCCAAGCCCCATAACAACACGACGATGTTTCTCAGGTCTTCCGATGTAGCTTCTTTTAAGTTTTATAGATAATTTTTTAGACATTTCTTTTACTCCGGCTGAGACGCTTGATCGAATCTGGCTTTCATCACGTCTTGCGGATGCTTAAGCTGAGAGAAACCTTCAAGGGTTGCGCTAACCACATTAATCGGATTTCCACCCCCAAGGCACTTACTTAGAATGTTAGAAACACCCACCATTTCCATCACCGCGCGAACGGCACCGCCTGCAATAATACCCGTCCCTTCAGAAGCCGGCTTTAATAATACGCGTTCCGCTCCAAAGCGGCCAATCACTTCAAAAGGAATGGTCGTTTTCATTAGAGGGACACGAACCAGGTTTTTCTTGCCATCCTCTATTGCTTTTCGAATGGCCTCCGGGACTTCCGAAGCCTTCCCTTTTCCCACTCCGACATGTCCTTCACCATCACCAACCACGACAACCGCTGCGAAAGAAAATCGTTTACCTCCCTTTACAACCTTTGCCACCCGGTTGATAAACACAACTTTGTCTTTCAAGGTCAGTTCATCTGGATTTATTTTATCCAAATACTACCTCCTTCAACATACTACAGGACTGTGCTTTATAACTTAAAAACATCAGATTATTAAAATACAAGTCCACCTTCACGGGCGGATTCCGCAAGCGCTTTTATTCTTCCATGATATATACAGCCGCCCCGATCAAAAACGACTTCTTTAATATCAGCCGCCAATGCCTTCTCGGCAATAATTTTTCCAACTTCTTTAGCAGATTTTACATTACCCTGGGCACTTCCCCCCAAGGTAGAGGCGGACACAAGCGTTTTACCGGCAACGTCATCAATGACTTGCGCATACATATGATTTAAACTGCGATAGACAGAAAGTCTTGGTCGATCAGGCGTGCCTTTTATTTTCAAGCGAACCCGATAATGACGCCGCTGCCTGGCTATAACCTTCTCTTTCGTTGAACCTCCCACGTTAACCTCTACTTCCCTTTCTTTCCTTCTTTCCGAATAATCCGTTCATCACGGTATTGAACCCCCTTGCCCTTGTAGGGCTCAGGCGGCCTGAACGACCGGAGTTTTGCTGCAGTTTCACCCACTAAATACTTATTCATTCCTTTTACAATGACAGTGGTTTGCTTCTCAACGGCAACATCAATTCCTTCAGGCAAATCAAATCGCACTGGGTGAGAAAATCCCAAGCTTAAAACAAGCGTTCGTCCTTCCATCGAAGCACGGTATCCTACACCCTGAATATCCAGTATTTTTTCATAACCCTCTGTCACCCCAATAATGGCATTATTGATCTCGCTTCGAACCAAGCCATGCAGGGATCGAATAAAAGGGGTATTGCTTGAACGCGACACAACCACATCTTCACCGTCGATGGCAACACTGACTTCAGAACGAAAGGATTTGGATAGCGTTCCCTTGGGACCCTTCGCGGTGACCATTCCCGGCGAAATATCCACATTGACACCTTTAGGAATCTTTATTTTTTTAAGTCCAATACGGGACATAACTTAATTTACCTTTCCATCACCAAACATAACAAAGCAGTTCACCGCCCAGTTTTTCTGCCCTGGATTTTTTATCTGTCATCAAACCCCGTGAGGTAGAAAGGATCGCAATTCCCAAACCGCGTTTTACATAAGGGATTGCATCACTTCCGACATAAACACGCCTTCCTGGTTTGCTAATCCGTTTTAAATCCGTAATCACCGATTCCTCTTTATTTCCATATTTAAGAAGAATTTTAATTTCATCCATCCCGGTCGTTCCCGAGGTCTTATAATCCCGGATAAACCCTTCCTCTTTTAAAATATGGATCACCTCCTTTTTAATTCTTGAAAAAGGGGCATAAACATCCTTGTATTTTCGTTGTTTAGCGTTACGAATTCGCGCTAGAAGATCTGCAATCGGATCAGTCATCCTAAACTCCAACCTTTATCTTAAAAATACGGGGTACCATTTCATTCCTTTCTCGATAAGTCATTCCATAATCCCCATAGTGACATTTGCCTACCAGCTTGATTTTGTGACACCGGGAATCTCTCCCCGCAAACTCAATATTCTGAAACAAATTCGGCACATCGAAAATTTTCGAAGAAACCCGCGGACCCGTCCACAGTTCAAACAACGGTTGTACTGACGGGTTGAAAATTTCGGTTCACGGAGAGATTTTGTAATTAATGCTTTCCTAGCCAAGCTTTTCCTCCTTCGGCTTCCGAAAAGGAAAGCCAAGATTTCTCAATAGGGAACGCCCCTCATCATCCGTTAACGCAGTCGTCACGATCACAATATTCATCCCGTGAACGCCAAAAATATCATCATAATTGATCTCTGGAAAAATAAGCTGCTCTTTAATCCCAAGTGAATAATTTCCCCGGCCATCAAATGATTTCGGAGAAAACCCTCTGAAATCACGAATTCTGGGCAATGAGGCATGAAAAAGCCGGTCCAAAAATTCATACATATTATTTCGACGAAGGGTGACCATGCAGCCTATAGCGACATTTTCACGGAGCTTGAATCCAGCGATAGATTTTTTTGCCTTGGTGACTACAGGTTTCTGGCCCGTAATCATGGACAATTCATGCACCGCAGCATCCAGCATTTTAATGTTTGATGAAGCCGCACCCATCCCGACATTGAGAACCACTTTTTCAAGGGCCGGAACCTGCATAATATTCTTATATCCATGCTCCTTCATCATTGCCGGGATCACTTCTTTAGAATAGCGATCTTTTAACGTTCCCACAGGGTTTACTTTTGCCATCTAATCAATCATCTCACATCAATACGATTACATTTGCAACGAACAATGGACACATCACGAATCCTTGTCCAAAACATCGCCGCAACGATTACACATCCTTAATTTTTTACCATCGGGCAATATCTTTTTACCCACGCGTGCCGCCTTCCCACAACTCCCGCAAAGCAACATGACATTAGAAAGATGCAGACGCCCTTCCCGCTCAATAATTCCGCCTTTAGGGTTGGCCTGCGTTGGCTTGGTTGCCCGTTTTTGCAAATTCAATCCTTCAATAATGACCGAATGCTTAACCGGTAAAACCTTCAAAACAGCGCCTTCTTTGCCTTTTTCCTTACCGGTGACCACACGAACAAGATCACCCTTTCGTATTTGCGCTTTAAGCGCACCCTCTTTCACAATCAACCTCCCTACACAACCTCAGGAGCAAGAGAAATAATCTTGGTGTATTTTTTCCATCGTAGCTCTCTCGCAACAGGACCGAAAATACGTGTGCCAATCGGTTCACCCTGTGCATTAATCAAGACCGCAGCATTTCGATCAAACTTAATATAAGAGCCGTCTTCGCGTCGAACCTCTTTCGCCACGCGCACAATGACCGCCTTGACAACATCACCTTTTTTCACATTGCCCTGAGGGATGGCGACTTTCACGGTTGCAATCACAATATCACCCAAGCTCGCATAGCGCCGCCTTGATCCTCCCGTCACATGAAAACACATTAATTTTTTAGCGCCCGAATTATCCGCAACATCGAGCATCGATTGAATTTGTACCATTTATGCGGCCACCCCTTCTTTAACTTTTATACTTCTTTAGCTCGCCGTATAACATCGAGGATAACCCAGCTTTTCTGGGCACTGAGGGGACGTGTTTCGATCAACTTAACCTGGTCCCCCACCTTACATGTATTCATTTCATCATGGGCTTTCAGGCGGTGCGTCCTTTTAAGATACTTTTTGTATCGAGGATGTTTCACTGTCCGGTCAATCGCCACAACGACTGTCTTCATCATTTTATTACTTACAACAATACCGGTATATTCTTTTCTTTTTTTCATGAATGAACACCCTTCTTCGCCTGAATAGCCGTCAGCAGCCTCGCGATCTCCCTTCTGACTTCTCTAAAGCGGTTCGGGTTTTCAATATGCCCTATTGCAGACTGAAAACGAAGATTAAATAATTCCTTCCGCATCGTTGCTTCTCGCTCTTTTAGCTCATCGACTGTTAAATCGGTTAATAGTTCCTGGTCCATCTAACCCTCATCCCGCATTACAAATTTAGTCGAAATGGGTAACTTGTGAGAGGCCAGGCGGAACGCCTCTTTTGCCACTTCCGGTGAAACACCGTCCATTTCATAAAGAATTCTGCCCGGCTTGATCACAGCGGCCCAATATTCAGGTGCGCCTTTTCCTTTTCCCATACGGGTTTCTGCTGGCTTTTTCGTAATCGGCTTGTCGGGAAAAATACGAATCCAGATTTTACCCCCACGCTTGATATACCGGGTCATGGCAATCCGGGCCGCTTCAATTTGGCGCGACGTAATCCAGCAAGGCTCCAAGGCCTGCAAACCGTATTCACCAAAACTGACTTCGGACCCGCGGTAAGCCTTCCCCTTCATGCGGCCCTTCATCATTTTTCTAAATTTAATTTTTTTCGGAGAAAGCATTATTCCCTCCAGCCCGATGCTGCTTTACGAGAAGACTCCAAATCAGCATCCGCCTTCCCTGGAAGTACTTCTCCAAGATAAATCCATACCTTCACGCCAATTTTCCCCATCGTGGTCATCGACTCAGCCTGCCCATAATCAATATTTGCACGTAAAGTATGAAGCGGAACCCGGCCTTCACGATACCATTCTGCCCTCGCGATTTCAGTTCCACCCAGCCGCCCGGAACAATGCACTTTTATTCCCAGCGCGCCGAGTCTCAAAGTAGAGGCCACTGCCTTTTTCATTGCCCGGCGGTAAGCCACCCTTCGTTCTAATTGCATGGCAATGTTTTCAGAAACCAGCTGGGCATCCAGTTCAGGCTTTTTGATTTCAATAATATTGATATAAACCTGGCTGCCGGTCATGGCTTCCAATTCAACCTTAAGCTTATCGACCTCTGCCCCTTTTCGACCGATGATGATACCCGGCCGGGAGCTATGAATGGAAACCTTAATCTGACCGCCGGACCGCTCAATCTCCACACAAGCAACACCAGCATGATAGAGCTTTTTCTTGACGATCTTACGAATTTTTAAATCTTCATGCAGCTGCTTTGAATAATCTTTTTCTGCATACCATCTTGACTTCCAGGTTTTTATATAACCCAGGCGAAAACCGTATGGATGAACTTTTTGCCCCACTATTCCTCCCCGTCCTTCTCAGCAGGCTCTGATTTAGCCTTTTTTTGAGAAGTGCCTTGTTTTTTATTGGCTTTTTCCGCCACAACCTTTTCCTGTTTTTGAATCACCTGATGTTCGTCTTCACCCAAGACCAAAGTAATGTGACTGGTGCGCTTATGTATTGTATTTGCACGGCCCATGGCCCTAGGCCTCACACGTTTCATCGTTGGCCCCACATTCACATAAGCCTCGGAAATTTTCAGCGTGTCCACATCACCCATCTCTTTTTGTGTCGCGTTGGCTAATGCAGAATTCAGAATTTTCCCAACAACTCTTGCCGCATGGCGGGGGGTAAATTTAAGCAGCGTCATGGCTTCCTCTGCATTCTTCCCTCGAATCAAATCAACAACCATTCGCGCCTTACGAGGGGCCACCCGGACATATCTTAATTCAGCTTTTGCTTCCATCCTAAAAACCTTCCCGAATAAAAACCTGTACGTTACTTAAGCTTTGTTGCCTTTTCATTTCTACCCGCACCATGCCCTCTAAACTGACGGGTAGGCGCAAATTCACCCATCTTATGACCAACCATATTTTCAGTAACATAAACCGGAATAAACTTCCTTCCGTTATGTATCGCAAAAGTATGACCAATCATTTCCGGAATAATTGTTGAGCGGCGTGACCAGGTTTTTATAATTTTAGACTCATTTGATGCATTCATCTTGCTCACTTTTTTGGCGAGATGCTCATCAATAAAGGGCCCTTTTTTAATCGATCTCGGCATATCTTCCCTTAATTTCTTTAAAGGCTGTAAAAAACCGCACTTTGGCTATTTTTTCC
Organism: Nitrospiria bacterium; assembly: GCA_945787655.1. Lineage (GTDB taxonomy): Bacteria > Nitrospirota > Nitrospiria > SBBL01 > JAADHI01 > JAADHI01. The sequence continues at coordinate 2,840 of CALZIJ010000022.1, read as the reverse complement.
TTCTTTTGATAATAAAACGATCCGACTCATGACGTTTTCTTGTTCTAAAACCTTTTGCCAGCTGCCCCCAGGGGGACACAGGATGTGGGTTCCCTGCACCCGCCTTGCCTTCTCCACCACCGTGAGGGTGATCCACAGGGTTCATCGCGACACCCCGAACATGAGGCCTTTTCCCTTTCCAGCGGTTTCTCCCGGCCTTACCCATTGATGCATTTTCATGGTCCACATTACCAACCTGACCTATGGTCGCCATACACTCGGACCGAATAATGCGCACCTCACCAGAAGACAAACGGATATGGGCATAATCGCCTTCTTTGGCCATCAATTGGGCCGAAGCCCCCGCACTTCTGGCCAATTGCCCCCCTTTTCCCTTTTTTAATTCAATATTGTGAATCGTACTTCCCAAGGGAATATTGACCAAAGGCAAAGCACAACCCACTCGAATTTCAGCTTTGGGCCCAGAAGTTATCTGATCACCCACAGCCAGTTTGTCGGGTGCAATAATATAACGCTTTTCCCCATCCGCATAAAATAGCAATGCAATGCGGGCAGAACGATTCGGGTCATACTCAATTGCGGCAACACGCGCGGGAACATCGTATTTCTCTCTCTTAAAATCCACCAAACGATATGCACGCTTATGCCCTCCACCCCGGTGACGGCTGGTCATTTTACCGCGGTTATTCCTGCCTCCGCTGGAGGTTAAGGGTGAAACGAGGGATTTTTCCGGCTTTTTCTTCGTAATTTCTTCAAACGTTGAGCCAGAAGCGCCCCGCCTTCCCGGAGAAGTCGGTTTATGTGTTTTTATACCCATCTAAATCCTCATACCACACTACTAAAAAAAACCAAATTAACCTTCAAAAAAGTCCACCTTTTCCCCTTCATGAAGGGTAACAATGGCTTTTTTCCAATCCGGGCGTTTTCCCACAAAACGGTTCAGACGTTTTGTTTTTCCAACCATATTCATAACATTCACTTTTTTAACTTTTACATTTAAGGCGGATTCAACTGCCGACTTAATCTGAACACGATTGGCATTTTCACGAACAACAAAACAAACCTTGTTATATTGCTCTCGCACGGCGGTACTTTTTTCCGTAATCAGCGGCCGCAAAATCACGTCATGTGAATTCATGATTTACCCCAAACTTCAACCAAACGGGAAACATCCCTTTGTGTAATTAACAATTTTTCATAAAGCACTAATGAATATACGTCTAGATTTCGAATCTCAACGAGCTTGACCAAGGGCAAATTATTGGTCATACGCTTCATATCCTCGCTGACCTGGCTCACCGCAATCAGCACTCGCCCTGATAACTCCAGTTTTTGCAGGAGATTGACCATCGATTTTGTTTTAGGCTCAGAAAATGCCCATTCCTCTAAAACAACAAGACCGTTTTCTTTGACCTTCGAAGAGAGCGCTGAATACAAGGCCTTCCTTACCTTTTTCTTTGGCATGGAATACGCGTAACTACGGGGTGTCGGACCAAATGTCGTACCGCCTCCCCTCCAAATCGGTGATCGGCTGGATCCTGCCCGGGCGCGGCCTGTCCCTTTTTGGCGCCAAGGCTTTTTACCTCCCCCTCGAACCAAACCCTTTGTTTTTGTAGAGGCGGTTCCCTGACGCATTGAAGCCAGCTGCATCAACACAACTTCATGCAACAAGGCCGGGTGATACGGCACACCAAATACCTGCTCATCCAGTTCTATTGAACCTGCAGTTTCGTTATGATTATTTTTTATTTCTAAATCAAGCATCATTTACCTTGTTTTAATCCGTGCTTCACCGACTTACGGACAAAGACCATCCCTTTTGCTCCTCCCGGAACAGCGCCTTTTACCAGGACGAGATTTTCATCGGGGCGGACACCCACCACCTCAAGCCCCTCTGCCGTGACACGCTTACTACCCATTTGCCCGGGAAGACGTGTATTCTTAAAAACATGAGAAGGATAAGCGCTGGCGCCAATAGATCCCGGCGCACGATGAAAACGAGAACCATGGGTCTTCCTGCCACCGCCAAAACCATGCCGCTTCATGACCCCCTGAAATCCCTTTCCTTTTGAAGTCCCCGTCACATCAACAAACTCCCCTTCACTAAAGATGTCTGTTGTGAGCACTTGCCCCACAGAAAGATCTTCTCCTCCTTTAAATTCCCTCAAGAATTTGGCCGGGGAAATCTCTGCTTTTTTGTAATGACCCAAAATAGGTTTTGGAACCTTCTTTTCCTTCACATGGCCAAAAGAAACCTGAGCCGCAGCATATCCGTCTTTTTCGAGCGTCTTTAGCTGCGCCACCTTACAAGGCCCAAGCTCCAACACTGTCACAGGAACCAAACCCCGGCCTTCCAAAAAAACCTGAGTCATACCGAGTTTATATCCAATCAAGCCATCAATCATTTCAAAGAGTCCCTACAGTTTAATCTCAACATTTACACCCGCGGACAAGTTCAATTTCATCAAGGCATCAACAGTTTCCGGTGTGGGCTCCAAAATATCAATCAGCCGCTTATGCGTTCGTATTTCAAATTGCTCCCGGGACTTCTTATCCACATGAGGTGAGCGAAGCACCGTATACTTATTAATTTTAGTCGGTAAAGGGATCGGCCCTGATACCTTCGCGCCGGTCCTGGAAACGGTTTCAACAATCTCCCACACGGATTGATCAAGCACGCGATAATCATAGCCTTTCAATCGGATTCGAATCTTTTGACTCACAACAAATGCCTCTTTGCCCGCAACCCAGGGTTGGGGGAGTGTTTATTGAATAATTTTAGTGATCACGCCTGCGCCGACGGTCCGCCCGCCTTCTCGTATCGCAAACCGCAAGCCTTC
>CALZIJ010000021.1 GCA_945787655.1 Nitrospiria bacterium | reverse complement strand
CGTCCGGAACGTGGTGATGTCATTGTTTTTCGATTTCCAAAAGATGAAACAAAGGACTTCATAAAACGGGGTCTTGGAGTGCCGGGTGACAAAATCGAAGTCAAAAACAAGCTCCTTTATGTCAAAGATGATGAGCAAAGCGAGTCTTACACTAATCATAAGGGAGATGAGTTTCAACCGAGAATTGTCCCGGAAAGAGATAACTTTGGACCCGTTGATGTGCCTGAAGGCGCTTATTTCGTCATGGGAGATAATCGGGACCATAGTCTGGATTCGCGGTTTTGGGGGTTCGTTGATTTTTCAAAAATCAAGGGGGAGGCCTTTATCATTTACTGGTCCTGGGACAAGGAAAAATCAGGATTGGCCTGGTTTGATGGCTGGGGTCGGTGGGACAGAGTTGGCAAGATCATCCGCTAAAATCAGAAGGTAGCCTGAGCATGAGTCCAAGAAAGAAAAAGTTTAATGCCTTGCTAGAGTCCCTTAAGGGGAGAAGGGTTCTCGTCCTGGGTGACTTGATGCTTGACCATTATATTTGGGGAACAGTCAAGCGTATTTCACCTGAAGCGCCGGTTCCAGTCGTGGATGTTAATTCTGAATCCGTCCGCCTTGGTGGCGCAGGGAATGTGGTCAATAATATTTTAGGTTTGGGAGGACAGGTTTCTTTTTGCAGTGTCATTGGTGATGACACGGCCGGTGAGTGGATTCGAGAACGTGTGGAATCGAAAGGGATGGATCTGACTGGTTTAATTATCGAAGACCATCGTCCAACGACAAAAAAAACGCGTATCGTCGCGCACCAACAACAGGTTGTCCGGTTTGATCATGAAGCCCGCGGGGCATTGCTTTCCAAAACGCACCGGCAGGTCATCGATTATGTTTTAGGTGAGTTACCTCGTGTCGATTGTCTCGCGATTTCTGATTATTCCAAAGGAGTCATTACAAAACGGTTGCTACAAAAAATTCTTCCGGCTGCGCTTGAACGCGGTATCCCCGTCGTGGTTGATCCCAAGGTCAATCACTTTAACCTGTACAAAAATGTCACCTTGGTCACCCCCAATAATTTGGAAGCCTCTCAAGCTTCCGGTATTGAAATCCAGGATGAGCCTTCTTTACTTAAAGCGGGAGAAACCATTTTAAAAAAGTTGTCTTGCAATGCGGTGTTAATCACGCGGGGAGAGCATGGCATGAGTTTGTTTGAAAAGGGGGGTACGGTCACGCATATTCCCACCGAAGCGAAAGAGGTTTTTGATGTAACGGGTGCGGGCGACACCGTGTTAAGTACGCTTTCTCTTGCCCTTTCGGTCGGGTCATCTTTACCGGATGCCGCCAGGCTGGCCAATTGTGCGGCAGGCATTGTCGTGGGAATTGTTGGAACTGCAGCCATAGAACGGGATATGATGTACAAGGTATTGTCTTTGGAATCTTCCGCCGAGTTACGCTAAAGTGATCACCCTGAAATAGATGTTTGGCGGTGTGTAGATGGCCGGCTCCAAAAAACAAAAAGTACTCAATGAGGTATTACTTGAAGACAATGATTGTTTGGGTTGCGGGTTTCTCAATCCCCATGGTCTTCATATTGAAATCACCCGTGACCCAGAAAATGCGCAGCGGCTGATAGGGACATTTAATCCCAAAGCGCATATGACCGGATTTCCCGGAATAACGCATGGCGGCGCAATATACACAGCGCTCGATTGCCTGGCCTCCTGGGTTCCGACGATTCTCTTCAGTGAAACAAAAGCCGCCTGGGTACTTCGTTCTTCACAAATGCGATATCTCAGGCCCGCCCCTCCCGGCGAGACCATGATGCTTTCCGCACATATCAAAGGACCCATTGAACCCTGGAAGGCGGTTATGGTTCAGGCTGAGGCCCGTAATAAAAGCGGACTGCTTTTGTCTGAAGGGCGTTTTAAAATGGTGCCATTGACCGCGGATCGATTTAAAACGGTTGCCGGTTTAAAAGAGATTCCTGAAAATTGGCGACGTTTGTTAAAAGCAACTTAATGCAATATTATTGAGCCAATCGCGATGCCAAATACACTGGCCCACTTGGGAGTAGCGGGGATTGCGACACGTTCGATTTTTCGCAATGCTGATTTAAGGTGGATTTATCTTGGCGCCATTATTCCTGATCTGCCTTGGATATTACAGCGGATTGTACGTTTTGTTTCTACCAGTCTCGATATCTTCGACCTCAGGCTGTATGCCATTGTTCAGGCGACTTTTTTTTTCTCACTGATTCTCAGCGGTTTTTTTTCGCTGATATCTACGGCGCCCTTAAAAAATTTTATGGTCATGGGATTCGGTGCGTTCTTGCACCTTTTCCTGGATGCAATTCAGATTAAGTGGGCCAATGGTGTCCATTTTTTGGCCCCCTTTAACTGGCAGTTAACTCAGTTTGGGTATTTTTGGCCGGACAGTATTCCGACCTACTTGATTACGGGCGCAGGCGCGGTCTATTTTGTTTTAAATTGGCGAAAAAGCATGAATCAGCCCTGGTCGGTCATCATAAAAAGTAAAAGTCGACTTTACGGTGCGGGTGCTGTTTTAGGGCTTTATTTCGTGCTGCCTTTCCTTTTCTTGTCCATGCCGGAAGCCAGTAATAATCATTTTGTGAAAACATTACGCGAAGTCGAAGCCAGACCAGGAAAGCCGATAGAATTTGATCGTGCGGTTTACCAGTATGAGGCTCCAAACGGAAAACTGCACTCATTTCATGGAGAGGTTTTCGAACTGGTAAATTTCACCCTGGATTATTCAACATTGCTTTCAATTCGGGGTGAATTTATTGATCAACATACGATTCAAGTCAATGCGCACAATGTGCATTCCAGTTATTTTCGTGACAATGCATCCTACCTGGGCCTGTTTCTGGTGGCTTATTTGTGGGGACAGAGCGGGTTTTTGGCTTTTCGAAAAAAGAGACAACAAATTAGGGTAGAGTGACTGTTTATCCGTTTTGGTTTTCCCAGGTGCTTTTACTAAAAAAGATGGCCAGGACAAGCGTTAAAACGAGCCAGTCGACCCCGATAAAAACAAGGGCCTTCCAGGAGTACCCCTCGTAGGGTTTTTGAAATTCAGTGATGAGATCGCTGATGACTATGATCAGCAGAACAGTGGGAATAAAATACTTTATCAAAAAAGACCACCATGCCCCAACCTGGAATTCAGAGACAGAATTGATATAGTTTCGCATGGTATTGATTGGCAAAAGCCAACTGGCCAGAATTGCTTCAAGTAAACCGACGACCATTAATCCAAAATGGGTCAGGAAATGATCCACAATGTCGAGCCAGAAGAGGCCGCCATTGGTGGTGAAGATAATCCCGCCAAGCATGCCTAATATGCAAACCGTTGTAACAATCCGCTTTCTGCCCCAGGGAAATTTATCAACGGCAGCCGAGGAAAAGGCCTCAATAATCGAAACGGAAGAGGACAGCCCGGCGACAACCAGTGATGTAAAAAAAAGAACTCCAAACACTGCACCGCCAGGTAATAGGTTGATGGCGGCAGGGTAGGCGACAAAAGCCAGCCCGATACTTTGTTTAACGACTTCTCCAATCGGTTTTTGTGTCTCGACGGCCATATACCCCAGAATTGAAAAAACGGCGAATCCTGAAAAAAGTGAAAATCCGCAATTAAGCAAGGCAGTGATTATGGCATTTCGACTCAAATTCGCTCTTTCAGGAAGGTAACTTGCGTAGGCAATCATAATCCCGAAGCCCAGGCTTAAGGTGAAAAAAATCTGACTGAAGGCATCAATCCAGACTTTGGGTTTTGACAGAGCGCTAAAGTCTGGGGCAAGGTATGCGCGGAGCCCTACATGAGCGCCTTCCAGCGTGATGCTCCAGAAAACCAGAATCGTGGTCAGGATTAACAAAAGGGGCATAAAAATTTTATTGGCCAGCTCGATTCCGCGTTGAATGCCCCTGTGAACAATAATCCAGTTTAGAAACCAGATAATTCCGAGTCCGAGTAAAATCGGAGTTTGAACGGTTCCAATTTCCTCAGGTCCCTTTGAAAGTCCCAAAAACTCTCCAAAAAAGAAGGCCCCCGGGTCATTTCCCCAGGCAAGGGTGAGCGAAAGGAACAGGTAGTTCAAACACCAGGAAATAATGACGCAATAATAAAGAACGATACCGAACATGACGAAGCTTACGGACCACCAACCGAGCCATTCCCAGCGTCGATGCAGCTTAAAAAAAGCCAGTGGCGCGCTGGCGATAAATCGATGGCCGAAAGCAAATTCCAGCATCATCAGTGGAATGCCGACTGTAAACAAGGCGATTAAATAGGGGATCAGGAAAGCGCCTCCGCCGTTTTCATAGGTCATATATGAAAAACGCCAGATATTACCGAGCCCGACGGCTGAGCCGACGGCGGCGAGGATAAATCCTAGTTGGTTTTTCCAGACTTCTCGAGAAAGTGTACGGTCTCTTGCCATTTAGGGACATCCTACCATCGTTTTTCTAATCTGTCATTGGATCAAAAGGGTACACACGGATCGTATAAGCGATCTTTTGGGGGCCCGGTAATGAATGTTGGCGTTTTTTTATTTGGTTTGAATGTGATGTATCGGGCAAAAAAAGGGGCCCCAAGGATGAGGCCCTTTTTTTTAAGGTTTTGGTACTTTGTGTACAGGCGGGGGTGTGATATTGAGGTTCGCCTGTTTCGCTGGATTGACCGCTGGATTTTGTTCCGTGAGTTTTTCTTCAATCATTTGATATATATCTTCAACAGAGTACCCGGCTTTTTCTTTGTCCGGATCGCCTTTGTCCCATTTACGGGTTTCATCATTGTGAACCAGAAATTTCCGCTTGATCGAGACCTTTATTTTTGAAATCGTAGGAACAGGGGGCGCGGATTCTGCGGTTTCGGCCTTGGCGGCATCCGCTGCAGGTTTCGCGGCGGCATCCGGCGCTTTTTCTGTGGACCCTGCATCCGGGGCTTTTTCTGGTTTCGCTGCTGCGGGTTTGGGGACTTCGATATCGATTTTCTTGATTTTTATTTTATAAGAATCCTTATAGTGTTTGTCGATAACGGGGTCAGCAGACCAGATCTTGAAATAGCGCCACTCCGGGGTTTTGATGCGTCCTTTTTCTTTTTTTGTTTTCCATTTTTTATGAGGATGGTCCGAAAAGCCTATTTCCTGAATAACGGCAACCGTTGCGTCCCAAACCTTGTCATAGTCCTGATCAAACAGTTTTTCACCTTTTTTAAGTTTGATGGGCGCTTCGGCTGCAAATACGACCGACTGTGTCATAAAGACCAAAGCGAGTAAAAACGAAGACACAAAAAATTTTCTTGTCATTATCTCCTCCGAGAATAGTGAAACAATGGGGTATTACTAGCCGTTTTTAGTGGTTGTGTCAAGGAAAAACGCCACAACTTTGGATCTGAATGCGTGAGCGCATTATAGCGTTGTGCCGGAGAGGCCGAGTCCTTTACTCGTCTATTGTATTATGGTACTTTATGGCATGGAATTATTCAGCAAATATTCTAAACCTTTCCTTCCTTTTTTTGCCGCTGGATTTTTGTTTTTTTTGGCGATCTCGCTTTTTGGAGGGCTTAAAAAAAAGACGTTTCAGGGAATGAATCCTGATTTCAATCAGAACGCCGAGGTGAATATTCGGGAGCTTTCCTTTGTACAAACTGAAACAGGTCTGCTTTCCTGGTCGCTCATTGCGACTGAGGCCGCAATGATGAAAAAAGGACAGGAAACACACCTGGAAAATGTTTCTGTCCGCATTCCTTACGGTGATGATCTCACCTTGCTTTTAAAAGGAGATCATGGCTTGGTGGATGTCGACCAGAAAGCCTTTGCGCTCTGGAAAAAAACCGGATTAATGACCGTTGATTTACAAAATGGCTATACACTGCAAATGGCAGGGTTGAAATGGAATGAGTCCGGGCGAGAAATTATTTCAGATGGAAAGGCCTTGATTACAGGGCCAAAAATTACCGTGGACGGGAACTTGCTGAAAGTTTCGGTCGACAGCCAGGAGATGACAGTCATTGGCGATGTTAAGGCCATGGTCCACTAAAACACTTTTCCCTTCTTTTTTAATCCTATACCTGTTGTTATGCCTTTTGGAATCCAGTACAGATCTCCGGGCGGCTGAAAATCAACTGGAAGAACCGGAAAAAGTCCCCATTTCGATCACGTCGGAGCAGATGACTTTCAAAAACCTTGAGCATAAAATTATTTTTGAAGGGAAGGTGTTTATTCATCGTGGAGAAATTAAGATGAACGCCGACAAAGCCGAGGTCTTTTTAACACAATCAGACGACTCGGTTTCCCTTAAAAAAAAGCCGGAACAAGGGCGTGAAGTGACGAAAATTATTGCAACGGGCAATGTTCGGATTATTCGTGGTCTTCAAAAAGCCAAAGCTGAAAAAGGGATTTACAAAAGGGGAGAAGATGTTTTTATTCTCACTGGAAATCCAGAGGTGTGGGACGAGGATGTTCACGTTACGGGGAAAATGATTACCTTTTTTGTACAGGAAGAAAGAACCCTTGTTGCTGAAAGCCGGGCTGTGATCCGAAATGGTGCACAGGGCCTGGGTCAAAAAAATTGATAGGAGTCAATATTGGGATCCTCTTGCTTAATCATCTTTTTATGCTAGGTTTTTGTTGCTGAGGAAGGTATGCTTGAAGTATCAGGACTAGAGAAAATATACAACGGCCGGAAGGTTGTGAAGGGTGTGAGTCTTCATGTAAATCGGGGCGAAGTCGTTGGGCTTTTGGGCCCAAATGGGGCAGGTAAAACGACAACATTTTATATGATTGTTGGATTGACACCGCCGACCCGGGGAGAAATTTCTGTGAACGGGGCGAAAATTACTGAGATGCCAATGTATAAACGGGCGCTTCAAGGTGTTAGCTATTTGCCGCAAGAACCGTCGATTTTCAGAAAACTGTCTGTTGAGGATAATATCCTGATCGTGCTGGAAACCCTGGACCTGAGCCCTTCTGAGCGGGAATCCCGCTTAAACAGCCTTCTATCCGAATTGAGTATTGCGCATTTGGCGAAGAACAAGGCCTATACCCTTTCCGGTGGTGAGCGGCGCAGGCTCGAAATTACCCGGGCCCTGGTCCTCTCTCCACAGTTTATTTTGTTGGATGAACCCTTTGCGGGCATTGATCCTATTATCGTTTTAGAATTGCAAAAGGTGATTGGTCATCTAAAACAAAAAGGGATTGGCGTGCTGATTACTGATCACAACGTACAGGAAACTCTGGCGATTACGGATCGGGCTTATATTATTCATGAAGGCAAGTTACTTATTTCCGGAACCCCTTCTGAAATTGCGAATAATCCTGAAGCCAAAGCTTTTTATTTGGGAGAACGGTTTCGTTGGGAAACGGAACACGGGACTGAGGTCAGTCACTAGAGAAAGAGGTTTATATGTCCTGGTCTGAAGGCGGGATGAAACCAAAACTTGAATTAAAGTTGTCCCAGAAATTGGTGATGACTCCTCAGCTTCAACAGGCCATCAAGCTGCTTCAACTTTCCCGGCTCGAACTGGATGAAGTTGTGAATCAGGAAATGGTAGAAAACCCGCTTCTTGAGGAACAGGGGAACGAAACAAACGAAGAAGGTGAATTTAGCCCTGATTCGACGACCGGGAGTACTGAACAAAAAGAAGCAGAAAGTGATCTGGGGGAAAAAAAGGAAGAACTTGAACCGAAATGGGAAGACTACTACCTTGATGAAGGGCGTGATGAAGGCTGGAATCCAACCAATGCTTCAGCCGATGATGAGCGGCCTTCTTATGAGCAAACACTGGCAAAAGCCACATCCCTGGTGGATCACTTGGTTTGGCAATTGGGTTTAAGCGCGGCATCTGAAAAAGAAAAAGAAATTGGAACGGCGATTATCGGGGAGATTGATGAAAACGGATACCTCAAAACGCCATTGGAAGAAATCGCGGCGATCGTCAATGTTTCTGTTGAAGCCGTTGAGCCCATGCTGAAGGTCATACAAGGATTTGACCCTGCCGGCGTTGGGGCCAAGGATCTTGAGGAATGTCTTTTAATCCAAACCCGGCAGTTGGATCTTTCCGGATCTCTTGTTGAAAATATGATTAAAAATCATCTTTTAGATCTGGAAAAAAAACGATACCCCAATATCGCCAAGGCATGTGAGTGCACCGTTGAAGAGGTGGTGGAGGCCGCCCGGATTATTGAGCACCTCGAACCGAAACCCGGCCGTCCATTTTTTTCTTCTGAAAATGTCTACATTACTCCGGATATTTATGTCGTGAAATCAGAGGATGGCCGATATGTCGTGGCTTTAAACGATGACGGCATGCCCAAACTCAAGATCAGCCCGTTTTATCGAACCCTGCTTCGTTCCAAAGGAGAAGTGGGAGACACGACAAAGTCGTATCTGGAAGAAAAATTCAGGTCTGCACTCTGGTTGGTACGGAGTATCGAGCAACGCAATAGAACCATTCAACTGGTGGGAGAAAGTATTGTGAAATTCCAGCAGGAATTTATGGAAAAAGGGGTGAGTGCACTTAAACCACTAATATTACGTCAAGTTGCCGATGATATTGAAATGCACGAATCCACAGTGAGTCGTGTCACTACAAATAAATACATGCATACGCCACAGGGTATTTATGAATTAAAATTTTTCTTTAATGGCAGTCTCCCTCGAATTGGGAACCAATCCGAAAGTCTTTCATCCATTGCCGTGAGGGAAATGATTCGAAAAATGGTGGAAGAGGAAGACGGCGCACACCCCCTAAAAGATCAGGAAATTGTAGCCCGTTTAAAAGAGCAGGACATTGATATCGCCAGAAGAACAGTCAGCAAATACCGTTCTTGGCTCAAGATTCCACCGGCGAACAGAAGGAAGCATCTGTTTTAAACGATCGGGCGATATGTGTCGTTGATTAAAAGCAGTAAAGCAGTCAGGAGGTCCTTATGGAAGTGTTGATTACAGGAAAACAACTGGATGTGACACCAGCCTTGAAGCAATATATTGAAAATCGCGTTAAAAAAATTGAAAAGTACACCATGAAAGTGACTCAGATTGTTTTTACCCTTAAAGTAGAGAAATACCGTCATATGGCGGAAGTTCTTGTTAAGGTTAATGGGTTTATCTTGCAATCAGAGCAGGAAACAGACGAAATGTATGTTTCTGTGGATAAAGCCATGACCAAAGTTGAACGTCAGCTTAAAAAACATAAAGAAAAACTCCATAACCACCGTGTTCCCCACGATGTAGCGGGCAAGAAAGAAACCCCTGTACAAGATTGGGCGGATACCAACATTAAAAAAAGAAAACAATTTCCTGTGGAGGCCATGAGTATCGAGGAAGCTGCCTTACAGATGGAGCTTCTGGGGAACGCCTTTTTTCTTTTTGAAAACCGTGACAGCAAACAGGTCAATGTCCTTTATAAAAGAAAAGATGGCGGTTTGGGGTTGATTGAGCGGTCGGCCTAGGTCATGCCCGGATATTGTCAATGAGTGATGTCCCGAAAGATATCCGTCTTGTCGTTATCAGTGGACTTTCCGGATCAGGGAAAAGTTGTGTGATCAAAAGCTTCGAAGACCTGGGGTTTTTCTGTGTCGATAACCTGCCGTCTCAGCTTCTTCACCAGTTCGCAGAACTATGTAAAGAATCCTCGAATACGATTTCTCATGCGGCGATCGGGATTGATATTCGGGAGCGGACCTTCCTTCTGGATTTTTTGAAAATCTACGATGAGCTGATCCAGAAAGGTTATCACATGGAGCTTCTGTTTATGGAAGCCCGTGATGAGGTATTGCAGCGCCGTTTTTCTGAATCCCGCCGTCCGCACCCGCTTGCGGGAGAAGGCAGTGTCACAGACGGTATTCTTCTGGAAAGAACATCCTTGGCGCATTTGCGGCGCCGGGCTGATCGAGTCATTGATACCTCTGATTTGCATGTACATGCTTTAAAAGAGGTCATTACACAATATTACCTAGGCAGCGGGCAAGCCAGACAATTCAATATTTCTCTCACCTCATTTGGCTACAAGTTTGGCGTCCCATACGAGCTTGATTTGCTTTTTGACGTGCGCTTTTTAAAGAACCCCCATTTTATTGATCAGCTTAGGCCGCTGACCGGGAACGATGAACCTGTTCAGCAGTATGTCCTGGGTTTACAGGAAACACAGGTATTCCTGGACAAGATATATGATTTACTGGATTTTCTCTTGCCCCTTTATCAAAAGGAAGGTAAAAGTTACTTGACCATTGGCATTGGCTGTACGGGAGGGAAACACCGTTCTGTTGCCCTTGTGAACCAAGTGGAATCTTATCTGCGGCAGAAAGAATTAACCGTACAGTGCAGGCACCGGGATGTTGAATCAGATCAATAATTTTATGAGAAGAGCGATCACATATTAAAGGTAAACTGTGTCAAATTACGTAATCGGGATATCAGGCGCAAGCGGTGCAATTTATGGTGTCACCTTATTAGAATATCTTTTAAAAAAGCAGCATCAGGTTTATTTGATCCTTTCAAATTCGGCGCGATTAATCATCCGTCAGGAATTGGGCCGGGAGTGGGGGGGGCATTTCTCAGAAACCCTGGAAATCCTTAAAAAAGAGTACCCCAATGATCAGTTGATTTATTGTAATGAAGAGGACATGACCGCACCTGTCGCCAGTGGTTCGGTGCTAACCGGAGGGATGGTGGTCGCCCCCTGTTCCATGAAAACCCTTGCAGGGATTGCCCATGGGTTTTCTTCTAATTTAATCGGTCGTGCGGCGGACGTCACTCTGAAAGAAAGACGGCCTTTGGTTTTAATCCCCCGCGAAACACCCCTTCATCGGGTCCACCTGAATAATATGCTGACTGTTTCCGAAATGGGGGCTGTCTTGCTTCCGGCAATGCCCGCTTTTTACCATCAGCCCAAATCAATCGACGACCTTGTCCATTTTGTGGTGGCCCGGGCGCTGGACCTGATTGGCGTTCAAAATACACTATCGAAGCGGTGGAATGGCATATGATCCGAAAGAATTGGTTTTTTTTTAAATTTCTGGTTTTCTCAGGGGTATTTTTTTTGGCCGCCTGCCAGTCCGCTCAGATTAATGAAGGAACGCCAGGCTGGGAAAATGTGACATTGCAAGCCGCGGGCTTCGGTGAGATCAATCAAGCTTGGTCCGCAGCTGATAGAATGACCGCCGTTCAAAAAGCCAAGGTTGACGCATATGCGCAACTTGAAACACGAATTCTTGCGATTCAAATCAATCCCTCGAGAAAGGTCGAAGACCTCACCATTGAGGATGAAAGTCTAAGAAAAAAAATCTCCTCTTATGTTCGCGGTGCAAAAATTATCCGAACAGAAAATAGTGAGACCGGGGTTCGGGTTTTTGCAGAACTTTTCCTTGGAGGAAACTTTAAGGCGACCCTGGGTCTTAATCAAAAACGTTCAAATACGCCTTCAAATTTGTCGAGAGATGAAGGATTGTCCCGATAAAATTTCTATAGTAAAAACCTCTTCTCTGAACATTCTGTATTCGTATTAATTCAATTATAGTTGTAAATTATTTGTCTTTCTTGACATGGAATCAACTCTCAGTATACTTAGGGTTGCTACTTTTTTATGGTATTTAGCGCCTGAATTTCCGCCTGAATCCAGATAAAAATTAGCAGAAAAAACCAACGATGAATGATTTTAACTTATTGAAAATAAAAGATTTTTTGTTTTTATATGTTTTGGGTGGTTCATGAAAAAGCTTTGTTTGTTCACTTTGAATTTTTTCCAGGTCAGACGGGCATCTTCATATTGTCTTGACGGAGGCATCTTGTAATGGGTTTTTCTCTTTTTTCACAGCCCAAAAGCCTGATTGGTCTGGATATTGGCTCTGGTGCGATTAAACTCGTGCAGCTGTCAAAAGGAAACAGCGGCTACAAACTCAAGCGCTTTGGGGTTCGGACTTTGGAATCCGAATTAATTGTAGACGGGACGATCATGGATGCCGAACGAGTGATTTCAGTGATCAAGGATTTACTGGATGAGTTGTCCGTTAAGGAAAAGGAGGCGGCCTTTTCTGTTTCAGGACACTCCGTGATCGTGAAAAAAATTCAGTTGCCGGTGATGACCGAAGAAGAACTGGACGAGTCCATCAAGTGGGAGGCTGAGCAGTATATCCCGTTTGACATCAATGACGTCAATATTGATTTCCATATTTTGGAAGAAGAGGATGGAGAAGCGCGGGACCAAATGGATGTTTTGCTGGTCGCGGTTAAAAAGGAAAAACTGACAGAATACACATCGGTGGTCAATGAATCTGGCTTGTCTTCCGCGGTCGTCGATGTGGATGCCTTTACGCTTGAGAACATGTTCGGAATCAATTACGAGGTGATGGAAGGGGAGATTATTGCTTTGGTGGACATCGGCGCCAGTGTGATGAACATTAACATTATCAAGGGAGGGACATTCGCTTTTACACGGGATATCTCAATTGGCGGAAACCGATATACCGAAACCATTCAGCGTGAATTTAACGTGAATTACGAGCAAGCTGAAAAAGCAAAACGGGGTGAAGATGTTGAAGAAATCGATCCCGAAATGCTTTCAAATATAGTGAATCTGTTAAACGACAAGATTGTGTCAGAAGTGGTGCGCTCTTTTGACTACTTTAAAACAACTTCCAATAACGAGGAGATTGACCGTATTTTATTGAGTGGCGGAGGGGCAAAAGTAGCGAACCTGGTTTCATGTCTCGAAGAGAAATCGGGAGTGCCTGTTGAAATGGTCAACCCGTTTAAACGCATTGAAATTCCTGAAACCCAGTTTGATCTCGATTTTATCCGGGAGATGGCGCCGCTGGCCTCTGTGGGGGTGGGTTTGGCGCTCAGGGAAGTTGGGGATCGATAAATTATGATTAAGATCAACCTGCTGGGGACGCAGAAAACCAAAAAGAAGAAAAAAAAGGTTGCTGTTGAGTCTCAGATCATCTGGTTTGCACTTTTTATCATTGTGCTGGCTACGGGCTGGTTTGTGGGGTGGCGTGTATTTGATCAGAGGGTAACGCGTTTAAAAACTGAGAAAACACAATTAACCGAGGAGTTGAACTCACTCAAAACTCAGGTTAAAGCGGTCGAAAATTTCGAAGCCAATAAAAAAATAGTCAAAGATAAAATTGAAGTCATACAAAGGCTCCGAAAAAACCAGTCCGTGCCTGTCTTTCTTTTAAATGAAATCGCCCGGCGTTTACCTGAGCGGGTTTGGCTGGAAAGTCTGAGTCAAAATGCAGGGGTGGTTGAGCTTGCGGGAAAAGCAACAACCAACGGAGAAATTGTTGATTTCATTAATAATTTGAAAAGAGAGTCTTCCTTTCAAAACATTCAAATTATTGAATCACGCCAGGGGAGTGAGGCGAATATCCCGATTTATTCTTTCCGTTTAAGGTGGAACTTCGCAATTTAATTTTTTAAACAGTAAAGGTCTTTATCGTTAAATAATGGCAATCGACGTTGAAACCATAAAAAACCTGACCAACAAGCAGAAGCTGCTCATGGTGTTTATTACTTTCGTGGTCGTAATTTCTGCTTTTATCTGGTTTGTCTTTATCCCCAAGAATGAAGAAATTCATCGGCTTAAACAGGAGCTTGTGACACTGAGTGATGAAATTACAGAGCTTCGCGTTAAAGTCAGGCGTCTTGCGCAACTCAAAAGGGAAGATCTGAAATTACAAAGAAAACTGAAAGAAATGAAAGAGCAGCTTCCTCCTGAAGCGGAAGTTGAATTTTTGCTCAAGCAGGTCTCGGATCTGGGGGGTCGCAGCGGGCTTGATTTTAAGCTCTGGCGTCCGGGTTCCAAAGTCATGAACTCATCCGGTTTATATTCCGAAATTCCAGTTAGTATCAAGGTGGCGGGTGGTTATCATTCAGTGGGTGTATTTTTCGACAAAATCAGCAAGATGAGGCGTATCATTAATATCTCCGACATTCGTATGACCGCGCCCACAATCGTGCGAAACCAAGTCGTCATTCAAACCAGCTTTTCCGCCACGGCTTTTGCTTCCGCTGATAAAACAGAGGCTGCGCAATGAAATGTTTAAAGATGACCTGCGGGGTGTGCCTGTGTCTTTTTTTATTGTCTTGTGGTGATGATGCACCAATCGAGACAGAACGGGTTGCCCCCGTCCCGGTATCCGTTGGCCCTGCTACAGAAACTGAGGAAGAGTTACTCGGCTTTCTGGAAGACAATATGGAGACCCCTGCTGTAAGGTATAACGGCGTTGGGCGACGTGATCCCTTCCGTTCTTTTGTGGCCCTTTCCCAAAAACGAACCCAATCAACAAAAATGCTCCCGCCGCTTCAAAGAAATGAAGTTTCAGACTTAAGATTGCAGGGCATTATTTGGGGTGACGTGGGTCCAAGGGCCATTGTGAATACGCCGGACGGAAAAGGATATACCGTTCGGATAGGGACCAAGGTGGGGTTCAATCGGGGTGTCATTACCCGAATTTCTGAGAATCAGGTGGTTATCGAAGAGACACTATTGAATATTTTCGGTGAAGCCAAGAAGAGAAAAATTGTTATGGAACTTCATCCCCAAGAGGAGGGATAATAAAATGATTGGCCCATTAGTCCGGGGTGCCCGGTTAATACATATTTTTTCCATCATCGTTTTTTCAGGACTGATCCTTTCCTGTTCATTAAAAGCAGTGACACCGCAGAGTCAAGACCGGATGACGGCATCGATTCAGGATATCCGGGTGTTGCAGGAAGCTGAAAAAACCCGGGTAGAAATTGAAGGTGAAGAGCCGATGATTTATACCACCTTTAAACTTTCCAATCCGGACCGCTTGGTTGTGGATATTGCAGATGTGGATCTTGGCGAATTTTCGGAAGATATCTTAATTGAAGAGGGTCCAGTACGGGGAATCCGTCCGGGATCTGGCGCAGGGAAAGGGATATCACGGCTGGAATTTGAATTTTCAGAGGAAGCTGAAGCCGATGTGAGAACCGACGGAATGAACTTGATTGTTGAAGTCATGCATAACGCGGAACCCAAAAAAGGCTTCGTTTTTTTTGAAGAGGAAACAGTTGATGAAGACCCTGATGAGGTGGTTTCCGTTTCAAGCCATGAAGAGAATGGCCCCTTGGTCGATCCTGTTGCGCCCTCTCTTTTAACCGCAGATCTGATGACAACACCGGATGTTGTGAATCCGGAAACAGCCCTGTCCGAGTCCGATCCTGTAAATGAAGAAGCGGTTTCTGATGAAAACATCATCTTGTCCAAACCGATGGACGTTTCGCCGGAAATGCCTGATTTTTTAGCAGAATCAGAGGAGATCGTCTCCGGTCTGGAGCCAGAGGAAGCGCCGGAAAATCAAGTTGCGCTTCCACCCGCGAAAAAAGTGACCGGAATACACTTTGAGGAAGGAGACGACTTAAAACTGCTTGTGAAATCCGACGGGACTTTAGCGCCAAAAGCTTTTTTTATCGGGAAGGGTGAGAAAAAGCGATTAGTGATTGATCTTCCCGGTGTTAAGATGTCTACTTTTAAAAGCCGGGTTTCCGTTGCGGATTCCCGTGTAAAACGCGCGCGAATTGGGCAGCATGAAAAAAAGTTGCGTCTAGTGCTTGATTTGCACTCTCCGATTGCCTACACCATGGTGCAAAATCAAGGTGATTTAAATGTCCTGATCAAACATCCTGCCAAACCTGGTGAGACCCAAGCCAAGACTGAAATGATGGAAACGGCTGCCCCTGAAATACCGGCCGGCGACTTGGGAGAAGCAGACGATGCGATGCCCAAGGCAGTCCACACGGCTATGGTTTCAGAAGAGACGAAACCTGAGGAACAGGATCTGGATAATGACCCGGTTTCAGATCGTGAAGATACCCATGCGGAAGGACAGACAAATGCTCAGGAGAAACCGTTTGACCTGCCTCTGACTTCCCCGGGTGTTGCGGAAGCCGCCACTTTAACCTCGGAACTCCCTTTACCCATTCCGGCCCCGGATACCCAAGAAACTGAAGAGAGCGAAGGCGGTCAAGATTCCGAAATAGAAGACGAAGTCCCGCCGTCCCTTAAAAGCCCGCTTTCAGAGGACAATCCTTCCCTGGAGTCGAAGGAGATACCGGAAGAGACCGCCCCTGCAGAAAGTGAATCCATTGCCTTGTCGCCATTGTCTGATGAAAAGAAAGTGCTGGACACTGAAGAAGTCCCTGAAAAACCCGAAACGGCAGAAATGCCGGCAAAAAAAATGGAACCGCCGTTAGTTGATGCGCCCATGGCGCCTCCCGAAAAAGAGGAAGAAGTCCTTCCCGTGAAAGAGGAGGTTCAAGTTGAAGACCCGGAAGAAGCCAAGAAAAAGATCCTGTTGCGCCGGAAACGCCGTGAAGAAGCCAAAGTAAAACGCGAAGCCTTGGCAAAGGCAAAGGCGGAAGAGGCCGAGGCAGTTGCTGTGGCTTCAGAAGAACAATCCAAATATACCGGTCGAAAAATTTCCCTCGACTTTCAGAATGCGGAAATTACAAATGTCGTGCGCTTGATCGCGGATGTCAGCGGACTAAATTTCGTCATTGGAGATGATGTCAAGGGAGAAATTACCGTTAAAATGGATAATGTTCCATGGGACCAAGCCCTTGAAATTATTCTGGATATCCGTAATTTGGGGATGGTACGTGAAGGTGATATTATCCGGATTACCACTTTGGCAAATCTGACGAAGCAAAGGAACGAAAAAGCGCAGGCCATGGAAACCAAGATTCGGTCGGAAGAGATGCTGACCCGTGTGCTCTATGTCAATTATGCCAAGGCGGAGCAAATGAAAACCCTGCTGTTAAAACTGTTGTCTTCACGGGGTGAAATTATGGTGGCGTCCAGAGTAAATGCTTTGGTGGTAAAAGACATTATTGCCAATCTGGACCAGGTTGAAGAGATGGCGAAAAAGCTGGATACCAAGACCCCGCAGGTGCTCATCGAGGCGCGTGTCGTTGAAGTGCAGCCAAATTTCAAGCGAAGCTTGGGGGTTAAATGGGGCGCGGATTTTAAAACCAACAATGGCGGAAACAGTATTGGTCTTGGAAATTCAGCAGGTGATGTCGGTGTGTTTTCCCAGGGGCCTGATTTTGCCGTCAACCTGCCTGCGGCCACTCCGCTGGGGGGGATTGGTTTTAGCTTCGGCCGCTTTACGGAAAGCCCTTTTCAACTCGACTTAAGGCTTTCTGCGGGTGAATCGCAGGAAATGACCCGGATTGTTTCCACGCCGAAAATTATGGTGTTGGACAATAATGAGGCACTCATCAAGCAAGGGTCTCAGATCCCGTTTCAGTCTTCATCTGCAAACGGGGGGACCAACGTGCAGCTCATTGACGCGAGCCTGCAGCTCAAGGTAATCCCGCATATTTCTTTAGACGGTGGGATTCTTCTTGATTTGGAGTTGACCAAGAATGAACCGGGGCCGCCTGTGCAGGGATCTGATCAACCCTCCATTTTTGAAAAGGAAGTTACCACGCAGGTCTTGCTGATGGATGGGGAAACGATGGTGATTGGAGGAATTTACGAAACCAAGAGTACGGAATCGGAATCCGGTATCCCTTTATTAAAAGATATTCCGGGTTTGGGCTGGCTGTTTAAAAATAAGGAAAAGAGTGAGTCCACGACCGAATTACTGATTTTTATCACTCCGACCGTGATGAAATAAATAAGGTCAGGGACAAGCACACTGATTAAAAAATTGTGAAAAATATTGTTTTACTTGGATTTATGGGGACCGGAAAAAGTATTATCGGTCGCCGCTTGGCGGTGGAAATGCGCTGCCGTTTTATAGATACGGATCACCTCATCGAAAAGATGGCGAAAAAACGCATTCCCCAGATTTTTGCACAGGATGGAGAAGACCATTTTAGAAAGCTGGAAGCACAAGCGGTTGCGGAAGCTGCCGGAATGCAGGGTTACGTGATATCGACAGGAGGCGGGGTTCCTTTAAATCCGGACAATATGGCGGCTCTGGGAAAAAATGGCATTTTCGTGGCACTTACGGCGCGCCCTGAAGTGATTTTAAAGCGGGTGCAGCGCCGCGCGGGAGAACGTCCTCTTTTAAAAGGGCCGGACCCTTTAGGAAATATTACCCGGCTTTTGTCCGAGCGGCAAAAAGTGTATGACCGTTCGGAAATTATAATCGACACGTCAGATATTCAGATTGATGAGAGTGTCCAACGCATTGTGGCAAAGGTTTCACAAGTGACAGGGCAGAAGGCAGATTGAATGACACAGAAAAAACCGATCCATCTTGATTTGGGAAAAAACAGTTACGATATTTTTATCGGGCAAGGGGAAATTGACCGGCTCGGCGAACGGCTTGAGACGGTCGATTTCAAGGGTAAAGTCGCCGTGGTGACCAATCCAAAAATTGAAAAACTCTATGGAAGCCGGGTCAAAAAAAGCCTTCAAAAATCGGGCTACCGCCCGCTGGTCCTTCAGATTCCCGCCGGTGAACGTTATAAAACGCTCAAGCAAATCGGGCGGGTTTATGATGGCCTGATTGAAAACCGCTTCGAACGAAAGGACTTGGTCATCGCGCTGGGCGGCGGGGTGATTGGAGACATGGCCGGGTTTGCCGCGGCGACATTTTTAAGAGGCATTCCCTTTGTTCAATGCCCGACCTCAGTGGTGGCGCAAGTGGATGCCAGTATCGGGGGAAAGACGGGTGTGGATCATGCCAGAGGCAAAAACCTGATCGGAGCCTTTCATCAGCCCCGGTTTGTGTCCACTGATCCCGCTGTATTGGGCACGCTTCCAAAACGGGAATATATTTCAGGGCTTGCCGAAGTCGTGAAATACGGTGTGATCGCCGATGAGACCTTCTTTCAATATCTTGAACAAAACAGCCGGGAAATCCGGGCCCTGAAGATCGAGAAAGTCTCTGACTGTATTGAGCGCTCTTCTGCGATTAAGGCAGCGATTGTCCAGTCGGATGAACGGGAATCCGGGCTTCGGAAAATTTTAAACTATGGTCATACCATCGGCCATGCGGTGGAAACCCTGACTGGGTACCGCAGTGTCCGACATGGTGAAGGCGTTGCCATGGGGATGATCGCGGCGAGTCGGCTGGCTGTTGAAATGGGGGTGTTGCATCCCCATGATGTCGACCGGCAGACTGCGTTGCTGAAGGACTTTGGTTTGCCGGTAAAATTGCCGGATTTGGACCCTGCGGATATACTTAACGTCATGGCAGGCGATAAAAAAGTGATGGGTGGTGAAATCTATTTTGTATTGCCCAAAAAGATTGGTTCCGTGGAAATGATGAAGGTAGATAAAAAAGTCTTGCGGCGATTTTTAAAAACTCTGCCAAAAACTGTGTAGGAGTTCCAGATGAGAAGCGCATTTATTCTATTTTCTCTAGTCTTTCTCTTATCGGGGTGTGGTGAATTGGCCCCCACCGATTCGGTGGTGACCGGGCCGGAAGATGGCGAGAGTACCTTGAATCGGTCGACGACATCCTCTACGGTGATTTATCGTGCGCTCGATTTTGTGGTGTCCGGCCCTGATGGCGAAACGCGGCCGGATGTGGAAATCGAGTTTTTCAGAGGCGGCGATATTTTTTTAACCGATATCGATGGAAACCTGCTGACTAATTCTTCCCAGGTGAAAACCCAAACTGATGATCGGGGCATTGGCCGGATCTCCGCGATCATTACCATTCCCGGATGTACCAGTGATACGGATGTTGTGGTGCAGGGGTCGGTTCTTGCGACAGTCGGCTCCGCATCCCACCTGTGGGAAGTGAATATTACAAGAACTTGTGCAACGGGGAGCTGATCCGACATCTTTGAAATGAGTACGAATCCAATGCTGAGAAGAGAGAGGTTACTGATGAAGAAGGGACGCACTTTTCCAATTCTACTGATGCTGATGGTCCTGTTGGGCGCTGGATGTTCTGCGGACTCAGTAACCGATAAAACCTCCACAGGGTCTACCTTGACGACCACATCTTCGGTGGGCGCCATTGCCCTTTCCGCCAGTCCGTCCAGCTTGAGTGCGTTGGGAACAGCAGCCATTACGGCAACAGTGACCGATTCTCTGGGTGCGGCGGTTGTTGACGGCACCTCTGTTTCTTTTTCGATAACAACGAACGCAAGCCTGGGTACGGTCACGTCAACCGCGACCACCGTATCGGGTGTCGCGACGGCCACCTTTACCGGAGGCAGCACCGCGGGAACCGTGGTGATTACCGCAACCGCCGGCGGTGTTTCCCAAACGGTGTCCATTACAATTTTGGGGGTCGACGTGGGCAGTATCGAGTTTAGCTCCGCGACGCCGAATGCCATTGGTGTCAAAGGGTCGGGGCAACCCGAAACATCAATCATCGCGTTTACGGTGAGAGATGTCAATGGTCAGCTGGCCGCGGACGGGACCAATGTGACCTTTTCGCTGGATGGACCTAATGGCGGAGAATTTTTGACCCCTTTAAATGGATCGACCGTAAACGGCATTGTCCTGACCACCTTGCAAGCCGGTTCAGTCGCCGGTCCGGTGCGGGTCACGGCTTCAACGGTCGTCGGTGCAACAACGATTTCTACCGGGTCCACCGGGGTTTCAATTGGGGGAGGGGTCCCCAACCTGCCGCATATGACCATTACAACCGGACAATTCAATCTGGCGGGTCTTTCGACTGCGAATCTGACAACGAATATCACTGTTTTTAATGCGGACCGATTTGGCAATTACAATGTGCTTGAGGGGACTTCGGTGTCTTTTTATACCGAAGCCGGTGCGATAGATGCGAGCAGTGTGACCGATGCCACGGGGATAGCGACGTCTGTTTTTCGGACGCAAAACCCGGACCCCCTGGTCTATTCTGTCGCCAATCCGTATGCGGCGTCCCTTCCTCCGACGACGGGAGATCCTGTCAACGGACAGTCCGCCGTCATTGCGGTCACCCGGGGTGAAGAATGTTTCGTCGACAATAACGGAAACGGGGTTTACGATTCCGGCACGGATACTTTTCCGGGAAGCTGTGATATTGGCGAGCCCTTTGTCGATGAAAATGATAATGCGACCCTGGATTCCACGGAATTTTATGTCGATGGCAATGCCAATGGCGTCTATGATGGTGGAAACGGCATTTGGGATGGGAACATTATGATTTGGAAACGTATTACGCTTACCCTTTCAGATGTGATGTCGCAGGTTGTGCTCAACCCTTCTTCCGGTTTTGCCATTGCCAATGCAGGGAGTCTGGCTTTCACGCTTTGTCTCGCTGATTTGAATTCAAACGCCCCGATGAAAGACAACACGGTGACAGTCACTGCATCCAAGGGAACAATGTTTGGGGGAGGGACTTTAACCACCCCGGATATCGGAGGCGGGCCTTATTGTACATCCTTTTCCATTGAGGACAGTGCCCCGACTGATACTGACCCGCCTGCGTCGTTGATTATTTCAGTGGAATACGCCGGGGTCACCACCAACTTTTCCGGAACCATTGATTGATTTTTAGACGATTGCTCTTTCCCGATTAAAACAGTCTATTTTTCTTCCCGCGGCCCATGGAATCGGGGGCGTTGAACTGGATGGGTTTCTCAAATCCGCTCAGATTAAAATGAATTAAAAAATCCCGCATTCTTAGCACTCAAAGCACTCTCAATTGTGGTACACTCACTTTTTTATTTAGAGTGTCTCGTTTAAGGAAGTTTTGAATGCGGTTGTGGACGAAGCGGCTGTTATTGTTGTCGCGTAAAAAAAGTTTCAGCTTCCTCAATTTAATTACCCTCTCAGAAGAGCGTACCCTGATGATGCTGGCGGTTGTCGTCGGGCTTTCATCGGGAATCTGCGCATTTTTATTCAAACATATGATCGACGGCGTGTACCATTTTTGCTGTGAGGACGGGACAAAGACCGCAATTATGGCCGGGCAATGGACGCGTGTTTTTCTACCCGCCATCGGGGGGCTGCTGGGAGGACTGCTGATCTATTATTTCGCGCGTGAGGCCAAGGGGCACGGTGTTCCCGAAGCGATTTATGCCCTGCGCCGCCGCGGCGGACGCGGGCGGCCCCGTGTGGTTTTTGTCAAATCCGTCGCCAGCGCGTTTACGATTGGCACCGGGGGATCAGCAGGCACGGAAGGACCGATTATTCAAATCGGCGCCGCGGTGGGATCATCTATCGGGCAATTATTTAAAGTCACCCCGGCTTACTTAAAAACCCTGGCGGCCGCAGGCGCGGCAGGCGGTATGGCGGCGGTATTTAATGCCCCGATTGCGGCGGTGATTTTTGCGATGGAAGTTTTGTTAAGAGAATTCACAACACAGGCCTTTTCAATGGTCGTGTTTTCTTCTGTGATCGCCTCTGTTACGTCCCATATTTTATTGGGGGACAATACCTTTTTACCGACACCCTCTTTTGGTATCGAGCATCCTGCAGAGTTGGGGCTTTATTTTTTGCTGGCTTTAATTGCCGCACCGCTTTCAACCTTGTTTATCAAGGTTTTAATGTGGATGGAAGAATTTTTCGATCAGTTTAAAAAAATAGCGGACCCTGTCAAACCCATGATCGGCGGTTTATGTGTGGGACTGATGGGGATTTTTGTGCCCAAAATTATGGGGGCGGGGTATTTTGAATTATCGGCTGTTCTTTCACCGGAGAAAGATCCGGCGGCGTGGAGTATCGGATTTTTGCTGGTTCTGGTTGCGGGAAAAATGATTGCCACTTCGATTACTTTGGGTTCCGGCGGCTCAGGAGGCATTTTAATGCCCTCCCTCTTTATTGGAGCCATGATGGGCAGCTTGTTTGGCATCGTCGCCAAGGGGGTTTTCCCGAATATCGCCCCGACTGGCGCCTATGCCCTGGTGGGCATGGGGCTGGTTTTTTCCTCCGTGGCGAGTGCGCCTTTTACTGCGATTGTCATGATGTTTGAAATTACCCAGGATTATCGTATCGTGCTTCCTTTAATGTTTTCGGTGACGGTCACGATGATCATGTGCCGTCAAATGGGTGAAATGGGTTTGTATGCGCGTGTATTACTCAAGCGGGGCGTTAACCTGGCAGGCGGGGATGTGCATGATCCGGTGATGACGGTTACAGCAAAAGAAGTCATGGTGAAGAATGTTGAGATTGTATGGGAGAATATGACGGTTGAAAAACTGACGCAAATTATTGACCAGAGTCATCATACCGGTTTTCCTGTGGTCAATGGACAGGGAGAGCTGATTGGCATCGTGACTTATGTCGAAATACACAAGGCCTATCTGGATGGGGTTGATTTAAAGGAGACCTTGATTGGGCACATCATGCGTCAGGATGTTCCGGTTTCTTTTCCGGACGATGTGCTTGTTGATGTTGTCCGGCGCATGGAGGAATTTCATACGGACCGGATTTCGGTTGTCGAAGCGGACAATCCCAAACGTCTGATCGGGTTTATTACACGCGCCAACGTCATGGCCGCTTATCAGCCATCCTTCAAGCGCGCTGAGTCGCGCTGATTCTACTTTTATCAGAATTCAAATTGTCGCTTTCCGTGCTTTTTCCCTCTGTGATATGATGTGCGCTGTTTTTTAGGAAGCAGGCATGTTTAAAATCATCTTCAAAAGTAAATTGCGGGTCATGCGAAGAATGCTGGCTCAGGATTGGGCCACTTACTTTATTTTAGGGCCGGTGATGATGGGTGTGGCTTTTTTGCTGGGCCGCCGTATCTTTAATGACTTTGCCTTTGGTGTCGGCCGGATACAATCGGTTTCTATTTCAGAAGAGCTTGCGGTTCGTCTTTCTTTTGCTTTTCTGGTGTTAAAGGTTTTTTTTAATTTTCTGCCGATGGCCAGGCGGCTTTATCCCACGGAACGCTCGCTTTCTATCGAGGATTTACTCCCCATCGATTTTCAAGTGCGCTACAAAGTATTTTATGTTGAGCAGCTTTTTCGGGACCTTCCTTTTTTTGTGGGTGGACTGGTGTTGCTGCTCTTTTTCGGGCAGACCCAGTTTATGGTTTGGCCGCTCTTTATCTGGTTGTTTTTTCCAGGTGTTGAAATCGGATTTACGCTGACCTGGATTCATTTCTGGTCACCGGACCGGAAACAGTTAGCGGGTGTTTTTCTCATTTTGTTTTTCTTTTTGGGCGTGCTGCCTGTTGCACAATTCAGTTGGTGGGCGGATTTTTTTACCATTCTCTTTGTCCCTCTCGGGTATTACCAGGGTTTTAAGGTGTGGCGGTATCAGGATATGGGCCGTGTGGAGCAGTTTTTTGTCCGACATGAAACCCGTAAAATCAAAACAGCGGCGTCCTCCTTGCTCCGTGTTCTTTGTCAATGCGTCCCTGAAACCGTGCGGCCTTTGGTTCGGCGTGATCTTATTTTAACCGCGCGAAATTTTGTCCCTCATATCTGGCGTAATCTGGCATTGGTGATCCTGACCTTGCTGGCGGTATTCAATCGCAGGGATATTGATGCCTCGGCCTATTGTGCTTTGGCCGTTTTTTTGATGTCTTCTACTGTGGCGCCCTTGTTTTCCTTACAACGGCCTTTTCGCCCGATGGATAATGTGCTGCCTTTATCGGCAGAACAGGTTTGGCGGGCGAAGTTATCTTTTGCCCGCTTGATTGCCTTCCCGATTCCTTTATTGATTTGGGGTATCGAAATGGGGATGCGGCCAATCCCCTGGCCTGAAGCCGCTTCTTTGTTTTTAACCCTGATGTTGGTGGGACTTGCCGTTTCTTCATTGGTCGGCGGCAGTATCTGCGAAGGCGATCAGCGTCCGGTACTTCAATATATTGTTGCGGCTTTTATGTCAGTTTTAGCCACCTTGTTTATAGCAGTGTTTAACCCGGCCCTGTTTCTGCTCCTTTTCCCGGTGTTATCCAGTTTGAAAGGTTCTGCGATTACGCGTCTTGAAAATGAAGGAGTGGTTTGAATATGCGGCTGTCTATCTCAAGTGTTTCAAAAAAATACGGCGATCTGATTGCGCTTCATCCGTTTACGATGGAACTTGAAGGGAAGATCTATGGATTGATTGGAAATAATGGCGCGGGTAAATCGACGCTGATGAAAATGATCGTGGGCTTGATTCCGCCTGGCAAGGGAAAAATTATGCTGGGAGATTTGAACGCGAAAGAGACGCCTGAAGCAGTTAAAAAATACATTGGGTATCTCCCGGAATCTCCCTTACTGTATCCGCGCCTTACACCAGAGGAATTTTTGACCTATGTTTCGGATATCAAAGGGATGACAGAGCAGAAAGACGAAATAGAGCACTGGCTGGATTATTTCGGATTGGCCTCAAAACGCAATGCTTTTTTGAACGATTTGTCTTACGGGATGAAAAAGAAAGTGGCTATTTCCGCGGCCCTGATTGGAAAACCGGCGCTTTTGGTATTGGATGAGCCTTTCAACGGTTTGGATGTCGCCACGATGGAAGCGCTTTCCGGAATCATCACCCGCCGCCACGCTGAGGGCGTAACGATTATTCTTTCAAGCCATCTCATGGCCTATATCGAACGGCTTTGTCATGAGACGGTCATTTTAAAAAAAGGAAAGGTCGCGGCGCAAGGCCCGCCGGAAGAACTTAAAAAAGAGGCTGAAAAATCAACTTTTCATGATGTGTTTTTACACTATACACAAGATAATCGTTAAATATTCTAGATTTGAATGTTATGCCATTTTCTTGCAGGATAAGAGTTTGATATTGAAAGGATCAGGATACATGCTGAGGATACTCTTTTTTATGTTTATTTTATTGTCATGGACCGTTGATAGTGCTGCCATCGTCAATGTAGAAAGTCTGCGGCAAGAATCCGATCAGGATGGTTTCATGGGCCGTATAGAATTATCCCTTCGAGGAGTCTCAGGAAATACTCGAAAAAAAGGGGCGAATGCCGGGACGCGCCTTCAATGGAAACGGCAAAATGTGACTCATTTTATGATTTTGCGTTATTCCTACGGTGAAAGCGCGGGAAACCGGGATACGCATAATTCCTTTTTTCACGCAAGGCATATCCGGCAGCTGACGGCGTCACGCGCGGGCGAATTTTATATTCAAAATGAAACAGATGAATTCGCACGTCTTTCTTTCCGCCGCTTGGCGGGCGCAGGGGAGCGTTATACCTTGTTTAAAAAAAAGGACCAAATGAGTGCTTTTTTCGGGGCGGGTGTATTTTATGCCATTGAAAAACTGGAAGACAGTTTCGGTGTCACAGACAGCGGGACAGACCGGTTTTGGCGGGCGAGTACTTATTTTAGTTTTAACCGTCACATCAACGACCATACTCAATTTATGAGCACGACCTATTATCAGCCTGCCCTGAGTAATGTTTCGGATTACCGTATACTTGAAGAAGCGGTGATTCGGATGAAGATGGGCAAGCAATTAATGCTTAGACTTTCATTGGACATTGTCCATGACAGCCAGCCGCCTCAAAAGGTAGAAAAAACCGATGCCATTTACAGCACAGGTTTTGAATACCAATTCTAGCCCCTCTTAAAAGCTTTTTAATCATTCGCAATGGCAGTGATCTTTGCCAAAATATAG
Organism: Nitrospiria bacterium; assembly: GCA_945787655.1. Classification (GTDB taxonomy): domain Bacteria; phylum Nitrospirota; class Nitrospiria; order SBBL01; family JAADHI01; genus JAADHI01. The sequence continues at coordinate 17,296 of CALZIJ010000021.1, read as the reverse complement.
GTCCTCGGATACACTTACGTTGTGCTCTGATTTATAAATTTGGGGGGTTGTGTAATTCGTACGTTACACTAAAATTTTAAATTGGAAGACAAAGATTCCGACGAAACCTACTAGGATGTTGATGTTGTATAAGACATTTTATCTTCATCAAGTTAATTCTTATTCTGTTTTCCTAAAAAAATAACCCATAATTAAGATCTACAAGGAGAATGAAAGATGCAGGGAATAATCTACATGCAGCTCAAAAAGTACGTTGTGTCAACATTGGGAAAAGATAATTGGAGCAAGTTACTTAAAGAGTGCGGCCTGGAAAGCCGGTTTTATTTACCGACAAATACCTATCCCGATGAAGAGGTCGTGACGCTGGTCGGTACGGCCTCTAAAATGACTGGAAAACCTGTTCCGGAGATTCTGGAAGATTTTGGGGAATTTATTGTTCCCGGATTAATTGAGCTTTACGGGGCCTTTGTTTCTCCAGAGTGGAAGACAATAGATCTGATTGAAAACACGGAGCAAACTATTCACAAGGTGGTGCGTTTAAGAAATCCGGGCGCCGACCCCGCAAGGCTTAAAACAGTCCGTCATTCGAAGCAAAAAGTAGAAGTCATTTATGATTCTCCCCGAAAGATGTGCGGCTTGGCAAAAGGCATTATTAAAGGTGTGGGAAAACACAATAAGGAAAACATCACCATTACAGAGTCTAGCTGTATGTTAATGGGCAGTTCTGCTTGTAAAATTCATGTTGAAAGTATGTAAACCGCCTGTATCGCGGCAGCGGTTTAAATAATCAGCCTAAAAAAAGACCCTTATCTTTCGGGTCTTTTTTTAGGCTTGCCGCCGCATGAACAAGATTGTTATAAAGGGAGACAGAGAAGCGGCCAATGGTGAAAACTTGATTCAGGCCCTTTTCGATGAAACTTCAGATGAAACTTCAAATGAGGAGGCCAATGTATGGATCCGAAAGCAGTCTTAAAGTTTTTGGGGATTGCAATCGTGTTAATGTCTCTGCAAGGTTGTCTGTATTCCAGTGTGCAGCGTCCACTCGATACCGATTTTAACAACACGCAATTGGGCGATAAAGTAGGTCATTCACACGCGACATCCATTTTATGGTTGTTTGCATGGGGTGATGCAGGAACGCGTCAAGCGGCAGAAAATGGGGGCATCACCACCATTAAACATGCTGATTCCCACGTAAAGACCATATTGTTTGGTCTTTACATCCATGCGACCACGGTCGTCTACGGTGATTAGGCTGCTGTTGATCATCCCCTGCATTCTCACTCTTTCGGGTTGCCTTTACTCACACATCACCGTGCCTTATTCCACCAATTTTGAAGACTCAGCCATTGGGTCTAAAAAAATGGTTTTAGACGAGCGTCTTTTGACGGAACCGGTTACCGGACTTCAAATTTCGGTCGAGTGGAGTGAAGATCTTATTCGTTCAGAGGCCCAAAAAGCGGGTATTTCACAGATCAGCTATGTCGATCAGGAAATTTTCAGAATAATCTTTGGTATCTACACCCATCGAAAATTGATTGTTTACGGCGATTGAACACGGGTTTTAAAAGCGTTATAATGCCCATTTGACCATGTGAAGATGTCCATGTCCGAATTAGAAATATTAAAATATCCGAATAGACAGTTGACCAAACCGTGTCCGCCCGTAATCAATATCGATGGCAGACTTCAGGGCCAAATTGATCAGATGTTTAAAACGCTGTATGTCTCACAGGGATTAGGTCTTGCTGCTCCGCAAGTCGGTTGCCTGCAGTCTTTTTTTATCTACGATCTGGGTTTACAGGAAAAAAAAACGAGCCACGCGCATGAACGGATCGTTGTTTTGAATCCTGAAATCGTTGAAATGGAAGGTGAAGAGATTGCGGACGAAGGGTGCCTTTCTATTCCTGGATATTTTGAAAAGATCAACCGCGCGTATCGTGTTCTGATGAAAGGCCTGGACCGCGAAGGGAAAGAAATTCGTATTGAGGCCGAAGGGCTGACTGCCCGCCTTTTTCAGCATGAAATTGATCATTTAAAAGGGGTGCTCATGTTGAGCCACCTCAGTCGTCTTAAACGCGATATGTTTCTTAGGAAGTTTAAAAAACAGAAAAAACAGGCTGCTTTGAAATAAAATGCCTGAAAAATTATCCCCGCAAGGAAAGCTCCGCATTGTTTTTATGGGGACGCCCGCTTTCGCGTTGTCCTCATTTCTGGCGTTGGCCCCCTCAGAAGAGATTATTGCAGTGGTTACCCAGCCCGACCGTCCCAAGGGGCGAAAGGGGATACTTGCTGCCCCGCCCATAAAAACGGTCGCCATCTCAAAAGACATTCCCATTTTTCAGCCTGAACGGCTCAGAAAATCCAAAGAAACCATAGAAATATTACGGGGTTTGGATCCTGATTTGATTGTCGTCGTGGCGTATGGACAAATTTTACCGGAGGCGGTACTTCAAATTCCACGCCTGGGTTGCATTAACGTCCATGCGTCTTTACTGCCAAAGTACCGGGGAGCGGCCCCAATCCAGTGGGCCATTATCCATGGAGCGCTCGAAACGGGAGTCACTACGATGAAAATGGACGCCGGTATGGACACCGGTCCGATTTTATTAAAACGCAGTTTGAAAATCGCAGCAGACGAAACCTCAGAGACTCTTTCTCCCAAACTGGCCGACCTGGGTGCCAGCTTATTGCTTGAAACCTTGTCTGAACTTAAAAAAGGTCGATTGATTCCGGTTCCTCAGGAGAGCCGTCTGGCCACACTTGCGCCGCTGCTTAAAAAAGAAGATTCCTGGGTCCGTTGGGAATCCAAAACCTTGGAGATATACAATCGATGGAGAGGACTTTTCCCCTGGCCGGGAACGACGACTTTTTACAAGAATTCACGTTGGAAGATTACGGAAATGGCGGTGGGAGGCCAAAATATCAGGGTGGGCAAACCGGGTGAATTGCTCCGTCTTTCCGAAAAAGGCCTTGAAGTGGCGACCCGCGATGGTTATATCCTAATCAAGCGCCTGCAACCGCCGGGGAAGCGAGAGATGACCCCGACAGAGTATGCGGCAGGCCATCCCCTGGAATTAGGGACAGTATTACACACCGAAGAAATCTAGGGTGACTATTTCTCTCAAGGGAGGAAAAAAGAACATGAACATTTTAAAAACGACATTTTTGATGACCATATTGACGGTATTGCTGGTGGTTGCCGGTCAGGCCTTGGGGGGGCAAAGCGGCGCCATGTTTGCTTTTATGTTTGCCCTGGCAATGAACGGGTTTAGCTACTGGTTCTCAGACAAAATTGTGCTGAAGATGTACCGTGCCCAGCCCGTGACCGCGCATGAAGCCCCTATGATTTACGGGATTGTTTCCGAGTTGGCCCAAAAAACAAAAATGCCAATGCCTAAGGTTTATGTGATTGAAAATCCAACACCTAATGCCTTTGCCACCGGTCGAAACCCGAAAAATGCCGCGGTTGCGGTGACCACAGGGATCGTTGATTTGCTAAACCGTGAAGAGTTGACCGGGGTTATTGCCCACGAATTATCGCATGTGCGGCATCGTGATATTTTAATTGGCACCATTGCGGCCACAGTGGCCGGCGCGATTTCGATGCTGGCCAACATGGCTCAGTGGGCCATGTTGTTTGGCGGTTTTGGCCGTTCTGACGAACGGGAAGAGGGCGGCGGCGGTATTTTTGGAGCTATTATCATGATGATTATTGCTCCGATTGCGGCGATGCTTATTCAGATGGCAATTTCACGATCTCGTGAGTTTGCTGCCGATGCGGGCGCGGCCCGCATGACAGGGAACCCTATGGGACTTGTTTCTGCACTCCGTAAACTCCAGGAAGGCAATAAACGTGTGCCAATGCAGGCCAGCCCGGCTACGGCGCATATGTTTATCGTGAGCCCTTTAAACGGAAGTGGCGTGGCTTCGCTTTTCTCAACGCATCCACCGATGGATGAGCGTATTAAACGCTTGGAGGAAATGGCGTACGGTCATCGTTAATCCGAAAACAAAAAAACAAACGCCATATTTAAACAAGGTTGATTCAAGCTCTCGAAAAGAGACAGGCGGGGAAGATCTCAGCGCACTCCTGAATACAGCGTTTGACTCCCTGAACATGGACCGCCGGGACCAGTCACTGGCAACAGAACTGGTGTACGGCGTGTTCCGTCAGCGGGGTATCCTGGATTGGTACATTGATTATTTTTCCCGCGTCAAAAAAATAAAACGCCCGACCCGGTATGTCCTCCGTCTTGCGATATATCAACTGCTATTTTTAGATCGTATCCCGGAATATGCCGCGGTGAATGCCGCTGTGGAACAGACGAAACGGGTCGACGGAATTTCTGCGGGCCGCTTTGTGAACGCAGTGCTGCGAAATTTATTGCGGGTCAAAAACAAGCTGCCCCTGCCCGACCCGAAAAATCGTGTAACCTTCATATCGCTTACGACTTCACACCCTGAATGGATGGTCCGCCGCTGGCTGGACCGGATGGGAGAAGAGAAGACCCTCTTTTTTTGTCAGAAAAATAATGAAGTTCCGCCAATGACCTTGCGGGTCAATCTTTTGAAGACAACACGTGAGCAAATGGTGAAGGATATCGAAACAGAGGGCGGCACGGTAAGCAAGACGCAATTTTCACCCGCGGGCTTGATTGTGAAGGGACTTTCTGTGACGCGGCTTTTATCCTTTAAGCAAGGGGCTTTTTATATCCAGGATGAAGCGGCCCAACTCGCGGCCCACTTGGTCAATCCACAAGCGGGGGAGCAGATCCTGGATGTCTGCGCCGCACCGGGGGGGAAAACGACGCATTTGGCCGAACTCTCTGACGGCAAGGCCATGGTTACAGCGACGGACCTCCATGAAGGACGACTGGCTTTGTTGAAAGAAAATATAGACCGATTGGGAACACCCGGAATTCAAATTGAAAAGATGGAATCCGCACTTTCAGCGGAAAGGACTTACGATAAAATTCTGGTGGATGCGCCTTGTTCCGCCTTGGGTATTTTACGGCGTATTCCCGAAGGGAAGTATTGGAAAACGTCTGATTCGATCAAACAGGCGGCGGTCACACAGCTCGAAATATTGGAAAATGTCCTCCCGCACCTTAAAACCGGGGGGTATTTGATCTACATGACCTGCTCAACGGAGCCGGAAGAAAATGAATCGGTCGCCGAGACGTTTTTGAATCGTCATCCTGAGTTATGTGTTGAAGATCCTTCAGGAAATCTTCCAGGTGAGGCGCGCAAACACGTCCAGTCAGAGGCTTATTTTACAACAGCCTTTAATTCGGATAAAATGGATCGGTTTTTTGGGGTCCGGTGGTTAAAAAAGCAATAAGGCTGAAAAACGGCCCGTCAGTAATGTAAAAATTGGGGATTGAAAGGGCAAACGGAGAGATCGAATGGCATGGTGGGGCGCAGGCATTGGCGGAACAATCGGGCTTTTATTTGGCGGGCCGATTGGGGCCATTATTGGCGCAGGCATTGGCAGTACGCTGACTAAAGATTCGGGGCGGCCATATGAACAACTTGGGGCGGAACAGCAGCGTCAAATCGGGTTTTTGGTGGCGGCGTTCTCCATGCTGGGGAAAATGGCCAAAGCGGATGGCGTGGTTTCAAATGATGAAGTTGCTTTTATCGATACTTTTATAAAAAGGGAACTTGAGCTCGATGCAAAATCCAGGCAGGTTTCCATCGAAATTTTTAACCGCGCCAAAGAGGACAACACCTCGATCTATAAATATGCACAACAATTTACCGAAATTTTTGTTTTGGATGACGCCATGCGGGAGACCATTTACCGTGTCCTGTTTATGACCGCGCTGGCGGACGGACAGCTGCATCCGGCGGAAAAAGAAATTTTGCAGCAGCTTCCTCTCTACCTGCAACTGGAGGATGATGCCTATCTTCGGATGGAAGCCGAACTGCTTGGGCATTCGAGATCGCGGTCCGGATCAGGAAGTAGTCGTATGGCCTCTGGATTTTCGGACAATCTCGACACGTATTATAAAATTCTGGGTGTTGAAAAAACAGCATCGGATGCCGAAGTGAAAAGCGCTTTTCGGAAAAAAGCACAGGAATATCATCCCGACAAACTGGCCTCCAAGGGGCTGCCCGACGGGTTCACCAAGTTTGCGAAAGAGCAGACTTATGACACGATCATGAAAAGCAGACGAAACAATGCCTAAAATTGCGCCGTCTATTTTATCCGCGGATTTTTCAAAACTCGGAGAAGAAATCCGTGCGATTGATCAGGGCGGGGCGGATTGGGTTCATGTGGATGTGATGGACGGCCGCTTTGTCCCAAATTTGACCATTGGACCTTTTGTGGTAGAAGCCGTCAAAAAAGAGACAGAACGGTTGATGGATGTGCACTTGATGATCGTCGAGCCGGATCATTTGATTCCCGAATTTATCGAAGCGGGCGCGGATTCCGTGACTGTACATGTTGAAGCCTCTACGCATTTGCACCGGACTTTGCAACTGATTAAAAGTTTCGGTAAAAAAGCGGGTGTTTCATTGAATCCCGCGACACCGGTTTCACTGATTGAACCTGTTTTAGATGAAGTGGATGTATTATTAATCATGTCGGTAAACCCGGGCTTTGGCGGGCAGAAATTTATTGAGAGTGCTTTTAACAAGATTCGGGCGGCGAAAGACATGATAGCGAAACGAAATTTAAACACACTGATTGAAGTGGATGGCGGGGTGAATGTGGGCAATGCCAAGGCGTTATCTGAAGCAGGAGTGGACGTGTTTGTTGCGGGAACCGCGGTTTTTAAAAATAAAGACTACCCGAATTATGGGGATGCCATTGCGGCCATCAGAAAAGAGGCGACTTTGTGAGCGAAGAAATCGAGCTTTCACATTTGGTGGAGGCGCTTCATCCTCTCGAAAAACAGTTGCTTAAGTTTTTGGCCGATGCACCTGTGATGGATGATCCCAATATTGTGGCGCACTCAGGCCTGAAAACCACACAGGTTTCAACCGCAGTAGAATGGCTGCTCGCTAAAAAAGTTATTGCCGTTTCGGCCGAAGAAGAAACTGCAATGGTTCGTCTCACAGAGATTGGCAAGAAGTATTCGAGTACGAAAAATCCTGTCTTGAGAATGGCTGAAGAAATACTTGAACGGGGTGAGGTGGCCATTCGTGAGCTGCAACAGCGAAATGATATGGAGGCCGAAGAAAAAAGCCGGGCGATCGGTGCGCTTAAAAGCAGCGGGGCTGTAAGTGTTATTCCTGGAGGGCGGTTTAAAATTTCAGATGAATCCAAGTTGTCTCCCTTTCGGGATCTGCAAAATGTGATTGATCTTTTAAATGAAAAAGAGGGCCTTGCGCCCCTTTCAGATTTTTCCAATTCGGACCAAGCCATCATTGAAACGTACCACCGGAAAAGGAGCCCCTCAAAGGGCATTTTTCGAGTGGACCTCGAAGTGAAACGCAGTTATGAAAAAACGGCATTGTTTCGACCGGTCTATGAAAAAGTCGCTTCAGAAAAGGTGGTCACAACACTCAGTGAACTGACCCCGGAAATATTGAAAGACGGCAGTTGGAAGGGGAAAGCCTTTCGTAAATATAATATTCAACTTCCGCCTCCTCGAATGGGCGGCGGCGCGCTGCACCCTTATAAGGCTTTTTTGGATCAAGTAAAAACCAAGTTTATTTCAATGGGGTTTTCCGAAATGCGGGGTCCGCTGGTCGAAAGCGAATTTTGGGATATGGACGCGCTTTTTATGCCTCAGTTTCATCCCGCCCGCGAAATTCACGATGTTTATTTTGTAAAAAACAAACCGCATGACAACAGTATTCCCAAAGCGATGATTGATCGTGTTGCGGCGGCCCATGAAAACGGGGGCGAGAGTGGTTCTCGAGGCTGGCGCTATCCTTTTGACTCAGATCGCACACGACGTCTGATCTTGCGCAGCCAGGGCACGTCCGTTTCCGCGAGGGTCTTGGGTGAAGGCCCAGCCAATCCTGGAAAATATTTTTCGATAGCCCGGTGTTTTCGATACGATCAGGTTGATGCGACACATGCGCCCGATTTTTTCCAGGTGGAAGGGATTGTATTGGGTGAGGATATTCATTTTAGAACGCTTTTAGGTTTGCTGACGCTGTTTGCAAAGGAAGTGGCCAAAGCCGATAAGATCAAGTTTTTACCGGCCTACTTTCCTTTTACCGAACCCTCTGTTGAAATGCATGTCCGTCATCCTCAATTGGGTTGGATGGAGTTGGGCGGTGCCGGATTGTTTCGGCCGGAAGTCACAGGGCCTTTGGGTGTGGATGTGCCTGTGATTGCCTGGGGCCTGGGCCTGGACCGTATGGCAATGATTGCACTCGGAATTTCAGATATCCGCGATTTATTTTCGGCCGATCTGGGCCTAATCCGGGAAAAACAATGCATTCGCCGCGCAGAAAGATAAAAAATGCCGACCATTGAAGTAACGCTGAGCGACTTTGAATCGCTTTTAAAAGAAAAACTGGACCAGGGAAAGCTGGAAGATTTTCTCGAAAAAGTAAAAGGAGAAGTCAAGGATTTTATGCCTGAGACCGATTCGACGAAAATCGAGTTAAACGATACCAACCGACCGGATTTGTGGTCACCCGAAGGCATTGCACGCCAGGTTCGGCCCGCGGAAAAGCCCTGGTTGGAAACCTATCCTTTTTTTGAGCAGAAATTAAAGCCGGCCGCCCAGGTGCATATTTCGAATGCTGTCAGTGCGGTACGTCCTTATCTGGCAGCCTGCATTTCCCGGAACATGTCGGTGACTGAGCCTATTCTTGAGCAATTAATACAGGTTCAGGAAAAGCTGGCTGACAGTTTTGGGAGAAACCGCCAAATGGTTTCAATTGGTTTATACCGCCTGAAAAAAATAAATTTCCCGGTCTATTATGACTTGGTTGACCCTGAGAGGACCGCCTTTGTGCCCTTGGGTTTTGAAACGTCCATGACACTTCGAGAAATTATAGAAAAACACCCCAAGGGTATTGCCTATGCCAATACCCTTGCGGGCGCGGACCAATTTCCCATCTTAAAAGATGCGGGAGAGGTCGAGGCCGGGGATGCTGAACTTTTTGTCGAAGTCACAGGCACTGACCTTCGTATGGTTACTTTGGCAATCAATATTTTTGCCGCAAACTTGGCCGACCGGGGTGCAGATATCGAGGCTGTTGAATTGCACTATGCTCAAGAGACCGATTTTGGCACCGTGTTTCAAACCCCGTATGACCTTTCAGAGCCGGTTACCTTGACACTTTCGGAGCTAAACCGGGTTTTGGGAGAGACGGTGACGGTGGATGAAGCCGTGAATTCACTGAAGTCTTACGGACTTGACATTGACACGGAAGGAGAAAAGATGACCGTCAGGGCGGCTCCTTACCGGGATGACCTGATGCACCCGATCGACGTGGTTGAGGATTTTGCCATTTCAAGGGGGTATGATTCTTTTGATCCTGTTTTACCTTCGACTTTTACCGTTGGGGCATTGTCTGAAATCGAGCAATTTTCCGACGCATTGCGTCATGTCATGACCAGTTTGGGTTTTGAAGAAGTGGTTTCAAATATTTTAGGGTCTTCTGAAGATTTTATCGAAAAAATGGCTTTAAACCCTGAGGACAAAACTCGACCGGAGACCCGGATTGTTGAAATTGAAAACCCCATGACGGAGCGATTTTCTTTATTGCGGTCGTGGATTTTGCCGTCTTTGCTGCGGGTCGAAGGGACAAGTTCAAAAGCGTTTTATCCGCACCGTATTTTCGAGGCGGGTGAAGTGGCGCGTCTTGCGCCGGAGACCCCGGATCAGACAGAAACGACCATTCAGCTGGGTGCCCTTATTGCGCACCCTGCGGCCAATTTCTCGGAACTGCATGCCTTGCTTGATGCGCTCTTTTCACGATTGAAGGGTGCTTATCAGCTTGACCCCGCCACACACCCCAGTTTTATTCCGGGCCGATTTGGGCATATCGTTGTGGACGGGCGAGAAGTGGGGCTGATCGGTGAAATCCAACCCGCAGTGCTGGATTTCTGGCAAATCGGGATGCCGACTGCCGCGTTTGAGCTGATGGTCGAAAAACTTTAACGCACACGCGGTTGGTTCGTCCTTCTATTCGCGGAGGCTGTCTTGGAGGAAATAAGCGCTGAAGAGATGGCAAAAATAACCGCGCGTTATCGCGCTTTTCTTCATGCCCAACAAAGCCTGTCGTTGTCTACCACTTCGCTTCAAGGTCTTCCAGAAATCAGTGTTGCGCCTTTTGTGCGGGATCAAGCGGGAAACTATTATATTTATGTGAGCGAACTGGCCCGGCATACTGCAAATCTGCTTGAAAATCCCAAAGCGGCGGTCTTGTTTATTCGTCCTGAATCTGAATCCAGAAATCCATTTGCCCGTGAACGCATTGTGTTTCAATGTCAGGCGCATGAGATTGCGAGAGCGGCCCCTGATTTTACTATACAAATGGACGCTTTTCAGGCGCAGTTCGGGGAAACTGTGCATATTTTACGTACATTGACTGATTTTCATCTTTTTGTACTGAAGCCTGAAAGCGGGCGTTATGTCGCGGGGTTTGGGCGGTCTTTTTCAATTGGTTTAGGTGAGGAGACCTTGAAACACGATCGCCCTTGATTTCTAAGTGCCTTGTTGAATTAAGGCATGAACGTGGGCAGGGTGCGTGCACAAAATCCGGCAATCCAGATCAACAGGATCATCAAAGACAATCCCGTCAGGGTTGTGATTGTCGCCAGTTTTTTTTCATGGCTCATGGTTCTTGCTCCATCCTTTTTTATTTTTATTTGAGCGGTCAGGCCGCTGCATCTCCTATACGTCATATTTCTAGTCTATCAGATAAATAAGCAATCAGTATGCCAGGGATATCTTTCTCCTTTTCTTGCTTTTTTGTCTGGTATCAGTGTTATGGATTCCGAAAACCGGAATCCATTGCCCGCTATTTTCGCAATATCAAAATATTCATGACCAGATGATTTTTTTAAGATTAAGTTCAAGATGGCCTCCTATTTTAAATTCTGGACGCTTTAGGATCATTTTAAATAACGGGTTTTAGAGTTTAAAAAAGTCGGTACGGTCTGGATTCGCCGTTTCGAGAGATTTGAATTTTTCATACGTTTTTAAAATGCGGGCGGTATAGAGCTTGGGGAGTTTCTGATCACGCGCCTGCATGCTGGCGACCCGGGCTGGCCCATAGTTATAGGCGGTTAACGCGACCTCTATTTTGCCAAAACGTTTATGCAGCATGGCAAGATAATGTGTTCCCATTTTGATATTTAATGTAGGGTCGAAAAGAGTCTGTTTCCCTTTCCAGGGGATATTTTTCAGCTGGGCAATCGCTTTTCCGGTGTTGGGAAGAATTTGCATTAATCCAAGCGCGCCTTTTCTGGATTTTGACCAATTATAAAAAGAACTTTCTTTCGCTACCAATGCCATAATCAGTTCGGGTTCATAATCGTAGGTTTGACTTTCTTCATAGATGAGTTCTGCAATCTTGTCTTCCATTTCAGAGGAGAGGCCGGTTTGATATTTCTTTAAAATGGTGTGTATTTTTTTGAGCATTTCGACTTTTACCCTGATGGCTTCTTCCCGTTGTTGCTGTTGTATTTCCATTTCTCTCAGCTCGGCCAAACGGATTTTATCGATTTTATAGTCCTGACCGGTGATCACGGTTGGCGTGAGTGGACAAAGGATTGAAATTAAAAGAATGGAAACACATTTTCCTACAAGCCGGGTTTTTGAGCAATACATTGTTTTGCCTCCATTTTTCCAAAAAAAACCCACCTTTTCCGATAAGAAAAGATGGGTTTTATAAAGCACCATTTTCGGCAGCCCCGCTTTCCTGAAAATAAATCATGTTTTCAGGACCGGAAGCTTTGCGTCACCACCTTACGGTGGTTTTGCTCTTATCGGTCGGTTCTCATTGAGATGTCTTGTTCACTTTAAATGTAGCATTTTGTTGTAAAATGTCAATTATACTTATATTTTTTAAAGTAAAAAGCCGGGAATTGGTCAGAATAAAGATAAAAAAATGTTTTCTTCGCCCCCTGTTGGCGTAAGATAAAGCTATGAAATTCATGCAGATCAATCGTTTAGGGTGTTTCAATACAAAAATTCGAATCAAACGGGGTTATTTTTATATTTTCCTGGGTTTTTTATTGATTTCGTGCGGCCCTAAGATTATTCCTGATGATCTTGATGCCAAGATTGATCCATTCGTATCTTTTCAGGATCTTTTAAAAAACCCGGAAAATTACATTGGAAAGCATGTTCTTCTGGGTGGAGAGATCATCGAAACTCATGTATCAAAAGACCACTCTGAAATCGAGCTGCTACAAAAACCACTTGACGCCCGGAAATCCCCGCGTTTGACGGACGACTCATTGGGTCGGTTTTATATCAGCGACAGCAGCTTTTTGGATCCGGCCATATACAAAAGCGGGCGCCGGATTACCGTTGTGGGCATTGTTCAAGGCAGCCAGTCGAGAAAAATAGGCGGGGCTGAGCGCACATACCCCTTATTGGAAAGAAGGCATCTTCACCTTTGGCCTCCCGAATCCCGGTATTCTTCAGGTTCAGGCCCGCGATTCAGCATAGGGCTCGGGGCCATTTTTCATGATTAGCAGGAGACGGATTTTGCTCTCTTGCCGGAGGGGGATGTTCTTGATTATTGTTTTTTGGTTTTATAAAGGCTCCCACTGAAAAGTCAGTTTTGTGAGGATGGACAAGGTATCGCCGTCCCGTTGATGGGCCGGATTGACGATGAAGTAAAACCAGCTCCGTTCATGATATTCCCAGGACAGCCGGAGATTGGCCGCCGACAGATTTTCTTCCTTATCCCATTGAAATAAACCCTGAAGCTGTAATTGATTATTATAGGACCAGGACACATCCGCATTAAGAATTTGCGAAGAAAAGTCCCCCTGTGGGAGGCGAATCCAGTCGACTTCCCAGCCCAGCCCGATTTTGATGCCTTCACCGGGCGCCATGGTCAAGGAAAGATCCAGCGAAGTGCGTCGACCCCCGTAATAGCCGCCCCATAAAAGATCAAATTCCCCAGAAACCGGGCGCCGGACATCGCTGACAAAAATAATATTGGTATGGTTGTATTCATACGATTGCTCAGGGATCGTGATGCCGGGCCGAAGTTCGAAGGATTCAGGGCGCTCCCGTTGTGGATCGATGCTGATCAATAAGAAATCTCCTGAGCGAAAATCCGCCTGAAAACGGTTGTAATTGCTTTGATAAAGAAAATTTCCTTGCGTATCCCGTTGGTAGGTCATCTCGGTTTTAAACCCATATTCCCGCACCATCCCGCCTTCCGGCTGGGTTCGAAAATCGATATACCCCACTGTTTCATGCAAGTCAGTTTGTTGAACAAAGCCCAACGCCGGGTCAAACGGTTCGTCAATGCGAAGGTGGTTTAATTTAATCCGCCAAAAAGGGTCACGCCAGTTGATCTCGCCAAAGGAGGCTTCTCCGCGTTCCGTGGGGTCATCGCTGTCGGAAGACACCCAAAAACCATTCGTGCTGAGATTGGGGTGCGGGGCAAAAACTCCGTCAAAACCCAGGGTTTCTTTATTTTTTTGACCTTTGGCTTTCCGGTCTGTTGCGATCAGTCCGATATTGGAGCGGAGCCCTAAATCCCTTGAAAACCGGAGTACGCCAAAACGCTCAGCCGGATTGCCGTGTTCTGATTCAGTTTCCATATAGAGTGTCCCGATCCCGTACGGGCCGACCTTTCCGCTCATTTTTCCTCCCCCCTCAATTGAAACCGCTTCCCGGTTAACCAATCCAATGCGTCGGCTGAAAAAGGGCTGCACCCGGCCGGAGAGGCCAAAATCATAATACCCCTTGCCTTCCAAAAAGAACTCGCGTTTTTCCGGAAAAAAGAGCGGAAAGCGGGTGAGATTGGCTTGAAAGCGGTCCACTTCCGTTTCCGCGAAATCCGTATTGTAAGTTAAATCCAGGGTCAGGTTGGTGCGGAAGCGGTAACGGATATCCATGCCCCCGTCAAATTCGGTGTCTGAAACATCATTTCCTCCCGTCGTGTCTTTTTGATAAGACGCTTTGCCATAGGGTTTGATGATTAAAGGCCGGATGCGCTGCGTGGCCTGAATGCCCTGTAAATGGCCTGAGCGCGAGATTTCAAAAAAGTCCTGTTCCGAGGTGAGCGGATTCCAAAAGGAAACCTCCTTTAAATGCGGCACCCGGCGTCTAAACTGGATGCCCCAGGTTTGTGCCTCGCCGGGTCGAAAGCGGAGCGTTTCAAAGGGAATGCGAAATTCCGCAGACCAGCCCGACGGTGTCCGTCGTGCGGCCACCGTCCAGGCCCCGTCCCAGTCGCGGTTGATTTGTGCGCCTTCCTGACTGACCAGCGCGTCGGAGACGGCTGAAAGCGGATTGGTTTCAAAGAAAAAGGCGTTTTGATGATCGTGAAAGGTGTCGATGAGTACCGCAAAGGCGTCACTTCGATTAAACAAGCCGTCTTCTTGGCGTTCATCCGCCTCAATCGCGTCCGGCGCCGGATCGTTTAGCTGTGCCGCGATATAAAGGGCGGCTTCATCGTAAGCGATACGAACAAAGGAAAGCGCCACAGCAGGCGCGCCCACATTCGGCTCATGTTGTGTGAATTGCGCCGCAGCTTCCCCGGTTTGCCAAAGTCCTTCGTTGAGCAGCCCGTCAATGTCTATTTTTTCATCGGCCGCAGAAATGGCCGTGAGGGTCTGCTTCGGGGGTTCCTGTGCCGAAGCGGGATCCGTCGAGAAAAACAACACCAAGATAAATAAAACCGAAAAAAATAGGCCTGTACCCGTAAAGTTGTTTTTCATCAAAGCGCTCAAAGGGAATTTGAACTTGACACCCTATTGGGAGAGGCATGGCAATGTCAATGCCGAATGTTAATGGAAAATGGATTGATTCATTTAAAGGTCAATCAGCCGTAGGCAGCCCAATAGCTAAAATATACTGTATCTGTTACCTTGTGATTTGCAGAAAGACCTTAGTCGGTTACAATTGTCAGGACTTTGTTTGTTGCCTGTAGCTGGTTGTGATTTGCAGAAAGACCTTAGTCGGTTACAATTCTCATATTTAATGTAGTGACGCGACCCCAGTTGTGATTTGCAGAAAGACCTTAGTCGGTTACAATTCGCAAAAGAGGGATATCAAGGCAGCGTTAGTTGTGATTTGCAGAAAGACCTTAGTCGGTTACAATTACACATTGATAGGCCATTAACAAACCTGTGTTGTGATTTGCAGAAAGACCTTAGTCGGTTACAATTGTTCTGCAAGCTAAGTACTTGATCTGACAGGAGAATCCATGATTCTCCCGTCAGAAAAACTCAAGCTGCATGGGGGCCGGTTCAACCGGTCTTCTCTTTTTGCCATAAAAAACCTCGATTTTTTCAAACTGTTTGTCTGTAATTTTCACGATGCGTACTTCTCCGTCCGGCGGCAGGCTGGCCCTGACCCTTGCCGTATGCATTTGTGCATTTTCTTCACTGGCACAATGGCGCATGTAAACGGAATATTGCATCATTGTATAGCCGTCTTCAAGAAGCTCTTTTCGAAATCGGGTATATTCCTGTCTCGCTCTCTTCGTATCCGTCGGGAGATCAAACATCACGATAATCCACATCGTATTCATGCCTCCGAAGGTCATTGGGTGTCCTCGTACAGGAGCCGGGGAAATATCAGTTTTTCCTCTCTGTTTTCATATGCCCGTTTGAGATCCGCCGTGATGTAATGACAGGAGACCATCATGGGCATCGTTTTTCCTTTCATCTCGACGGGTGTACTTAACAGGCTCAGCAGGGTTTTCTTGGTTTCTGTGTTGATTTTGGCATCCGGATTTTCTGCGGCCATTGTGCGGACCCGAAGATCAACCCACGGTCTGAAAGGCTCCATTAAATCATCAGCCAAACACAAACCGTTGTACTGGTTGTGGTGATGTAAGCCGATTGCAGGGTGCAGGCCGCTGCTGACAATCGCGCGGGCCACTGCCGCCCGCAGGATGGCGTAACCATAGTTAAGCAAGGCGTTAATCCCGTCTTCCCCTGTCCGGCGGCGAAAAGACGTCCCCATGAGCAGCGGCCAGTATTTCTGCGCGGCTTGGGCTTCGTGATTACCATGATCACCGGTTTTCACTTGTCTGGAAAGATGTTCAAGCGGTTTCGCATTTTCACCAAGCGAATGGAGTGTCCTGGCCTGCGCGGCAATTTTTTGCTGTACAATCTGTTTCCAAAGTCGCTTTTTCGTAGGGAGGGTGACTTTGCACTGTCGGTTCAGTATTTTGGCGTGCAGACTGTTTCCTTCAGTGAGTGGCAGGATGACGGAATAAGGGAGATGCCGCGCGTCGCAAAACACGATGACGACATTGTTTTCCTGACAGGCGATAATAGCCGATTGGCTGATGACGATGGCGGGATGTTGCAAAATCAACACCCCCAAATCTTCAATGGGGATGCGCGCGGCCGGGATGCCTTGTTTGTCGATCAGTAATTGCCTGTGTTTCAAATGAAGGTAAGCCGCGTCGCTGATATCGACAATGCGCTTGATCATTGGATCAGTTTCCCAATGGCGTTGATTTTGTGGAGCTTCAGTTTCCATTTTTCGAATGACGCATTATGTATGCCGAAATAAACTTCTTCCGATTTGGTATCAATTTTTGCCGCTGTGTGAAGTCGGAGGATGATGCGATTGCTCCCTGAATCCAATTTTTGCACACGATAGAAAACACGCTGGCCTTCTTTTTCAACACTGACCATGTCGTTGATATGCAGGGCCATGACAAAGGTATATTGGTCTCCGTGGTTGCTATGGATGATCGATTCTTTGGGGTCCGCTAATTTCCTGGCCCGGCGTTTGGCCTCCACTTTAGCGCGACGGTTGGCTTCCATCATCGTCACAAAAACACCGCTGTATTTCCCGGTTTCTTCGTGACGGAGAATTTCCACATGGTGCATATTGCCGTAAGCGAGCCATTTGAAAACCTTGCCTTGTTTGTCTTTCACGCCATATTTTATTTTTTCGAGTTTCTTTTGGGTGGTTTTGGATTGTACGATTCGTACCCGTTTGATCTGCGTCTTTCCGTTTTTGTGGAGAACGGGTTTCGTAAAGGCCTCCTTCGGGTTGTTGCTATATCTTTCCAGATGTGCCCGAACAGCGTCCCGTACATCGTCGTCGTATATTTTTTCTAGCTGTTTCGGTTTGAAATCGCCGTTCAGGTTGGTGCGGTAAACTGTTATTCCCATTTCTTTGATAAATCCAACACCTGTTTCTTCATGCAGTGC